>CBDUKH010000001.1:0-160360 GCA_965367755.1 uncultured Rhodothermales bacterium
TGGCGATCTTCCTCGAACCGCCGCTGCACTCTTTTTATGTGGGTGCTGGATTTTCGGAGACGGCAACTGATGTCTCTATTTTGATTACCCAGACTTTTCTTGCGTCATCAATTGTGCTTTTATTCGGGGAGATAATTCCGAAGTCAATTCTGCGAGAAGTCCCGTCTCGTACGGTCATTGCCTTCGCCGTTCCTCTCAGAATCACCTACTACCTCTTTTCGCCCCTGATTAAAATCGCCGGGTGGACCGCTTCGGGTATCATCAAATTGTTCGGTGTGGAAGCCGAGACAATGACGCAGATGATGAAACGTGATTTCGAGATTATCATTCGAGAGAGTGCAGAGAGCGGTGAACTGGAACTTGACGAGGAAGAAAGCGAATTCTTGAACCGATTGTTCGAGATGGAATCGATGAAAGTGAAGGAGTCGATGGTACCGCGGACGGACGTGACGGCTGTTGATGAAAAGACCTCTATCACCTCTCTGCGCCAACAGTTCATCGAGTCCGGTTTTTCGAAACTTCCTGTCTATCAGGAAAACATAGACAACATCGTAGGTATTGTGATGGCCTACGACCTTTTTGAATCGCCCGGAGAATTGTCAGAAATCATCAGGCCCGTTCAGTTTGTACCGGAATCTAAAAAGTCACTCGAGTTGCTACGCGAGTTTCTCGATGCTAACATTTCTCTAGCAATCGTCCTCGACGAGTATGGGGGGATGGCCGGGCTTGTTACTCTTGAGGATCTTCTTGAAGAGCTAATTGGCGACATCCAGGACGAGTTTGACGTCGAGGATAACGTTATTCGGAAGATTTCCGATGACACGTTTGTTGTGAGCGGGCGCGTTGAATTGGATACTCTGAAAGATCGTCATGGTATTGAGATGCCGGCGGGAGACTACGAAACGATCGCGGGCTTCATCCTTGAACATCTCGGAACGATTCCAACTACGCGACAGGAATTTGAGGTTGCTGGATACAAGCTAATTGTCCTGCAATCCTCTGCAAACAGGATTGACCTTGTTCGGTTGACCCTGCCCCCTTCATTGGGCCCACTTACGAGTGAATTGGACGTTCCGGCCGTATAGTCGTGTGATATGCGATGCGCTTGCCGTTCGTTTCTAATGCAATGCTAATCCTATCCTCATGAAGGTTAGGCTGAAACGAGTTAGCTTGCTACTGGGGAGGAGGAGTGGTGGCCCCCGCGCGATTTGAAACGATTAACGACATTCGTACCATTTCTTTCCTACTCAGATTCCCCAAGCTGTTGCCTGGCGAACTCGCGCACAAGTTTGAGATGTCGATTCAGGACAGCAACGACCTCCAGGCGCTCGAGTCGCTGAATCGGATGTTCGTGTAGACCCGGCGAACTGATTCTACCCATCCACAACGCCATCTTCTCGTTGACGATCTTTGGCCCGGGATAGGAGCCCGGTACAAAGTGTGAGAAATAGAAATTCATCTTGCGGGAAATTCGATCGAAGGTTGTCTGCACTTCTGGTATTGCGGTTCCTTCCGGTGCCTGCAGGACTTCCGAGCCAAGAATGTAGTCGAGATACGTAAACGGCACCTTCAATATTGTGGGCAATACATTAGCGGCCACCTCCGATCTCCCCTTGCCTTCAATCTCAAGAACTCGCGCAGTTGTTACAGAAGCTAATGCAAGCGACTCTTCGGCGATCAGCTCCAGATCATCCGAGGCTTCACCGGCAACAGCGTGGGTCAACTGTTGTGTCGTAGTAGCGATACCGATAACACTGAACGAGATTAACTCCGAAAGATTAACCGCCGCAGCGCTGGTCATAACGTTTTCAGCCATCCTTACTCGTCGGAGTCATCGTCGGACCCGATCGAATCGCGCATTTTTGTATCTGCCTGGATATTGCGGATGTTGTAGTAGTCCATGACACCGAGGTTACCTGAACGGAACGCATCTGCAATTGCCCGGGGAATTTCTGCTTCAGCGCTGACAACACTTGCCCGAGCCTCCTCGACTGCGGCACGCATTTCCTGTTCCTTCGCAACGGCAGCAGCCCTGCGTTCTTCTGCTTTCGCCCTCGCTACCTGCAAGTCGGCCTCAGCCTGGTTGGTCTGCAACTTGGCGCCAATGTTGTCTCCAACATCGACGTCAGCAATGTCAATCGACAGAATTTCGAAAGCCGTTCCAGAATCCAGACCTTTGGACAAAACCACTTTCGATATCGAATCTGGATTCTCAAGGACATCTTTGTAGGAGTTTGCAGAACCGATTGTAGAAACAATCCCCTCGCCCACTCTTGCAATGATCGTCTCTTCACCCGCACCCCCGACCAGCCTGTCGATGTTGGCTCGGAGTGTTACGCGAGAAACAGCCCTCAGTTGAATACCGTCCTTCGCAACTGCGGAAACAGGAGGTGTCTCAATAACTTTCGGGTTGACCGATACCTGGACAGCTTCATAAACATCGCGACCTGCAAGATCGATGGCAGCAGCCTGCTCGAACGAGAGGTCGATGTTTGCCTTGTCCGCCGAAATTAAAGCATTCACAACTTTGGCGACATCACCACTCGATAGATAGTGAGCTTCAAGTTGCGGCATACTCAAATTGAGGCCAGCCTTGTGACCCGTAATGTGCGTTCGCACGAGTCCGGCGGGCGGCACCTTCCGGAGTCTCATACCAACCAGGTCACGAACCAGCTTGAGTTTTACGCCAGAGAAATACGCAGTGACCCAGAGGCCTACCGGAATGAAATACAAGAAGATAATAAGACCGATTATCAGCAAAGCGATAATCAGAATACCTGGTGCAAGCAAAATGTCTTCCATTGGAGCCGCGGTTAGTTATCAGAGCGCAGATAGTCGCCGCTCTGGCCACCCGTCTTTGCTCGCAGATGAATATTGGTAATCTCTATATCTTTGGAGACAGACTTGCACATGTCGTATACCGTCAGCGACGCTATCGACACTGCAGTGAGTGCTTCCATCTCGACGCCAGTCGGCCCGAAGCTCTTCGTAAATGCTCGTACGTCGATACTGAAATCTTCTTCGTTGAGCGTCAACTCGACATCAACCCCCTTCAGGGAAACGTCATGGCACAGCGGAATAAGCTTACTCGTTTGCTTGGCACCCATGATGCCCGCGATTTGAGCCAATGACAGGACATCTCCTTTGGCAATTTTGTTTTCGCTTATTCGTTGATAGGCCAGTTCGCCTACGATTACTTTACCAGTGGCAACAGCAGTTCTAACGCTCTCCGGTTTTGCAGAGACGTCCACCATTTTCACTCCCCCGTCTGGATCGACGTGGGTCAAGTATGGGACTTCATCCATCACTATGTCTTCACTATAGGTTTGTTCGTGTAAAAGAGAGCCAGATCAAGATAGTATGACCGGACGCCTTGGGCAAGCTGCAAAGTCTGTCTTTGTACAAGCATCATTTGCTAGCCGCCTATTAATATCATTGGGCGATTATCCTCACGGGCAAGATTATCCATGCCATTGTGCGACGCCTTCTTCCTGGTAACTGCAGCCTGAATAGCATCGGAGATATCATCATCCGACGAACCAGACCGCATCATTTCCATTAAGCTTACTTCCGCGTTTCCGAATAAGCATACCTTCAAGTGCCCATCAGCAGTGAGCCGTACGCGATTACATGAACCGCAAAAGTGGTCACTCATGGATGATATGAAACCGACTGAGCCCAGGCCGTCCTCAACCCGATAATTTTTGGCCGTATCGTTCGGTGAATCGGAAATGCGCTCCAGAACAACACCATCCGTGGCGATAAGCGTCTTCATGTCCGAGTAGGAAATAAATCTGTCGCGATTCCATTCATTACCCTGAAACGGCATAAACTCGATAAATCGAATATGCAATGGTCGATCGCGCGATAACATCACAAAATCAGAAAGCTCATCTTCGTTCACTCCCCGAAGAACGACACAGTTGATTTTCACCGGGGAAAAACCAAGCTCAAGCGCGACGTCAATAGCCCGCAACACCTTGTCCAAACCCTTCCTTCGAGTAATGCTCTCAAAGCGTTCGGCCTTTAGCGTATCGAGACTGATGTTCAGCGACTGCAGCCCGTTCTTTCTGAGCTCTGTAGCTTTGCGCTCCAGCAGCATGCCGTTTGTCGTCATCGCCAGATGCTCAAGACCATCGATCTTCGCAATCATTCCAACGAGACTATCGAGATCTTTGCGGACCAGTGGTTCACCACCTGTCAAACGAATCTTGGTAACTCCGCCCTTCACAAAAATGTTGGCAAGACGGACTATTTCCTCAAACGAAAGCACCTGATCGCGGGGTGTCAGCGCAACTCCGTCTGCGGGCATGCAATATTTGCATCTCAGATCGCAACGCTCCGTGACCGAAATCCGGAGATAGGTGTGCTGCCGTCCAAAATCGTCTGTAAACAAGTGAAAAGCCCTAAATGAGTTGTCTCGACTGGTTCATCTCTACGAATGGGAGATGCTATGGTTCAACCGCTGATCAATCTTCTAACACCGCCTATCCGGCTTTTTTCTCCACCCAAATCGTGACAGGACCATCGTTGATCAGTTCCACATCCATCATGGCGCCAAACCGGCCGGTTGGGACCTTCTTGTTCAGAAGCCTTTCCATTTCGCTGACAAATGCTTCGTACAGCGGTACGGCAACATCAGGCGTTGCAGAAGACTCGAATGATGGCCGATTCCCGCGTTCGACGGAACCGTACAGGGTAAACTGCGACACGATCAGGGCGTTGAGACCAACATCGATCAGGGACCGGTTCATCTTTCCGTCGTCGTCGGAAAATATCCTGAGTGCGGCGCACTTCCTGGCAACCCACTGCACTTCGCGTTGAGAATCGTCTCGATGAATGCCGAGCAGGATGCACAGGCCGCCATTGATTTGCCCGACTATTTCCCCATCGATTGACACTGACGCCGAGCGCACCCTTTGAACCAGCGCGACCATTAACTTTCTCTGTCAATAAATTCTACGAATCGCGCGAGTGCCCGTGCGCGATGGCTCACTGCATTCTTTTCCTCGACAGACATTTCGGCGAACGACAACGTCGACGAAGCTGGCCGAAAGAGAGCGTCGTACCCGAAGCCGCCTGCGCCTCGCTCACCTTTTAAAATGAAACCGTCGCACGAACCTTCAAAAACATGCGTCTTCTCGCTGTCGACAAATGCCAGCACAGTTCGAAACCTTGCACTTCGATCATCCTGGGACATCATTTCGGATAACAATAGTCTTCTGTTTGCCTCAGCGTCTTCGTCAGGACCGGCGAATCGGGCAGAGTAGACTCCAGGCCTTCCACCAAGCGCCGTCACTTCGAGACCCGTATCGTCTGCCAGCGTCGGGATACCAGCGATAGCGTGCAAGTGAGTCGCTTTCTTGCGAGCATTTCCCTCAAGCGTCTCAGAATCTTCGTCAGCAAAACTCGTTATCCCAAGATCCTCTGGAGATACTACTTCGATACCTCTTGATCCGAGCATATGCCTGACCTCCCGAAGTTTTCCCTTATTGGAGGTAGCCATCAAAATCTTCGTTATTGCCATTTTTCCATCCTCACGACCGATTCCACCGTGTTTTAAATTTTGTGTTTAGAAGGAGATTTGTTTGCTGACCTATGTATAAGGGCGTATATTACCATGCTAGATCAAAAAATGGAGGTTTACATTGTCAGTAGGCGTAAAAGTAAGAGATAACGAATCAATCGATCGCGCATTGCGTCGATTCAAGCGTGCGGTAAACCGCAGTCGCGTCCTTCGTATTTACAGAGCTAATATGGCCTACACTAAACCTTCGGAAGAGCGTCGCCTTGCCCGGCAGAAAGCCGCTCGTAACTCGCACAAGCGATCCCGGATGTACTAGGCCAATTTTGATCTTTCCGATCTCGAAAGGTTCTCCCTCCCGGAGAGCCTTTTTTGTTTACCCTATTTTTCGAACGCCAGTGCCTCGGCAATGATAGCGGCCTGCTCCAACTGGTGGACTTTGGCGCTGCCCGTACTTGGACTCGCAGCTTTGCGTCGTCCATGATACTTCAACTGCACACAATCCTTGTTCCATCGACTTTCAAGGATCTCTTCTATTAACGGCTGTATGAAAGACCATGCTCCCATATTGGCTGGCTCCTCCTGAACCCAGGCGACATCGCGTACTGACGCATACCGGTCCAGCTCTGCATTAACGTCTGCTTCAGGGAACGGATAAAACTGCTCGACCCGCGTGACAGCCACAGCATCACGCGCGGCATCATTATCTTCCAACGCCGCCATCAGATCAAAGTAAATCTTTCCACTGCAGAAGAGCACCTTCTTCACTGTCGACGGATCCGCCGACGCCGGGATGACTTCTTTTACGCCACCTGACATAAAATCTTCGCGTGTCGAAACAACACTCGGATGGCGGAGCAAGCTTTTTGGCGACATGACTACCAATGGCGACTTTGCAACGCGCGCCACCTGGCGACGTAAAGCATGAAACAGGTTAGCCGGTGTCGTAAAGTTGCAGACATTCATGTTGTTCTCTGCACACAACTGCAGGAATCTTTCAAGGCGTGCGGAAGAGTGCTCCGGTCCCTGACCTTCGTACCCGTGTGGCAACAGTAAAACCAGGCTGCTGGACGTTCCCCATTTCTCTTGTCCGGAAGAAAGGAACTGGTCAAACACTATCTGCGCCCCATTCGCGAAGTCCCCGAACTGTGCTTCCCAGATTACCAGAGCAGATTTGTCGACGACCGAAAAGCCGTACTCGAAACCGCAGGCAGCATATTCTGACAGGAAAGAATCATGTGTCATGAAGAGGCCTTGCTCGTCCCGGATGTGATTCAACGGAACGTATTCTTCTCCCGTCTTCTGATCCACAACGACTGAATGTCGGTGACTGAACGTTCCACGGCGTGAATCCTGGCCTGCCAATCGGACATTGGTACCCTCCAGAAGTAGCGACCCAAACGCAAGCGCCTCACCGAAGCCCCAATCTATTTTGTTTTCATCAAAGGCTTTTGCACGACGCTGGAATTGCTTCAGCAACTTCGGATGCGTGTTGAAGCCTTCCGGCTGATGAAGGATAGCCGCCTTTATCGACTCCAACACATCGGCACTGACACCCGTTTCGACAACTTCCAGTGGTTCGTCCTCCGCGTCATCATCTAGTACGACTTCTCGCTCAGCGTCCTTGTCATGAATCTCTTTTGTCGCTTCGAAGGCTGCTTGCATGTGCGATCGATAATCCGCCAACATTTGCTCCGCCTCTTCCGGCTCCATCTCACCGCGACCTAGCAAGGCCTCGGTATAGAGCTTCCTGACCGAACGTTTCGCCTCGATCTTTTTGTACAGGAGTGGCTGCGTATACGTCGGTTCGTCGCCTTCGTTATGACCGTGAACCCGATAGCACAACATGTCGATAACGACATCCTTATTGTATTCCTGTCGATACTCAAGCGCGAGCTTTACGACACGAATACATGCTTCAGGATCGTCACCGTTAACATGGAATATCGGTGCCTGAATCATTCGCGCAACATCGGTCGCGTACGTCGAGCTGCGGGCCATCTGGGGGGTCGTCGTAAAACCGATCTGGTTGTTAATAACGAGATGGATGGTCCCACCCGTTCGATACCCTGGAAGCTGACTAAGATTCAGGGTTTCAGCAACGACACCCTGACCTGCAAAGGCCGCATCACCGTGAATGAGAACGGGGATTACCGCATCGATATACTCAAGATCGGCACCATCTCCTTCTTCCAGACTAATGCGCGTCTGCTTGGCCCGAACCATACCTTCGACAACGGGATTCACTGCTTCAAGGTGGCTCGGATTGGATGCGAGTGTCAGCTCAACATTCCTGCCATCTGGCGTCATGTGGACGCCGTTGAATCCGAGGTGGTATTTAACGTCACCTGAACCCTGCGTGGTATTGGGGTCGATGCTCCCTTCAAATTCCGAGAAGATTACTTCGTACGGTTTCTGGAGAATATTCGCAAGCACGTTCAGTCGCCCGCGGTGAGCCATTCCGATAACCACCTCTCTAACTCCGGCTTTCGCGGAGTCATTCAGAATGGCGTCGAGCATCGGAATCATTGTCTCCGAACCCTCCAGAGAAAATCTCTTGTGTCCGATAAACTTGGTGTGGAGAAATTTCTCGAAAGCTTCGGCAGCATTCAGCTTGGCCAGGATCCGACGTTTGTCGTCAGACGTGAGTCCACTCTCTTCCGCAATTGGCTCAAGACGCGTTTGGATCCACTTCTTTTCGCCCGGGTCCGAAATGTGCATGTACTCGATACCGACCTTGTGAGCATATGTCGACCTGAGAATGTCAAGAATCTTCCGTAAGGGCAGAACCTCCTCGCCACCGAGACCTCCAGTAACAAACTGACGGTCCAGATCCCAGATGGTAAGTCCATACGTAGCCGGGTCAAGTTCCGGATGATAAATCCATTCG
Organism: uncultured Rhodothermales bacterium; assembly: GCA_965367755.1. Taxonomy (GTDB): domain Bacteria; phylum Bacteroidota; class Rhodothermia; order Rhodothermales; family JABDKH01; genus JABDKO01. The sequence goes on from CBDUKH010000001.1 coordinate 8,415, forward strand.
TAGCCAAGTGGATTGATATCGGCCTGCAGATGCCCTCGGACTCGGTAAGCACGAATGAGTTGGAGGACGCGTGCTTGTTTGCGCGTCATCTCCATCTCGTCGGTCGCCGAACCCGGTCCTATTTGCGGCGTCGTGTCCTTTGCGAGCTTATAGGGAGCGTACGGAACACCCAGTTCCGCAAATATTTTCTCATAGAACCCATCTTCTCCCAGCAACAGTCCTGCGATGTGCGCAAGGAAGGCTCCGCTGGTCGCGCCCTGGATGACACGGTGGTCATACGTGGAAGTGATCGTCATCACCTGCGACACGCCCGTGCGGCTGACAACTTCCGGAGGGAATGCGTAGTAATTCTCGGGATAGCCGATGGCACCGACGCCAATAATAACACCCTGCCCTTCCATGAGCCGCGGAACGCTGAGTGAAGTACCGATCATTCCCGGATTCGTCAACGTAGCCGTAGTGCCGTCGAAGTCCGCGATCTCCAGCTTGCCATCACGGGCTCGCTTCACCAAGTCATTATAAATTCCAAGGAACTGTGGAAATGTCATCGACGCCGCGTCTTTCACATTCGGAACCATGAGACTTCGGCGACCACGCCGCTCGATATCAATGGCTAATCCCAGGTTGACCCTGCTCGCAATGATGTGCTGCGGCTTGCCGTCCTCTACTCGATATGTAGAATTCATAGCTGGATATTCGGACATTGCACGAACAATAGCCCAGCCGATGAGATGAGTGAAAGACACTTTCTCACCGCCGACAGTCTTCTGATAAGAGTTGATGAGGCCTCTATTCTCAGCCATCAGCTTGACCGGGAACGTCCGGACCGACGTGGCGGTCGGTACGCCGAGACTTGCCTCCATATTCTCGGCTATCTTCGCTGCCGGCCCCCGCAACGGGATAACCTCCGCGTCGTCTGGAATCGGCGACTTGCTGACTTCCGGTTCTGCAACCGAACCATCACCGCTTTGAGCGGGCGCCCCTCCGGCAGGAATCGCAGTTACTGTTGCGCTTGCCGCCTTTTGAACGATCTCGTTTCGGGCATCGGTGGCTGCCTGAAACGCTTCGCTCGGTTTATAATCGGCGAAAAACTCTTGCCAGTTTTCACTGACACTGCCTTGGTCTTCGAGATACTGCCTGTACAATTCCTCGATGTAACCGGTGTTGAATCCTAACATGCCGGAAGTACTATTATAGTGTTGTGTGGTGCGGCATCGGGTTACGACCCAGCCAATGGCTTGATCCGAATCATTTCCTTGACCGCGTTATATTCTATGTCAATTTACACGCTGCATCATAGCCAGTCATTCTTCTGATACCACTCAATGGTATCCTTCAATCCAGCTTCCAATGAAATATTCTGTTGGAAACCGAAATCGTTGACTGCCTTGGCCACGCTGCACATCTTGCACGCCTTAAGAATTTCGGTTGCTTTCTCTTCGTTTAATGGCGGGTACTTTCCAAGCACCCTACCCCCAAACTCGACTACCGACCCTACCGTCGTCACCATATCCCTTGGAACCGGGATCGTCAGCGCCCTTTTCTTTCCCAGAGCCGCCAGGGTGGCCGTTTTCACATCCTGCCAGCTGTACTGGTCTTCGCTGCCAATAAAATACGTCTCGCCTCCGGTATTTGGATGCTCAGCAGCCTGGATCATTCCATCAACCAGATCCTGCACGTGTACCAGGCTAATCTCCGGTTGAGAACCCGAACCCACCATTGGGACTATGCCTGCCGCAACCATTTTGAAAAACGTGAAGATATCTTTTTCGCGCGGGCCATAGACGGCGGGTGGGCGGACCACCACTACCGGTGGACGTGAATGTTGAGTCTGCTCTTTTAGAAGCGAGGCAATAGCTTGCTCCATGCGGGCCTTACTCCTTCCGTACGCTGATATCGGTCTCAGTGGACTCGATTCAGTTGCTATCAACCTTTCACTGAACCCGACTGCCGCAAGCGAGCTCGTTACCAGAATTTTTTCCGCTCCCGGCGCGCATCGAAAAACAGTTTTAAGAAAATCGATCGTTCCCTTAACATTCGCTGCATCCAATTCTGCTTCATTCCGCGCACGAGTCAAGCCGGCAACATGGAAAACATGCGTAGTGTCGCGAAGCGCCTGACACAGTATTGCACTCCCCGACAGATCTGCTTTAACGAACGTTACGGGCAGGCCATCCAGCCACTTCGGTTCGCTCCGAACCAGGCATGAGACTTCGTAGCCACGTTTGAGCAAGGCCTCGACAAGGTGGCTACCCACAAAGCCGGTTCCCCCGGTGACAAATGCTCTTCTCGGTGCCCTAGTCATATCAGGTTCGCGGAGTCATCAGGACAACATTTTCGACATGATGGGTATGAGGAAACATATCGACGGGTTGAGATTCTCCAACATGCCACCCATCTCCAAACAATTCTATGTCGCGTGCCTGGGTCCGTGGATTGCAGCTGACATAAACCAACTTCGCAGGCCTCAAATCAGACAATCGTTGAACAACTTTGGGATGCATTCCTGAACGAGGAGGATCCACGATGACAACATCCGGTTTCCCGTGTTCTTCAAAGAAACCCGCATTCAACACCTTCAACATGTCGCCCAGTACGAAGTCACAGTTCTTTACATCATTCAACTTGACATTCGAAATGGCGTTGTCGACAGCTGACTTTATGACTTCAACACCGGTGACGCGTTTCACGAATTCCGAAACGTACAGTGAGATGGTTCCGGCCCCGCAATAGAGGTCATAGACATGATCGTCGGGCTGCAGATTTGTGACTTGTAAAACAGCGTTGTACAATTGTTCAGCCTGAGCGGTATTCGTCTGGAAAAATGCCGCGGGAGAAATTTCAAACGAGTACTTGCCAATCTTGTCGACGATCTTTCCGGATCCGAAGCGTACGATCGTTTCCTCGCCGTATGACGTCTGCGCGAGGCCGGTGTTAATTGTATTGACGAAAGTCGAAACGCGAGGATATTTCTTTTTAAGAAGATTATCCACGAGAAGCATTCGCTCATCATTGGCGCCATTCGTCACGAGGTTAATCATGACCTCTCCTGATGATGCACTCGTACGCACCACAAGGTGACGCAGGAAACCCGTTTGGTCTCGCACGTCCCATGCCGTCCATCCTTCAGCGCGAGCCAGTGCCCTGACTTCAGCCAGCACTTCATAACTGATAGTGTCTTGCAGATGGCACTCGTTCAGGTCCAGAATTTTCTCATAATTACCCGAGACGTGGAAGCCACCATAAACGGATACGTCAAATCGGACACCAGACTCGATTTCCGCATAGGTCAACCAGCGTCGGCTGCCGAACGAGTACTCCATTTTATTGCGGTAGTAGTAAATCTCCTTCGCTCCTACGGGCTTATGAACCACAGGGTCAACAACTTTCCCCATGCGCTCGAGGGCATCATGAATCCCTGTTCGCTTCGCTTCCAACTGAGCTTCATATTCAACATGCTGCCATTTGCAGCCACCGCATGTCCCGAAATGCTGACACCGCGGGTCGGTCCTGAGGTTGCTCGGCGTTAAGACCTTGACAATTTCTGCCTCGGCGTACCGACGCTTCTTGCGCCTGATCTTGATGACAACCTTATCACCCGGGACACCTCCGTTCACCATAATGGCGAGACCGTCGACGTGAGCTATCGATTTCCCTTTGTCGCCGAATCGTTCTATCTCAACCGTTGTGGTTGCTCCTTGTTGAATCATTATTACTCGGTAGGCGGATGTAAGTGAGGCCTGTTATTCGTCAATTCTGAGATGACACTGAACCACTCGCCGCCTTGGCCTCAATTTCCATCAGAGTGTCGAGGACGGTGGCTGAATCTGTTGATGCTGACAGGCGCTCGACAAAAGAGACATGAAACTCTGCGATGTGCTGAACCAGCAGTAGCAGCACGGCCGCGCCGAGAGCGGGTTTACGCCGAATTACAGACTTCAACTCCGGTGCAAATAAGCCAAGGACCGAAGTCTGAGTTACTGCTCGGGCTGTCTCCTGCCTCCTGATATCACCATACGTGGAAACGATCCCGAATGTCTGGTTTGGCCCAAGTGTAATAGCATCGTAAACATCGCCGGTACCTTCTTCAAACGCGAGCGTTACCGAACCTGATTCTACTACATACAGACCCAATCCCGGATCTCCCTGATAGTAGATAACTTCGTCGCGCTTGTAATGTCTGCGATGGAAAGCCGGGGCCAGGCCCAACAGTTGCCTTCGTGTCAATGGATTAAAAAGATCAACGTTCTGCAGGGTATTCAGAATCTGTATTGTTTCTTCGTCCTCCTTCGGAGCGAAGAACTTGCCATAGATTGCTCGAATGGAAGCAGGAATTCGTTTTGAGTACGAAGGCATAGGACTGACGATATTACTTCAGCTGATCTTAGAAAGTGTGACCGATACCAAAATGTAGCACGGGATCGGAAAATCCATCTGGGTAGAACCCACGCACAGAGCGGGAAGGATCGTATACTTTATATCCAAGGTCAATTCGCGCTATAAAATACTCCCACGCGATTCGGATACCTAATCCGGATCCGACACCTATTTCGCGATAGACGTTCTGAATGCGGAACAGTCCATCATCAGCCCCGGGCTCAGCGACATCAACACCCGGATTTCGCGGACCCAACCAGATATTGCCGGCATCACCAAAAAGGGCAAATATCCAATCCGCTGCCAGCACGTTTCGGAGAAATGTTGACCGCATTTCTACCGAAGCCTCGAGTTTGATATCACCTCCGAGAATATTGGTCGTTTCTCCTGAAGTAGTTTGCCCCGCGGAAAATAGATCAACAGGTCCCGGCCCCAACTCCCCGAGCTGCCAGCCTCTCACCGAAAAAGCCCCGCCGCTAAAGAATCGGCGATCAAAGGGAGCAACGTCCGAGTCGCCTGTCGGATGCACGATACCGCCAAGAGCCTTGAAGGCAACGACCGTCATTCGATTCATACGGTGGTATTGACGAAGGTCGGTAACAAAGCGCACGTACGGGCGATATATCAAACGCGGGTCCGACCCATCAGAACTAAAAATCGGTAGTGCCGGGAGGCTTCCTTCGGTCGAGTCTGGAGTGAACACATACCGGTCGAGCAGTGACGGAATGGTGCCACCGATCTCGCCGGACATGTCATAGCTGTATCCGCTTTCACGACGCAACGGATTTACGCGTGCTGATCTAACCGTATATCGGAATGCATTATTGATCTGAGGAGATGTATAATCTTCAAGGATGCGCGCGCGTTGTATTGGGTCGTCGCCAATCGACAATAAAAGTGGATCGAGGAATTCACTTGCAAATCCACTGAGCGTATCCGGGTTACTAACACTGAAATCGATGAGATCGATTAGCGAAGCGAGAGTACGCGAGTGTTGCATCTCGAGACGAAAACGCATATTACCCCGACCACGAATGACCAGCTTCAGCTGGTCTCGTCGCGCTGCCAGCAGTGTCAGGCTTACGCGTGTCCTGGATTCATACAGATTGATGCTGTTGTCGATCCACCGGAATGGGGATACGAGGTACGGGTACAAGATCGAAGCCGATACCTCCCCCTGGGTTGATGTAAACAATCGAAAATCGCTGTCCGCTGCTATAGATCCTGATGCCCGTAGCCGAAAATTTTCACCGCCACCGAGCAGGTTCAGGTTTCTGTAGGAAACGCCAACACCGGTTCCAAGCTCAGTGTCTGCACCACCCAGGACTCCACCCCGCTGGAGCATAAACGTTTCCAGTCTGATCTGGTGACGTCGCCGCGTGCGGAGTTCAATCCGATGTCGCAACGCTCTACTTGCCGAGAGCGAATCGGTCGTTTCAGTGGGTTCAATATTCGTATATGAGAAAATTCCACTTGCTTCGAGTCGACGTTTCGTAGCGGTCAACTCTTCCTGATTGTACCAGTCACCAGGACTGAACTGAAGGGCACGATCAAGAAGGGTAGACTGTAGCTGACTTTCATTCTCATATCGCGCTGTGACAAATCGCTCGGTATCGATCGAACCCGGCTGTACGGATTTCAAAGTGTCCTGTCGCACCCGCGGCCGAACTTCAGGGCCCGTGACCTCGAAGTTGACGTCGCTATACCTGAACTTGTCGCCGGCACCTACCGTGAGAGTGACGTCGAAGGAGTCCGGTGAAAACGGATAAACGATAGCCTTGATAGAGTCTCTGCTTACTCCGGCGTATCCCGAGTTTCGAAGGACGTTCAGGATACGAGTGCGTTCTGCAATCAGACCCGGTTCCGAGTATCGATCACTTGACCCGGTCGCTGCATCATGAATGAGAGTCTCGTTGACAATCTTGCCTCTGACTCCTGAATCAAGCGAATCGAGACCTACGAATTCGAGGTTCCGAATAAAGGTGGGCGGTCCGCGCTCGATTGTATACCTCAGAGTGACCCACGGATCGTTATTGGGTTCGATGGCATAAGTAATCTGAACCCTTCGAAACCCCTCTTGAAGATAGAAGACTCGAAGACGCTCGACATCGGCCTCGATGGTTTCCCGCTGCAAGATCGCCGGAGGTTCGCCAGTAGACATTAGCGCTCTTCCGAGGACCCCGTTTCCCGGGGCACCAAGCTGGTAAAGCCATAACCACCACCGAAATCCCGGGATCTGTAAGAACTCCCGATTTGCCCTCGTACGTGTCAGAGACAGCAGTTCGAAATCGGTAAATAGAGAATTGCCGGAAAACTTGATATCGCGGATGCGCTTCTCGGCAACAAACGATGAATCCGTTTGGGCATTGGCGGGAAGAGCGGCTGCGGCTGCGACGAGAATGCCAACGAGCATCCAGGCGCCGACCATCCTTAGAAGAGGGCGGGGAATTATCACACCAGGTCGAATACTAGCGATACAACAGCTCCCGAGACAGAGGTTAATGAAACAGGGTTCTAACCGTCAAGCAAGGATTATTGTTGCGGAACCCGGCTATTCGTCCTCGTAGTAAAAGTCGTCATCTGCGGTGGGGAAATCCGGCCAGACTTCTTCAATACTTTCGTAGGGTTCACCATCGTCCTCCATCGCAGCAAGGTTGTCAATCACTTCCAGAGGAGTTCCTGTTCGCTCCGCATAATCGATAAGTTCGTCTTTGGTCGCGGGCCAGGGAGCATCTTCCAGATAGGAAGCTAGTTCGAGTGTCCAGTACATGGTCTAGGGAACGCAGACAAAGCTGCAGAATACGTTAATTTTGGTCATTTACAACGGTGCAGTTGCACAATAGGATGTCGAGCCTAGAAAAGCAAGTGCCTTGTTGAGGTCTAAAAGCGTTGACTAGACGCAGGGAATGAGGTTCCCGGGAGGCGTGAGCTTATGAGATAATTTGCAGCAGGATCAGTCGAGCGACCCATGACCGGCTTGTGCATCCGTGAGCATCTTCTGATATGCTTGAGGAGTCAGGCTCGGAGCAAAGAAGTAGATTGGATTAACCGGCTTACCTTTGAGGTCTCGAACCTCATAGTGCAAATGCGGAGCCTGTGATAGTCCCGTGTTACCACTTCGACCTATCAGGTCGCCGCGGTTTACTTTGACACCGCGCTTGATATTATCGGGAATTGCTGAGAGATGGGCGAATGTAGTTACATAACCCACATTCTCGTGTTTGATGCGAACGTACTTGCCGAGACCACCGCCTCTTCCAGCTTCCTGAACGACGCCATCGCCGGGAGCGACCACAGCGGTTCCGGTCGATACAAGAATATCAACGCCGTTATGCGGTCGGTAGATATTCAGGATTGGATGGAGTCGTCTGCCAAAGCTGCTAACCACCGGTCCGTCGGCTGGCAAGAGCGCAGGCATTTCTGCCATCTGAATGTGATTTGATTTTGCCAGAGTTTCCAATTCGCGGTAACTGGCATTCTGGAGGTTGATCTGTCGCTCTAGCTGATCCAGCGAAGCCGACGTGCTTCTAAGAAGTGAGGCAGTCCCTTCCGAATAGCTGTCGAACTGAGCATATGGATCCGATCCACCTATACCGACCTGGCGAATATCGTCAGAAATTGGTTCGGTCTGGAGAAGTGTACGGTACAGATCCTGGTCCATGTCGGAGAGTTGGTCCAACCGACCTTCAATCTCTGCCATTCGGTCGCCGACATCCAACAAATGATTCTGGAGAGTGCTGTTCTCACTGATCAGAGCCATTTCTTCAGGTGTCTTGACAAATCTGTCTAACCCGATAGTGATAATGACGCCAAGGATAACGGCGGCCGACGCAATGTAGAGCCAGGACTTGTACTTATCTCGTTTGTCCTCTACAAGTTCTACGAACTGGCAGAGTTCTTTATCGTAATAATACTTCTTCAATGCTGACATTCTTTGAAACGTCTTTGGTTGCAAACCGCCGACGATTACCAGGGACCTGATTCAACACGTATCCACGATGGATACCGCCTGCTCTACAGACTTGCTTATACCGATTACGGTCAGGTGCCTTAAACTGAGATAATATAGGAGGGGTTTGTACCTATGTCAACCGAGTCCAGGCCGAGCGATGGACGCAATTGAACGGATTTTCAAAGATTTCTAATGAGCCAGGACGCGGGTCATATCTCCCCGGCCACGACTCAACTCGGTCACTGTCTTATATCTATCGGATGACGCGTTTCTGATATTAAACAAAAGTGCTCAATCTTCTCCATACATCAACAAACTGATTATTAGAGACTTAGCAAGGCTGTGGGAGACAATGATTTCAGGATTTGATCGACAAATCGCCTGGAAGGTCATTGCGTTGCGGATTTGGATTCAATAGCGGACCGGTCATTGGAAGCTCAAAGGCTGTTACGAAATGGGCGATCGTCGAAAAGAAGAACTCCTGCTGAAATTCCACAAAATCGTCATCGAACTCATGCCGGTCACTATGGTGCCCATTGATCTCCAGAAAGAATTGTCTCGGCCAATCAGGGTAATCGGCCTGTGCCCTCTTGACCAATGCGAAGCAATCAGCCGCAGCCTTCTCAAACGAATCGTCTCTTTCGACTACGTGAAGTAACGACACAGTGTTATCGAAATTCATGGCGATCCCGGGAGTATCCGGACGCGAGTAGTCTGGTACGATAGGCGCCTGGCCTTCAGGCCCGTTCAGTTTGTCATTCATCTGCAGCTTCCAATTCTAATAATTCGTCTTCGTCCACTTCTTCGTCGGTTTCGTCTTCGGCTTCGTCTGTACCCCCGAAGCCATAACTCAAGTCCAGATCTTCCTCCGACCCTACGACACTCCGGGCAAGTTCTTCTTTCAAGAATTTCCCGGTATATGAATCCAGTTTGGCAACCGCTTCAGGAGTTCCGGTGCCGACTATTCTCCCCCCTCGTTCACCGCCTTCCGGTCCCAGATCGATGACGTGGTCAGCGACCTTCACCACATCCAGGTTGTGCTCGATGACGAGTACCGTGTTGCCCTTCGCGACGAGCGCTTGTAACACGAGGAGCAGGTGGCGAACATCTTCAAAGTGGAGGCCGGTCGTCGGTTCGTCGAGAATGTACAGGGTATTGCCCGTTCCCGGCCGTGACAGTTCCTTTGCCAACTTCACTCGCTGAGCTTCTCCACCCGACAGGGTCGTTGCTTGCTGCCCGAGTCGGATATAGCCCAAACCGACCATTTCCAATGTTCGTAGTTTCCGGTGAATCCGTGGAACGTTCTGGAAAAATTCCAGTGCCTCGGTGACTGTCATTTCCAGGACATCAGCAATAGTCTTCTTTCGAAATCTGACTTCAAGCGTTTCGGCATTGTATCGTTTGCCATTGCATGTTTCGCATTCGACATACACATCGGGCAAGAAATTCATCTCCAACTTGACGATGCCTGCCCCCTTGCAAGACTCACAACGCCCGCCCTTTACGTTGAAAGAAAACCTGCCTGGCTTGTAAGCCCGAATCTTAGACTCAGAGAGATCCGCAAAAATATCGCGGATCAAACTGAAGAGTCCGGTATACGTCGCGGGGTTTGACCTCGGAGTTCTTCCAATCGGCCGTTGATCTATCTCAATCACCTTGTCGACGTTGTCCAGACCCTTGATGTCCGTGTACGGAAGTGGTTGCGTTCGCGCCGAGTGATAGTGTGCCGACAGGATCGGATAGAGTGTTTGATTTATCAGACTGGATTTCCCCGAGCCGGATACTCCGGTGACTGCGATGAACTTGCCGAGTGGTATTTCGAGCGTCTCGCCTTTGAGGTTGTGCCCGGTACTACCCTCCAGAATAATCGAAAGCCCGTTTCCTTTTCGGCGATGGGTCGGCAATGTTATGTGCCGGCGTCCAGTCATGTATTCCACCGTCAAACTGTCCGTCATCTGATGGATCTTCGACGGATCTCCAGCCGCCATTACCTCGCCTCCATTCTCTCCGGCAAACGGTCCCAGGTCGACTACAAAGTCTGCAGCTTCAATCATCTCCCGATCGTGCTCGACTACAATGACGGAATTGCCAAGGTCCCGGAGCTTCTTAAGAGATTCGATAAGCTTAACGTTGTCGCGTGCGTGAAGACCAATACTCGGTTCGTCCAGGACATACAGAACGCCAACGAGCTGAGTACCGATCTGCGTTGCAAGTCGAATCCGCTGACTCTCTCCTCCAGAAAGCGTTCGTGCTGAACGATCAAGACTCAAATAGTCAATCCCTACGTCCAACAAGAATCCAAGTCGATCGCGTATCTCTTTAATAATCGGGCGCGCTATGATTTCCGAGCGACCGGTCAACGACAACGTATCTATGTACTTGTAGAGAGTTGCTATGTCCATGTTTACCAGGTCGGCGATATTTTTATCACCGATCCGATAAGACAAACTTTCCTTTTTCAGTCGACCGCCCCTGCATTCGGGACACACGACACTGCTCAGGTATGCTTCCGACCAGGCCCGCGACGAAGCAGAGTTTGTCTGCTCGTACGTATGCCAGACGTGTCCGAAGACGCCACCGAAACGATGCTGGTAAACAACATCCCGATCCTTATAGGAATACACGATGTCAAATTGACGATCGCCGGCACCTTCGAGAATCACTTCCTTTTGCTCGTCGGACAAGTCTCCGAATGGGGTGTCGAAATCTATCCCGTATTCTTTCGCAACAGCGCGAAGCTGACTGAAAATCCAGATATCCCGTGGCTTGCCGATCGGATCCAGGGCACCCTCCCCAATACTGAGCGACGAATCGGGAACAACCAGATCTTCCGAAACGACTTTCTTGACCCCGAGGCCATTACATGCCTTACAAGCACCATAGGGAGAGTTGAACGAAAAACTGTTTGGTGATGGATCATCATACGAAAGTCCATCCTCGGCAGAATACAGGTGGCGACTAAATATTCTGTCTTCACTTTCACCGTCATCCTGGAGTACCGACACAACAAGTACTCCTCCCCCCATGTTCAATGCAGTGTCAACAGACTGGGCAACGCGCGGGCGTATACCATCCTTGATTACCAGCCGATCGACAACCACCTCAATGTCATGAGTCTTATAGCGATCTACCTTCAAACCCTTGGTTAGCTCGAGAGTCTCACCATCGACGCGAACGCGTTCAAATCCCTGTCGCGATATCTGTTCAAAAAGCTCCCGGTAATGTCCTTTCCTACCGCGAACAATCGGACTCATGATGAGGATGCGAGAGCCCTCCGGTAAATCAATAACGCCATCAATTATTTCGTCATCAGATTGCCGGCGCATCTCTTTTCCCGATACGTAAGAGTATGCGGTCGAAGCTCGTGCATAGAGAAGTCGGAGAAAATCGTAAATCTCCGTCACGGTCCCAACGGTAGATCGAGGGTTGCTGCTGACGCTCTTCTGTTCTATGGAAATGACGGGCGAGAGTCCGTCAATAAAATCTACATCCGGGCGCTCCATCATGCCGAGAAACTGGCGCGCATATGCACTCAGGCTCTCCATGTATCGGCGCTGGCCTTCAGCATAGATTGTATCGAAGGCGAGGCTGGACTTACCGCTGCCAGAAAGACCAGTCACGACGACCAGGCGATTTCGCGGTATGTCTAGATCAATATTCTTCAGGTTGTGTTCGCGAGCACCCCTGATGACAATTCGTTGATCCATGCTGGTCGTCTACTGAAGAAGTAACAAACAATGAGTTACATAAAACCGCCTACTTCGTTCCGATCATTCTGCATCTTCCACTCAGACCATCGGCCTATGCAGCTGTGCCAGTTCGTTTCAGTTTGCGCGTTTCGTTGACGACCAGATACGGCTCCAATCGCGGAGAACCGTCACCTTCAAAACCGGGCTGGAAAGAGGGAGGAATCGCAGGTTGGCGCTGAAACCTACCCTTGCTATCTACAGCTTCCCATCTCGCGGGCATTCGGTACAAATACCTTCCAATGCCCCATTGGACCGCGGCTCTTCGCAGGCTGCTTGTCAAACCTCCTTTGACAGCTTCGATGTCGGTATTGCTGGCACCATCCCATTTTGTGATCCACTCGCCGTCGACTCGAATCGATATGCCGCAAAGGACACCACCATCAGGACCGACTGTATACTCGTTACGCCAATTGGCTGGCCCACATACCTCATCCAGTCTATCCATTATCGCGCGACTCGAAATGTATGCTACGGCCATTGCTCGCGTCTTGTCCTTCGTAAATACAATCGGTTTCCACTCAACATCTGTAGCTGAGAAATACCGCTGTAAACGCCTGAAATCGATTGCTTTTGACATTTGCTCCCTCCTTTCGTGTGGTGTTAGCAAATGATAACGACAGGGGGGTGACAACTATATGTCACACCAATACTGCTTCCTTTATTTCCGCAGAATCCGTGAGTACCTGCATCATATCCTGACGGTCAACCCGGTTGTACTCACCTGATGAGTCGATTACAACGTGGGAGGAGGAAGGAAAACGGCAGGAGTATTCCAGCCAGTCATCATAAATCCTGGCAAGGCTTTGCGGATTCCGATACAATTTGCGCACGCGGACGAGGCACAACATCAAATTGATTAGTGACCCCGGGTGGCGTCCCGTTTTTCGGACCATTTGGCTCACCGACCGCGCTGACAATCGGACGCGGAGTTGCTCCGACGACGTCAGTAGCGTAACGAAATCGACGGTTTCGCACTTGTCCAGGACCTCCAGGACCGGGTCCTTATCAAATTGACCACCTAAGCCTCCAAACTTCCAGACACGGAGAAAATCATAATGAAATAGTGCGTGATCCAGATGCTCTGAACAGTCGGGTGGCAGCCATCCCGGAGCGAAGGCTGGCCATTCCTCTGGACTTGAAATCCCAAGAATTTCTGCCAGACGCTGGTTTGTGCCGTTTTGAAGTCCTTGCATTGCGTACGTCTTCCCTGAACAGGGAGGACCGGCGACACAGACGAGGTGTCGAACCGAAGGATAGTTGATTTGCCGCGCCACGAGCTGTTGCGATGTTTGCCGATAAATCCGAAATCGCCCATGTTTCTCATGGATTAACTTATCGTTATCAAAAATTCGTGATTCACCTTTTGAATTATTAATGCGTTACGCAACTGCAGCTACCGGGTATTTCGTATTGTATAGTAATTGTCTTGTGTACCTATGGATTCGATCTACATAATTAGCCTGATTGTCGGAGGATTCTTCGTCTTGCTTTCGCTGTTCGGCGGTGCCGACAGCGACGCCGATTTTGATGTTGAAGCAGATTTCGATGCAGATTTTGACTCGGACCTCGATCTCGACGGCCCTGACTCGGACATTGGCGCAGGTACTGGACTCGTCGATCTATTCTCAATACGGGCTCTCTTTCTTTTCGGTGCTTTTTTTGGCCTCACAGGACTTCTGCTTGGGATAGCGGGAACGGGCGAGCCCCTACGCGCCATCCTCTCGATTGTAACGGGTGGGCTCGTCGGCCTCGGCGGAAACTACGTTATTCGCAAGGTGGGCTACAAAGTCGTCTCCAGTGACATCACTATTGCTGACTTGAAAGGTCAGACGGGTAAAGTGCTGCTTCCATTTGACGGAGACGAAAAAGGTAAGATTACCGTTGTCGCACGCGGGCAGCGCCATCAACTGGTCGCCAGGTCTGTTGTCGAAACCAAGTCGGAACGCTTCAACAAGGGTGATGAAATTGTCATCGTCAATATTGATGGGCGAGTTGTAGAAGTTGTAAAACCAAACTGAGATAACATGGAACTCTTTGTCATCCCCTTTGTGCTGATCGTAGCATTTCTGACGGTCCTCGGTATCATTCGGTCCAACCTGAAGATTTGCCAGCCCAACGAAGTCCTGATCTTTAGTGGCCGCCAGCGAAAACTTGCTACTGGCGAAGAGGTTGGCTATCGGGTTATCCGCGGTGGCCGTGGCTTCCGGATTCCGATAATTGAAAAAGTCGACAGGCTTCAACTCAATACGATTCCCATTGATCTCACCGTGACGAACTCATACAGTAAGGGTGGAATTCCTCTTGCGGTAAGAGCCATTGCGAACGTAAAAATTGGCTCTCGAGAAAATGAGCTGAACAATGCGGTCGAACGCCTTCTCGGCAAGAACCTGGATGAGATCCAGATGATTGCCAAGGAAACACTCGAAGGGAATCTCCGCGGCGTACTCGCATCGTTGACACCTGAAGAGGTAAACGAGGACAGGCTGAAGTTTGCTCGTGAACTGCTGGACGAGGCAGACAACGATCTTGGAGTCCTGGGACTTCAACTCGATACGTTGAAGATTCAGAGCGTCGAAGACGACAGGGGATATCTGGACGCCATCGGGCGGCAGAGCTCCGCGAATATTATCGCTGCAGCAGAAATCGTCGAAGCACAAAAGCGTGAAAGCGCGAAGCTGGCAGAAGCGAAAGCAGACAAGGCAATAGCCGAGGCAGAAAACGAAGTCCGAATTGTCCGCGCCAAGCTTGCTGCAGAAGCAGAAGCTGAAGAAGCAAAGATTTCTATTTCGGCGAAAGTGGCTGAAGCCATCGCCGCACAGGAACTGGCCGAAGAGGAAATCACCCTCTCAGAAAAACGACAGCGAGCAACCGTAATTGTCGCGGCAGAAGCACAGCGCCAGGCAAAAGAAGAGATCGCCAAAGGTGACGCCGCTCGAATTCTCGAAGACGGCCAGGCCGAGGTAGCCGTCATTGCCAAAAAGCTTGAACTTTGGAAAAATGCAGGCGCCGATGCGGAGCGACTATTCCTCATCCAGATGCTACCCGATATTCTAAAGCAAGTCGTCCAGACCGTCGACAATCTTAAAATAGATAAGATCACGGTCGTGGATAGTGGAACAGGTGGCGGCAACACGGGCGTTCCAGCAGTCTTCAGTCAGATTGCCGGAGCCACACCGGCGCTCCTTGAAAGCCTGAAGGCATCAACAGGTGTCGATATTGCAGGGATGCTGCAACGATCTGCAGATGACAAAGAAAGACCGTCTAATCAGTCACAGTGACAATCACTGGTCCAGTCTGCGGTATGAAGAACCCCGCCCCTATGCCAGTCAGCGCTGTACGACCTTCTCTCACAACTGCAGAGAAATGACCATTACCATTTTCCATTACGGATAGAGATCTACCGGATTGCAATCTCCTACTGGACGACGCAATCAATTTTCCTGGCGCTTTATTTGTCGCAATGGTAACCCGTTCCTCGCCGTTGTGCGAGATCGTTGCCACTGAATCCACACTGGATGTAAAGCGAGGGACGATGATTGTCACGTTGTGCGTTGCAGACGTCTGCGCAGCTGCCGGAAGTGAGCTGAAAACGATTACTAACGAAGCCAGAAAACGATATTGCATGGTAGTAGCAGATCTTGTCTACTACTACTGTACGATAATTTTTTCCTGCTTAGTCGTTCGACAGAGGCAAGCTCGTTTCCAGGAATTTTATTTCTATTCCAGAAAGCGTTCCAGCCGGCGGCACCTGCACAACCATTCCCGGGTAGATTAAATCAGGATCTGCAATGTTCCTACGGTTAACCAACCATATCCTGGGCCATTGTTGCACGTCACCGTAGAAGGATCCGGCCATGATTGACAGGGTTTCACCAGTCTGGACCACATAGGCAAGTGATGTGTCGCTGTCATGTGATGGTTGGGCGTCAGTTGGATTCACACCTAGTCCGGGGATAATAATTTCCGTGTTAGCTCGTGTAATCCGAGCTGTTGTCAGCGCTGCCCTGTTGCTCAACCAGATGCGTGGCCAGTAAACTGGGTTGCAATAATAGCGCTCGACGATGCTGCCGAGAGTAGCCCCCTCGTCCAGAGAATGCAATAAGGGAGCCGGTCCAACATAGGCAGTGCAAGATTCCTCAACGTCGTCTACTTCTGAAACAATAGCGGGCTCTGATGCGATTGAATCGGCCACTACTTTTCCTGCTACCCCGGACGCGACGAACTTGATTCGTTTAGATTTCTGAGCAAATCCGATAGTGACTGGCGCGATCGTTCCCGGCTCTACGTTAATCACATAGACATCGCTAGTACTTTCATAACCGGATTTAACACGCGCATAAACAACCTGAACTCTCCACTCGCCCGGTCGTAGTTTATTAAATGTGAACGAGCCAGTCTCATCTGTGATGACACGGTATTTTCCGACTGAATCAGAAATCTCGACGACGGCCCCGCCGATAATGCTTTCTTCGACAGACGAGGCATCCGCGTACATTACTTCTCCCGCGATCCCACCACTTCTGGAAACATAAATAGTTGGCAGGCCCTCCGTCTCCTTTCTGATCGTAATCGGAATCGGATTGGCTACGAGTGTAGTGCGATCAATACCAATAGACGTCTGGTCGACCATGAGATACCTCTTCCCGTTGTTCGGTCGGTCGAAGGTGAACTCGCCATCTGCATTTGTAACAGCTACCTGACTGTCCAGGTTAACGCGCACTCGCTTTATACCCTCACCTGTTTCTGCGTCGACAACCTTGCCGGTGATGCGTAACTTTTTAGAACCGATTCGTGGCAATCCCAACGGTACCTGGTAAGAGAAGCTTACGTCCGGTTGCGACTGTCGTAGCCATGAATCGAGGGCACTCGAGCTTGCCTGCAAAGTGGCAATGTGGCCAAACGAAAACTGGTGCTCAATCCCAGCCTGTACAAAACTATACTGTCCGAAATGGTATCCGGGGTCGTGAATCGAGAAAGCATCTATATGCACCTTGGTCTGCCTGTTAATTCTGGCATCCCCGCCAAATCGTAAGACCGTCACATTGTGATCTTGCAACCGGTATAGTGATGCTCCATTTTGCTGCTCGACACCAATATTGTAGTTGAATCTTCCCATACTTGCCCCGGTCGATATCTCATATCGTCGGGCGTTTATTTTTTGCCCGAGTGACAGGGAAGAGACATTACCCGTCTCTACGTTTGCACCTACGGTAAACTTCCAGAGATTCACTCCAGCATTTACCTTAAACAGTGTTTCTTTCTGGTCAATTGTAGTGACTGTCCCGGATGAGGTGTTAGACCTCACTTGATAGTTGGCTGCAAATTGAAGAGGCACTCCGAGTGCATCGGTTTCGAATGCAGGTCCCACTTCGAAATAGTCATTAGAACTCGAAACCGACCCGGAAAGACCACTGTCGAACGACCGGGTCTGCATCTGAACGAAACCCCGAAGTCGCAAAGATTTTGATGCCTTCAGTATCACCGATGATGCAAGGTTCTCGTAGTTCGAGTAGTTCCCAGGGAATTGCGGTCCAGTATGGATAAAGCGTCCATTGTAGGAGAACCATTTGCTTGAACTTTTGATGGAAAGAGCATACCCACTACTTCGGACATTCGCGCGTGCTCCATCTCCGACTTCGAGATCCAGTTGAGTGTTTTCTAGCGGATAAATTCTCGTCCTAACCGATATTGATTGCCCATTGACGTCGCCATCTTTATTCAGGTAGTTCGCGGAGAAGTCTGCATATTTGTTGAGCTCGAATGTCACCGACCCACCGATCTGGTTCTCTCGAGGAAAGATCACCCTGTTTTTACTTGCGAACAACTCTGTCCAGACTTTCCCCGAGCCCAGTCCGATTCCAATGCCTCGACCCAGTCGTCCGTACTCGGTCAATGGTGAGAGAGCGAAGGGATGGTCACCCAGTCTCACGTAAAAATTGGTCGTGCTGTATGTTAGTCTATACTCGTCCCTCCTGCCGTAGAGGTAATTCGATGCGAGGTCGGGAGTTCTAATCAAGAGGTCGACAATCTGATCGGACCCTTCGACGATGATGCCCCGTGCTCCAATCTCCAGCTGCCCGCCCTGGCCCGTCTCGTTGTATAAACCCGTTGCCTTCACGTACGCCGGAATGGTCGCCTTTTGATCGGGTCGCCTGCCCTTTGGTATTACCTCAGTCCAGATGGATAGCGTCTCGGACTCTGTGCTCGCTTCCGGCGTCGTCGTAAACTGTAGCAGCTGCCGGGTTTGGTCATACAAATCCGAAGGCGCTTTCATGTTTATTGTTGCAAATACTTCCGAATTCGGTGCAAGCGTAATACTTGACGGGTCGATGGTGATCTTACTGTGCGGAACTGCGGTCGCGGTACTTATCAGTTTGACGGGTGCATTTCCTCGGTTCACAATAAGCACTTCAACAGCATACTCATCGCCGGCAACTGCAAAGGCGGGCGAGTTGAACAGTGTCAGTGATAGATTGTCTCTCCTTTGAACAGCGACGACCAGATCGCTTGAATCATTTTCGTCTGGATTGTCGGTGTCTGTGACGCTGAATTTTACCGTATAATCTTTGACTGAAGCATTCTGATCAACCATGATCGACACGAGGATCGTCTTGGATTCTCCGGGGCCGATTGCATTCTCCCCGGCTCTGGAAGATATCAATCGCCAGCTGGGAGGCAGCTCCGTCGTGGACACAACGGTTCGATGCTTGTCGCTCGTATTGGAAATAACAAACGCAGCGGTAACAACAGTTCCCGGAAGCGCTTCAAGGCTGTCGCTACTTGCCAGCGCCACGCGGACTGCATCACCCGAGTGGGCAGACACAGAGAATGGTTGCGCTACTGAGACTAAACTCAAAAACGCAACCAGAAAAGCCAAACGATCTGTCAGGCGGTGCCGACGCAATGTTATAACCCGACCGTGTATTGGGCTCCGAAGACATTTTCACCACCGGCATCCACGACAATGAGGGCTTCGTACTCTCCTGGGGAAATATCCTGGATGTCAAACCAGTAGCTGACTGAAGTACCCGGATATACCCTGGCCGGGTTGGCTTCCCTGCGGGCGGTCTTCTTGCCTGCTTTGTCGAAGAGCTCCACCCAAACTTCAGGCTTAACGAACATATTACCTGTGTTGTCCACGCTCACTTTGAGGGCTTTTTCTCCAGAGCCAGGATCAGCAATTGCTACGTCGGCGAACGAAATAGAATAATCTTCCGATCCGCGAATATGGGTTGCTATCTGTACGCCGTATCGGAATATCTGTATCAGTCCGACCTTGGGCTCGTCGCTGTCGTCGAGGACGGATTCGGGAGATTCCTCTGGAATCCCCTCGACCATAAGCATACTCCAGTACGTACCGTCTAACGTAGTGTCAGGAATCGTTACTACGTAGCTAACCATTACGGATTGGCCGGGCGGCACGATAAATCGTTCTGGGCTGAAGTCGACCCAGGCTGCGTTGGACCGAACTTCGGTACCTGGAGGACTGAATCGGTTCGTACCGTCATGAAAAAACATGTAGTCCGATTTATAAACTTTAGCCTCGCGATCAACCGGCGAGCCATTGTGAACCTCGATCTCACCTTTGATCACTTTTCCTGGACTACCATCAATGTCTCGAGCCAGCTCTCCTACGACGGATATCTGGCCGAACACTGATAACGGAACGATCAATGAGCAAACAACTAGAAATACTATTCGGGAGTAACGCATTTTTATTGTACTGTCCATGTATAGATGACGGTGTGAACATCGTTTCCATTGGCCGAGCTGTTCCCCAGCTCTGCCGGAGCTTCGGCGCGGTATGATAGATCAGCACTACCATTCGGTCGAAGTAATCTGCTTATACCGATAACAAAATCCTGGGGAAGCATCCCTTCGGTAAGCTGTACTTCCGGTGCCGCAAACCCACCTCGAATATTCGTCGCCTGGACGTACAACTCGAACGATTGACTGATCACTTGCGACGAGACGATAATTTTCGTTTGTAAAAACGGGAGTTGATTCCACCTCAATCGCGTACGGGAGTCGAAGGCCGGCTCAGGGTCGAGCCCAGCAGCAAGGGGTGCCCCTATAGTCAGCGTAACGTTCCCGCCATTCATGCGCAGTCTCTGGGAATACGAAGTATCCGGATTCGTCAAAAAGACGAACCCGGCAATTATTCCGGAAATAATGAAGGGTCCAATTCGCATAGTAGACGGGAGGAGAGCGAACTGCTAGTTTCGTCCCAAACAGATACGTCTTAAGACATTTGTCTCAAAAAGAGAAAAGGACCTGCGAACAAATTCACAGATCCTTTCCTCGAGCCTTACAGGAGTTCTACGCCAACTTTTAGCTGGTTAGCGTATACGTTACTGCTCTTGTTTCTCCTGCTCCGTTAGCCGCAGCAGCTGCTGTTGCCGAAGCTACATAATTAATCGTTCCTGTTGAAGAAACGGCACTTATGCCGGTGAGGAGGTCAACTGCTGTGGTCGACAATGCAGTCGAACCAGCGGCTGTTCCACCACCGATAGAAGAAAGAGAACTTGAGAGGGTAAGTCCGGCTGAATAATCAGCGCTCAGTTGAGCAGTGATTTTCTGGCCAGCTTCGTTCGTAGTAACGGAATAGGATCCCGACGCGGTTCCGTCTGTCGGGTCGCTACCTGCGCTGCCAGGTGCGCCAACTGTAATCGTGACATCACCGCTAACCGAAATCAAATTGAAAGTCGGGACGATAATTGTAACGTTATGGCTGGCTGTCACTTGAGCAGAAGAGACGTGCGCGAAGCCGAAGAACACAACGGCAATCGCCAGTATTTTTAGATACTGCATTTTTCCTCCTTTAGAAAGTTGGTTACGTTTTTTGATGTGCGGCAAATTTCGTGGTTGTTCGCACTCGGGAGGAGATTGATAACCTAGTCACACTTCAAATCCGCTATCGGACAGGAATTCTGTTGCTTAAGGACAGCATTCGAAAATCGCTGTAAAGAAAGTGAGAATCACGCAGCAAGGATCATTTCTGACGCCATAGGAGATAATGCATGGACAGCCGTTCGTCTGCTAACATCCAGATTGTATCTAACAACAGCGGGATATATCACAGAGATTCTGTCGGATAGTGCACCTGCCATCGCAGCTCGAACTTCCTTTGAGGCGCGTGCCTTCAATACGTTCGCTGCTGACCTAACAAACAATGACGGATTGGCAATCGAAAGCAGATAAGCGAAATCATCCAGGTGGAAGAACAAACTGGACGCCGGAACGGCTAGAATGTCTGTCACGAGGCCCATTGGATACTTGGGATCCCAATCGCGAAATTGGCGGCTGTCCGTTTCAGACAGTATTATCGCGACCGTCTCGTATTCACTTACAAGAAGGACGTCAGCATAAATATCGAATTGCTGCCCGGGAACAGAAATACCCTCAACAGCCATTACACTGTCCTTTAAGAATGGCGCCAACACTTCCAGAAGTGTCTTCGTAGCAGGGTTGTTCGAGGCAGAAATGCCAACCGCTGTTTTATTAGGAGCCGTGTTGAGTACTTTATTCATGTGACGTGCCCGATTATTTGTTATCGATACCACAGTTTAATCTCCGGGGTGTGACATCTATGTGTCATAGCCACCCACTCGTGGTGATATTTTTTTCGAGTTTGCCTCACCGCACCCCAAGAATTCGCTTCCCCGGCCGATTACCAGAATTTACCAGAGGAGATTGAAGCCCTGTGTACGAACATCCACGTAAATATTGCCAGACGTTTCCTACACTCCTCGCTTTATTGATGGTCTCGTTGCTCGTCACCACCGATAGCAATGGCCAAGGATTTAGCAGTCTCAACGGCAGGAACCATCCTGAGCTAAAATGGCAGGTCGTCGAAACCGCCCACTTTGAGATAATTTATCCAGAGCACCTCGCCGGTCTCGAAAATGAAGTCGCTGCAATAGCCGAGGAGTCGTACTCTGCGCTGTCAGCAAACCTGAACGTTTCCTTCGACAAGAAAATCCGCATCTACCTGTCAGATGAAGACGAGATTGCTAACGGCTTCGCGATGTCTGTCGGCACTGGTCACACCAACATCTGGGTACATGTCAACGATGTCGCCGAGTACTGGACCGGTAGCGATAAGTGGATACGTAAAGTGGTTGCTCATGAGCTTGCCCACATCTTTCACTATCAGGCCGTTCGATCTCCCCTTCGACCCCTCGACAGAATCCTCGGAAACCCGTTGCCCCGCTTCTGGACTGAAGGGCTCGCTCAGTATCAAACCGAAACGTGGGATGCATTTCGTGGAGAACAATGGCTACGCACAGCTGTGCTCGACGATCGCCTCTCCTATTCAGATGGCCTGTCTCGCTGGAACGGAAATCTGTTATACTCAATCGGTAATTCGCAAGTACGTTACTTTGCTGAACAGTATGGAGATTCTACTCTTGCCAACCTTCTGACAATTCGCAAACGGACAGCATTCGGCATACTGCGGACACACGATTTCTTCTATGCTTTCAAAAAATCGACAGGAAAATCGTACAGCCAGTTCCGAGAAGAGTGGCGGCGACACATCAATATCCAGTACAACGCTCTCGCTGCAACAATGGAATTAAGCGACTCGCTTGGAACCAATCCGCTGGCAATTCCGGGGCAGTATATAGATGACGTCCGCACGGATAGATCCAGTGGCAGACTCTATTCCGTTTCGCTTCAATCCATCAGTCGTCCGGTAACCCGCATTACCAGTTTCGAGACTGATACTGGGAATGCCGAGGTCCTAACCGACGGCGCCATCGGGTCGCAGATTTCTGCAGTCGGAAATCTGGTTGCATTCACTCGCCGCTCCCGGGGTGAAGCAGGATCCATCGTGTACGACCTGTACCTGCACGATATTGACAGTGGAAAGTCGCAGAGAATAACGTCTAATCGACGCGCGTCGTATCCAGATCTCTCTCCTGATGCGACAAAAGTTGCGTACGCCGTTTCGTCTGGCGGCACTACCAATATTTTCGAGATGGACCTCGGCACCCGGGCAGAGCGACAGTTGACGTTTTTCACTGGTGATGTCCAGATCGCGCGACTCAGATGGCGACCTGACGGAAATGCTATTGCCTTTTCAGCTTTTGACGCCGACGGCACGCGAAACATAAAAGTTCTCTCACTCCCCGACCGTGATGTAAACGAATGGACGGATGGTTCGCACGACGATCGGGGGCCAGTCTGGTCGCCTTCAGGTCGGGAGCTTGCATATACATCTCTAAGAGACGGAGTCCCGAATGTATTTATAACGGATGGAACAGGGTCTTCGAGACGCATCACAAACGTGGTCACTGGAGCATCAGTCGTTGACTGGATTGGACAGAGCCTGTCGGATTCACTGGCAGCAAACAGGTTAATTGTGATAACGATGCAGTCGAAGTCATCCGATGCTGTCTTCGCAATAGACCCGGCAAGGGTACCATTCTCTGCTGAAAGCACTCCTCGCACTGACTTATGGGCGTGGACAACTCACCGACCTCCAACTGTTGTTCCTTCGCAGATTGATGAAAGTCCTGTCGTTGTCGAAAACCGTAGACCGTATAGTTCTCTTGCAAATATGACGCACACGTTAAGCGTCGCCTCCCCATACTATACCAATGGAAACGATTGGGGACTGATGGGATTGACGACGTGGATGGAGCCGCTTGGGAAACATCTTTTACTTGCATCGGGTGGTGTCTCGATCCCGTCTCCTGGTGCATCATCATTTGTTTCACTGGCAT
Organism: uncultured Rhodothermales bacterium; assembly: GCA_965367755.1. Lineage (GTDB taxonomy): Bacteria > Bacteroidota > Rhodothermia > Rhodothermales > JABDKH01 > JABDKO01. Next base: position 32,222 of record CBDUKH010000001.1, read on the forward strand.
ATGTGAACCGCCAGTTTACTCCGACAATCCAGGTGAGCCTGTTCCACATCCCAACAGCCGTTCGTCCTTACGGAGACACGGTCATCGAGGAACGTTCCAGCGGTGGTTCCCTGACAGCTTTCTGGCCGCTGGACAGATACTCGCGGCCGTATACATCTACGACATCATTTGCCCGACTTCGAACAATGTTTGTAGAACCTACCAATCCGGAATCCATACCCGTGTTCGAAAACCTTCCCGCACCGGAAGATGGATCCCAAACAGATCTGAGGGTCGGAGTCTTGCGCAGAAAGCAGAAGCCCTATCGTCACAACGTGGTGCATCCGTTGGACGGATTCGGAATCCGACTTCGAGCAACCGTAGGAATACGCAATGACGAGATTGACCGGCCGTTCGTCATCGGCGACCTCGCTGCTTACAAGATCTTTCCGGCGCCTGCGATGACGAGGTTTTTCGTTTACGGACGGATTCAAGGTCAGCAGGGTCGTTCACTGGCGCAGAATTACATCGGCCTCTCCAGGTACGATGAAATCAGGATCTCGTCGCCGGGCATTTTTGAATTAACTTTTTCGGATGTCGATCGTGTACGTGGCTATCGTGCGTTTGCTGTCGGCAATCGACTCGCTTTCGGTTCGATTGAATACCGAATTCCTGTAGCTCCCTCGTTGGAAACTAGAATCCTGGGTGTAATTTCTCTGGGTAAGACCACTGCCTCATTGTTTGCTGATGGAGCATTCGTATTAACTGACGCCGAATTCGACAAGGCCGTCAAGCGACTTGGGTTGGGTATCGAATTGAAGAACGCCATCGCGATCGGCGGACTCACCCTGATGCATGCATTCGGCGCGTCGCAGCCTGAACACGAGTTGTTCACCTCGGATGTCAGCTATTATTATCGCATTCGAACAGCCATCCCATTCTAGGCGAAATCACTTGCATCCTCTCCGCCTGAATTCTTCAATGGCCCGTACGGGCATATTTTCGCCGGGTACTATTGGTTGACGTCGCATTTGCCTATTTTCGGTTATGACATCAATAACCAGCATTCTGGAAATGCGCTTCAGGAGTCGGCAGATGGTTCTGACCAAACCAGTCTTACTCGCAGCATGTCTGATAGCAGTTTTGTGCGGAGCCTGCCGCGACGGTAGTTCTCCAGAGATTGAGCAGCAGGCCCAACTACCGGATTCGACATCAGTCGAATTGACGACTGGCATTGATTCAACAGTCCTCGCGCGACGAGACACGATTATCGTCGTAGACACGCTGTATGTGGATACTCTCTTTGTTCAGACACCAGCACCACCCGCAACGGTCCGTACGGACACCACTGAGACTGAAGCAAGATTTGATGCCATTGAAGAGCGCCTGGACCGAATTGCCACCTCAATTGCAGCCTTATCGACGGAACAACCACAAGAAGCCAGAAGCGACACGATATCAACGGCGTCCCCACGCGAGACCTTGGAATCCGCTGCCGACAACTTGAGTAATTTCGGACTCAAGTTTTTCGTCTCACTCATGTTTCTCTTCTTCACCTACTTTGTGATACGCATCGTAGTGTGGATTCTCGACACCGCATCTGAACGAAGTGCGAGCCGACGGCTCTTCTTCAAGAAGCTCATACCTATCGTTCGCATCGTTGCATGGTCATTCATTATCTATCTGATAATCGCGAAAGTCTTCAACGTGGACAGCCAGGGATTACTTGCAGCCGGAGCTGCTCTGGGTGTTGCTGTTGGTTTTGCTGCGCAGGACGTCCTCAAAAATATCTTTGGCGGGATTCTGATTATACTGGATCAACCATTTCAGGTGGGTGACAAGATTAGCGTTGCCGGCACCTATGGCGAGGTTGTTTCGATTGGTTTACGATCGACACGAATTGTCACACCTGACGACAACCTGGTTTCAGTTCCCAATACTCAGGTTGTGGATGGCCAGGTCGCGAATGCAAACGCCGGTGCATTGCACTGTCAGGTTGTTACTACGTTGTTCTTACCGGGTGACGTCGACGTTGCCCGTGCTAAGAAGATTGCTTATGAAGCGGCAGCAAACTCCAAGTACGTTTATCTGGACATGCCAATTGTCGTCCTCGTGAAAGATCACTTCGAGTATCGTTTTCTGACGAAGATTGTAGTCAAGGCGTACGTCCTTGATACTCGATATGAGTTTGTTTTCGCAAGCGAAATTACGGAGACGGCCAAGCTGGAGTATTTACGACAGGGCCTTATGGATGCGTACGACGACGGCACCGTTTATGACGAACGTTCGGGCCGTACTATCAATGGTTCACCATCTGAAAATTGATGCAAGTTACCAATCACGAAAGCGACTCACTCGTCACTAATGGCATCGCCAGGAGTGACGACTCGACACGTCCGAGCGAACTTGCGGGCGTGTATGATCGGGTATTCGACTTCGCGTCAACACAGCACGAAGAATTCGTGTCGGCGGTATCAGATCGTGTCCTGCTCCCGATGATGTCTCTTGCGAAACGCCTTGCTGACGCCCATCGTAAAATTCTGGCCGGGTTGCAGGAGAACGGTGATCAAGAGGACTACTGGCAATTTCAAAGGCAGTACCGTGAACGCGTTGAGTCTGCCATTATTGAACCGCTCCAACAATACTTGCAGACAGAGCAGCCTGCACAAACTATCAACGAACTATATTTTTCGCTGTTACCAACGCTTGAATCCATTGCTCGAGATGTACCCGCTTCGATCCGAATCAGTGAGCCACCGGATTTATTCGAACCGGACAATACGGACTCTACGGGGATTGCATTTCGAAAGATGGGAGTCCGAGTCTCGAGAGGCGTAAAATCCGCCGCTGACAAGGTCACATCCATGTTCGGAGATCGTGCTAAACCTGAACGCATGATTGACGTGCCAGTTGGCGACATCGTGACGTATCATGTTCGACGGAGGTTACCGGCAGCCGCATCCACCACATTTAAAGCGCTCCACAATCAGCTAGCCGAACGCACCGCGATTTTCGAAGCTGGAGTTTCCGACTGGTTTGCCGGCGTTCTAAGGGCGGATCGTGAGCTGGATAGACATACTGTTGAGAGTGAGCCAGAAATAGTTGAGAGTGAAGATGCTGCAGTAGAAGAAGTACACGAAATAAATACACTGTTCGCGGGAGTTATAGAAGCCGGTACTCGACTCCAGACCGCTCTAGAAACCGCAGCTCAGCAGTTGTACGAGATCGACGCTAAAGCAGAAAAGGATTGGGCATTTGCGTGGCGCATGTTTGAGCTAGACCTTGATGGTTGTGGAGCTCTGGTGTCGTCCACACCTGTACCTATCTCAGAACTCGGCCCCGCCAATATTGTGGGAGGGGCAGCCGATACTGCTATCGAATGGACACAGTGGCACGAACAGGTTGTGGATCGGCTCACCATGGTGAATGCCCTGATCGACATCCGTGATGAGATGTTATCTCTTGAGGAGGACCTGAAGGCTACCATCAAACAGTCGACGACCGTTCCGTTCAAGAAAGCTTTTCAGAAATTGTCTACTGACCTCGAGACGGCATTTCGAACAGCGAAGGCAGCCAGTGAAAATATCTCGTCAAAAACTGACCTGAAGGAGTTCGCAAAGACGCTCATAGAATTACGTAAAACGCTGCTGAAGCGGACTAAGTGGCTATCTACAATGCCAGGCTTTATTGCGACGGACGGTATTCTTGATAATCCGGGCGATGCGGAGTGGAAGAAGCTGTTAGAGATAGCAGACCAGTTGCCGGAGGCCCTGCAAATCCACCCCGTACCAAGGCCGCATGCTGTTGATTCGCGAGCCGGAATTCGGACCGTTAAAATGCGGGAGACTGTGAAGCAAACGCTGCACATGAATCTCGCGACACGACTTGAAGACAAGGCTCTTCCGCTAAAACGCGAATTGGTTAAAGCCTGGAGTTCTACAGAGACCATCGACAACATCATTACCTTCAATATCGATGCTGCTCTGGAAGAAATTGAAAACTTCCTGTCGCCCCCGCCTCCTTCAGATGATGAGACTGAACTTCAGGTAGATCCTCCCACGCTGAAAAGTGTTCGAGACACAAGTTTCGAGCTTGCTGGCGAGGCGCTCCAGCGCGCTGACGACAGCATTGAGGAGATGGTGAAACATCTTGAGGCTCACGTTGCCGAGGTATCAGACGAAATAAACTTCGTGTTCCTTGACGATTGGACAGCGATCCATAAGACTGTAAGGACACGTGATGACGCATCCGACCAGTGGGCTGAGGTTTTCTCGCGTGCAGGCCAGCGATGGGAAGCTCTGCGCTTTGCAGGTGAGAAGTGGTTTGATAAAGCTACAGCCGCAGTTAAACAGTGGGTCCGCGTCGGTGAGCGAAGCGCTCGCGGCCTGATTCGCAAGGGACAGACTGCAGTCGGGGTTATCGACCAGAGCGACACCCTGCGATCGGAAACGGTAAACAAAATAGCCAGCGTTGCGTCGTTTAAGAAGACACTGCCCGTGGTGTATCGCAGATTGTTTTCGTTCGAGCCGCTGACAGGAGCAAGTCTGGCTGAGGCGCGCTCCAGGGACCTGGTATGGATCCGGTCGTTTGCAACCGGGTGGAAGGAGCGACGCAATGGTGGTGTTGCTGTGATTGCGGGCGACCCTGGCTCAGGAAAAACAAGCTTCCTCAACATTCTTGGCGAGTCTTCACTCAAGGGTTTCGAAACTATCCTCATCCGAATATCGGACCGCCCTAATTCTGAAAAGGAACTGGTCGCGGTGTTGGCCGAGCATATGGGAATCACCACTTCCGTTGATGACCTCATGGGCCTTGAAGAGATTCTCAACCACAACACCGATCGTCGATGTGTGCTGATTGATGATATCGAACATCTCTTCTTGCAGGCCACCGGTGGCAAAGAGTTGCTGGAGCGATTTATGCTTTTTCTGTCCCGGACGGACAAATGGATCTGCTGGTTTCTGACAATTAACAAGCCAGCGTGGAAATATTTGGCGCGGACTGCCCAACGCATCGTGGGCTTTGTTGTATCGTACGAGCTTTCAACAGTAGATCGATCCGGCTACGAAGCTATCGTCCTGAATCGCCATCGTCGAAGTGGGATGCCGATTGTTTTTGAACAGCCAAAAGATGGCGCGAACTACCTGAAAGACAAGGTTGGCCGGAAGAGGACGGAGTCTGAGATTCAGGATACGCTGAGGGAGAATTATTTCGACACGCTGCGGAAGCTGAGTGGTCAGAATATCATGCTGGCACTTTATTACTGGACGTTGTCTGCACAGTTTAAAGAGAGTGGCGAGTTATTGGTCAAACCGATAAAGCCCTTGTCATTTGATTTTCTTGGCAGATATGACACGGGGCTTGCTTTTTCATTGCGGTCGATCATTATGCACAAGACGCTAAGTGTCGAAGAGCACAACCGGGTATTCAGCTTTTCAAAAGACGAGACGACGTTTGTCCTTGAGCGACTCGTGAATGATCGTTTGATTTGCCTGGTTGATTCGAACCCGGACACGATGGGCGTCGAACAGCCGGACTGGTATAGTGGGGATGTTCGATTCGAGATCCATCCGCTTGTCCAATTTCCTGTCAGCGAGATGCTATCCCGTAATAACTTGTTGCATTAGGTGAGGGATGAGGGATGAGGGATGAGTTTGTATAGATTTTAGTAAAGCAAAAAGGGTCCCCGAATAAAATTCGGTGACCCTTTTTTCGTGTCTTTCGATGCATGAACCTCTGGTATCAACCAGCGGAATCAACCGATATGCATCTGTAATTCTTCGCGACGATGTTTTTGACGAAGCTTGCGTAATGCTTTCTCCTTGATCTGGCGCACGCGTTCGCGGGTCAACCCGAAGCGCTGTCCGATTTCTTCAAGTGTCAGCGGATGCTCCCTGCCGATCCCGAAATAAAGTCGGGTAATTTCCGCCTCGCGCGGGTGAAGGAGGCTAAGCGCCCTTTCGATATCAATCTTCAGAGACTCATCCATCAGAGTATCATCTGGAGAAAGATCTTCGTCGTTAGGCAGAACGTCGAGCAATGAGTTATCGTCGTCCTCATTAAACGGCGCGTCCATCGAGAGATGACGACCCGTGTGCTGCATTGCTTCGCGCACCTTGTCGACATCTACCTCGAGTTCTTTTGCAAGCTCCTCAATGTTAGGCTGGCGCTCGTGTACCTGTGCTAGCTTTGCACTCGTTTTCCGGATCTTGGAGATCGTGCCGATACGATTGAGCGGCAGACGCACAACGCGACTCTGTTCGGCTAGCGCCTGAAGAATCGCCTGGCGAATCCACCAGACTGCGTACGAAATAAATTTAAAGCCGCGCGTTTCATCAAATCGTTGCGCAGCCTTAATCAGGCCATAGTTGCCCTCATTAATCAAGTCGGCCAGCGTCAAACCTTGACCCTGATACTTTTTGGCAACGGACACGACAAAGCGCAGGTTTGCGCGAGTCAGACGGTGCAACGCTTCCTGATCATTCTGCTTGATTCTTCTCGCGAGATCAACTTCTTCGGCGGGAGTAAGCAATGGAATCTGACCAATCTCCTGAAGATATTGGTCCAGCATGCGTTGCTGTCGTGGGACGTACATAGGCGTTTAGCTGTTAAGCAGTAGTAGCGTTATTACGATATAAACAAGCTTATTTGTTGTTCCAGTAAAAACAAAAGCCTGCGTCAGAACTACCGGGCGGTAAGGTACTACGCGGCGTTCGTCCACGCGTGGTTGCGGATGTTGTTCCCAACTCAGCTCATTAAAAGCGCGAAATGACACGCCTGAAACATGTGTCGGTTAGTCGCACTTATTACATGGAGGCAGTTTCAAGTACGCCATCGGCAACATCCCGTTCCTCACTCATTCTAGGAACCTTACTCTGGGCGCTGACCCTTTTCTTCGTCTTCTTCATCCATTTGTAGAAAGTGCCTTTCGGCAGGCTGATGATCTGCGGTGGGCCAAAAGCCTCAGCTTCACGTCGGATCATGTAGTGCCGGTTAATCTCCTGCAGGTATTTGTCCATTACTGAAGACATGGCATCCAAATCCGCCGGCGGCGTCTCAAACTCTATCAACCATTGATGGGCTGGCATTCGATCTACACTCGGCGGCGTGGGAGCCACATGATAATCAACGACAGTAGAAGAGAATTTTGCGCAGGCGATCTCCAAAGTTTTGCGAACTTCATCTGCAAAAACAGCCTCGCCATATTTGTCGATCATCTCACTCGTCCTGCCAGCTACCACAATCCTGTGTGGATACAACTGGGTAAACTTGATCACGTCATTAACCGGATAGCTCCACAACCCACTTGCTGTAGAAACAAAAAGAGCATAACGGAGACCTGTCTCTACTTCATCAATGGAATACCGCCGGGCATTGGGGTCGCCCAGCTCTTCCATTTTGACAAACTGATAGTAAACTCCGCTATTCAGGTGGAGCAACATATCTTCTCGAGCCGGGTCATCTTGAAACGAGAAAAAACCTTCCGATGCACCGTACGTTTCCAGCAAAGCCACATCTGGATTCCCGATCTGATCATTCAGAACCTGGCGGTATGAGCTGAGCGCAACACCGCCGGTAAAAATCACTCGCAGGTTCGGCCAAATTTCTGAGATCGTGTATGCGCTCGCAATACCTTCATCCCGTGCGTACGCTAACAGCCGGGTAAACATAATCATTGCCCAGGTCGGTACGGTTGCAATCGCCCGAATATCCATCCTTGCGACATGCTTTATAACGGCTGTCAGCTTCGCTTCCCAGTTTCCAATAAACAGAATCTCGTTTGGTACCGCCTGATAGTAGTCGGAAATTAGCCGAGGAGCGTGTCGCGCCTGAAGACCCGAAACTTCCCCGATGTAGTTGCCGGGGTACTCCTCATCTTCGTGCATCTGTCCCGGTAAACTCAGAAACCTGCCAAACCAGAATTTGGAATTTCCGGACGTTGCGCTGTAAGTGAATGCACTGCCGAGACTGAACTTCAGATTGTTTTTCAGCGTCTCGCGACTTATCGGAATGATCTTGCCGGCTGAAACTGTCCCGCTCGATACAGCAAAGTCTCTAAAGACACCGGGCCAGATAATGTCTGGTACTCCCTGCCGGATACGTGCGACATCACTTACATAATCCTCGTAGGTATGTATGCGAACATTCGATTCGTAGTCCTTCCTTACGTCAGGGCTTTTGGAAAGCGAACTAAAATTATAGCGTCTGCCCCATTCGGTATGAGACGCCGACGATAGCAATTTTCTAAGCAGCGAGGTTTGAACGCTGACCGGATCTTTGGTAAACTCGCTTATTGTATGCAGCGAGGTACCGGGAACCGCTCGGACAATGTTGCCAATTATTCTCGACATGTTACAACTTAATCAGACTCCACTCTCACAATCGAATCCCTAATATAACGCGCAAGGCGCTGACGATGGCGAACCATCCTTTTCAATTCAATTTTAGCCTCGCGTGTAGAGATAAGGTGCTCCAACTGGGTCGGGGAGCGTCTCGATCTGTCGTCATGGGCATCTTGAATGTAACGCCGGACTCGTTCTCCGACGGAGGCGATTTTATGGATCGAGATACCGCGGTCAGGCGGGCTGTCCAGATGATCGCCGAGGGTGCCAGGATAATTGATGTCGGTGGAGCGTCGTCGAGGCCTCCGGGCCGAGCTTACGGTGAGGGCGCCTCCCCGGTCCCGGCCCAAACAGAGATCGAACGTGTCGTTCCCGTTATTTCAGCAATCCGTTCGACGAATACCGACATTGTTATTTCCGTGGATACCTATCGACCGGATGTCGCTTATGCGGCAATCCAGGCGGGGGCAGATATGGTCAACGATATTTCCGCCTTAACCTTTTCCACCGAAATGTTACCCGTCATATCGGAATCGCGCGCGGCGCTCGTTCTCATGCATTCACCGCACCTTCCCGGGGCAGTATCGCATGAGGATGACGGATACGATGACGTCCTCGGTGAAGTCCTGGAGATCCTGTCGCAACAGATTCAGACTTCGTATGTGGCTGGTATCCACAACATATGTGTCGATCCCGGATTTGGCTTCGGCAAGACAATGGCGGCCAACTATCGACTTCTGAATAACTTACATCAGTTTCGAAGGTTTGGCGTGCCAATACTCGTCGGTATTTCGAGGAAGGCGATGATTGGAGCTGCCCTTGGGAGTCTCGACATACCTGTAGCGTCCAACCGGAGACAGATCGGATCGCTTGCAGCTGCTGCCATCGCCATCTCGCGGGGGGCTTCGATTATTAGAACGCACGACGTTAAAGAGACAATGGATGTGCTAAAAGTTCTCGCGGCAACCGAAACGGAACATGTGACGTGAAGTTATATATCTTGCGTCGTGTTCGATAATAGTATCGATACGCTCTAAACCATGCCGTGCCGTTGACGCTGTTTCAGTGGGTAATACCGATTCGATTAATAGATATCGTGGAGATATTGATCTTCGCGTATATCCTGTACAAGCTGTACGTGCTGATGCGAGGCACTATTGCAGTACAGATTTTCATCGGCGTGATGGCTCTTTTCCTTGTCCAGTTTATTGTGACGATTCTGGATATGAGAATGCTCGGGTCGCTCTTCGCACTACTCAGCGAAGTATTTGTGCTTGCCGTCATCATCCTTTTCCAACCCGAGATACGCAGGTTATTGCTCGCGCTTGGACAGAATCCGCTGGTTCGGCGGTTCGTGAAATTACCAGAACACGAGCAGGTCATTACAGAAGTTGTCGAGGCGGTGTCTCATCTGAGCAGACAACGAATCGGTGGCCTGATTGCCTTTGAGCGATCGACTGGACTTCGCAGTTATACGGAAACCGGAACGCTGTTGCAGGCCAGAGTGACCCATGACCTGTTGATTACAATATTCTATTCTCAGAATCCATTGCATGATGGTGCCGTCATTATCCGCAACAGGAGGATCGAGGCTGCCCGCTGCATCCTACCGGTGTCGTCAAGTATGAAGCTAAGCCCACACCTGGGCCTTCGGCATAGGGCGGCGGTCGGCTTAAGCGAACTTACTGACGCATTCGTCATCGTTGTTTCGGAAGAAACGGGCCGTATTTCTTTTGCAACCGATGGCAATCTTGAAACGGATGTTTCGATCGACGAGCTTCATGGGTATCTTGGACGTATCCTCCTGCAACAGGCGTCGGAATCCACTGAGCTGGCTGTTGCCGAAGTCTAGAACTACTTTCGATGGAAACTGATGACTGGAAGTACCAACGCAGGCGTCGCCGGTTGGTAGATACCCTGTATGAGAAGGGAATTCGCGATAAGGCCGTTCTTGATGCCGTCGGACGAGTTCCTCGACACCTGTTCGTCGATCCTGGACTCATTTCCCGGTCATACGAAGACGAAGCACTTCCCATTGGATTGAAGCAAACGATTTCTCAACCGTATACCGTTGCGTATCAGACTTCCCTTCTGGAAATCTCGCCCGACGACAAAATTCTCGAAGTGGGCACCGGTAGTGGATACCAGGCTGCAGTCCTTGCCGAACTCGGTTGCATAATCTATTCGATCGAGAGGTTGCAACCATTGTACGATCGGACAAAAGAGCTCCTGACAAAATTGAACTACCGGGTAACGATGAAATGCGGAGACGGAACGGCTGGATGGGATACTTTTGCTCCGTATGACGGGATAATTGTCACCGCTGGTGCAAACAGGGTTCCAGATGCACTGCTTGAACAGCTACGAATGCCCTCGGACGACAAGCCTGGTGGTACACTCATCATTCCGGTCGGGGACCGAGATGGTCAGACCATGTATAAAGTCACGCGTACAGGAGAAAAATCTTTCTCACGGGAAAAGTCACACGACTTCCTGTTCGTTCCACTGGTCAAGGAAAGTGGCTCAGAAAGCCGCTAACTCTCGACTTGTTTATTGGATGACCAGTGCCAGGCTTCGTGGTCGACAGACTCTACGATCCCAACGATTGTCGCATCTGTTGGTGTAAGACCTGGTTTGAACGGGATCGCTGCTTCAGCTGAGGTTGCGTAGAGAACCATGTCTCCCTGACCGGCATCGACGGTATCCAGAGCTATTATTGGCATTCCCCGCACGTGGCCGCTGAAAGTTAACGGCTGTACCATCAGAAGGCGCTTACTTTCCAGGGCAGGATGTTTTTGTGTCGCCCAGATATTCCCGACTACTTTGGCAAGTTTCATGCGACATCCGCCATCATTTCCTCAAACTGGGAGATGTCCAGCTTGTCAACGATTGCTGTTATCACGGCATCCACGGGCTTCTTGTCCGTGAGCTCCGTCTGCCGCGCACTTGAACCCTGTGCGACGAGCACAACCTCTCCGACTCCAGCACCGACGCTGTCGACGGCGACTACAAACTTGTCTTTAAGACTATAGTCGAGCTCCACCTCTTGCACAATCTGGAACTTCATTCCGACAAGCTGGGCATCCTTGCGTGTAGCCCAAACCGTCCCGACGACTTTTCCTAATATCATTGCTTACAACGATTATTTACGCTCGCATTCCACAGTAATATAGGAACGACGAAACGTAAAGCGAGACAACCTTAATGACTTAGTATCGTGATTATTTCGTGCCCTGGTTGCCTGATCGCATGGAAATAATTACGTTTTGGCTCTTTTACATACAAAACCGTGTAGACAATGCGAGGATTAACGGCACTCACGCTAAGCGTTATACTGCTTGGCGGATTAACCGGCTGCGAGAACAGCACAGAGGGTGGCGAAATGACCACCGATCAAATCGATGCTCTTGCCGCCGAAGTGCAGGACGAAATTATTACAATAGACACCCATATCGACATCCCATTTACGTTCGCCACCGATGAGGCAGATCCGGGTGTTCGGGGCGATTACCAGGTCGATCTTCCGAAGTTAGATGAAGGAGGCCTCGATGCCGGCTTTTGGATAGTGTACGTCGGACAGACTGAAAGGACTGAAGAGAATTACGCCGAGGCAAAAGAACTTGCTATGACCAAGTTCGATGCAATTCATCGTATGACTGATGAAATGTATCCGGATCAAATTGGACTCGCGTATACCGCAGAAGATGTCATCTCCATCCACAACGAGGGAAAGAAGGTTGCACTCATCGGAATTGAGAATGGCTATGTGATCGGAAAAGATCTTTCATTGCTGGAGAAATACCACGCGCTTGGTGCACGATATATCACGCTGGCTCACGGCGGTCACAACGACATCGCCGACTCATCGACTCCACGTGAAAATCTCGGTGACGGAGAAGAGGAGCATGGAGGCATCAGCGACTTCGGTGCAGAAGTTATCGAGGAAATGAATCGCCTGGGTATTATGGTAGATGTATCACACATCTCCAAGAAAGCAATGCTGGAAGCAGCGCAGCTGTCGGCAGCCCCGGTCATCGCATCTCATTCCAGTGCCCGAGCACTATGCGATCATCCCCGAAATATGGATGACGAGATGCTTCAAGCGCTGAAGAAAAATGGTGGCGTCGTTCAGACAGTTGCTTTTTCGTCATACGTAAAAGAATCTCCTGAAGAAAAGACTGCCGCAATGAATGCCCTACGAGAAGAAATGGGAATCACCAGCAGAGCCGCATGGTCGAATTTGACAGATGAGCAGCGAGAGGCATATCAGGCCCGCGTGGCTGAGTTGGACGAACAATGGCCACCAGCTAACGTCAGTGACTTTGTTGATCATATTGATTATATGGTTAACCTTATCGGTATTGACCACGTCGGCATCAGCTCTGATTTTGACGGCGGCGGCGGTGTTGTTGGATGGCAAGACGCCAGCGAGACTCTCAACGTGACCAAAGAACTTGTCAGACGAGGTTACTCGAAAGAGCAGATTGAGCAAATCTGGGGTCGTAACCTTCTTCGTGTTCTTCGCAGTGTCGAAGAAGTAGCGGCACAGAAACAGGCGGAAGCCTAGCAGGCTGGACTCTTAGTTGCCAGACGGCCTCCGGGGCGATTCGAATACCATCGGTTTAGCCCCGGGGGTTTGTCAGGAATGACGTGCCTGGAATCTTGTGATCAGAGATTCCGAAGTAGTCAAGGACCGAACTGGCGTGGTCAGCAAATGAATCACGCAATCCGAGGTCGGTACACACTGCATCTCCAAAAAGCAGAAGCGGCACATATTCTCGGGTATGATCTGTTCCGGGGAATGTCGGGTCGTTACCATGATCTGCGGTCAACAGCATTCGACTGCCCTCCGGAAGCGCTGCAAGGATTGATGGCAGCTCCTGATCAAACTCTTCGAGCGCAGTTGCGAAACCTGCGGGATCGTTTCTGTGGCCATACTCCTGATCAAAATCGACGAGATTGACCCACACATAGGTTTTTTCACCGCTGTGATTGTGGAGAGCGGATATTGTCCGGGCTATACCATCAGCGTTGGAAGCTGTTTTGAACGATTTGTCAAATCCGACACCGCCGAACAGGTCTGCTACCTTTCCGATTGAGATGGTCTCAATCCCATTATTCTGAAGAATGGTTTGGAGGGGGTCGACGACAGGCAGGTACGAATAATCTTTACGGTCTTTCGAAACGCGAGAAAAATTGCCAGGTGTTCCGATAAACGGCCGGGCAATCACGCGTCCTACTCCATGATCATCGACGCAGACGTGCCTGCGAGTAAGGTCGCACATCTCGTACAGAGACATCAGTGGAATAATGTCGGTGTGGGCTGCAATTTGGAAAACACTGTCAGCCGAAGTGTATACGATCGGGAACCCGGTCGCGATATGCTGCTCACCCAGTTGGTCGATAATTTCGGTCCCAGATGCGGCCTTGTTACCGAGGATGCCTTCGGATGATGTTACCTCCTTGAATCGCTGTATCAGCGCTTCAGGAAAACCGTTGGGATAGGTGGGGAACGGTTTTTCCAGATTGATTCCTCCAAGCTCCCAATGACCCGTTGTAGAATCTTTGCCAGCGGACTTCTCCATCATTTTCCCCCATGATGCCCCAGGTGAGTCTGTGGGAGGAATCCCCGGGAGGGTGATAATGTTGCCGAGCCCTGCACGCTGAAGGTTAGGCAGGTTGGGTCGCTGTTGTTCGACAACATGAGCAAGCGTATTTGCGCCGACATCGCCGTAGTCTGACGCGTCAGGTTGGTACCCAACGCCTACGCCATCCAGAACAATCGTAATACAGAAAGGCAATTTGATCTGAGTTATTCCAGGATGGTGCAGGCACCTGTTTCGAGTGCTTCTTCCAGGGCCGTCGACGCATCTGTTCGCAATTCATCAGCGCCGTGATGCCGATCAGTCAACATGGCAACGCCGACGCTGACGCCACCTGACAATCCGTTGCCGCTTTTTGAAGCTTCATTCTGGATTCGGATTGCCCAGCGTTCAACATCATTAACATTGCCTCGGTACAGGACGCCAAAAGTCAGTTCGCCGAAATGCTCAACGCGTCCTTTGTCAGTTGATCGCCTTAGAAGCTTGTCCAGTTGCTCTTCGATTTTGGCAATGTCTTCTTTACTTTTTTGTGATACCGCCTCGGCATCATTGAGATAGATCAGGGCAAGGGCGAGTTCTTTACTGGCGGCCCGGGCATTCGAAATTTCGTCAGCGATAATTTCCCGTCGCGGCCTAGATCCATCTGACTCGACATCGCCAGACCCGAAATGCATGTCCAGCATTGGACCAATTACCTGGGCATAGCGATCAAACAGGCGACAGGACGTTGCATCTCCGACGAATGATTCGTCGAAGGAATCTGCGAGTAGCAGGTAACGTTCGGCGTCCGAACTGGCATAAATTCTGGCTGTTGCCACGTTCCTGACGGCGATATTTTCGCGGTAATACCCGACAGCATCTTCAAGCAGACCTTCTGGACCGACACGCATGACCTCTACTGTATTACGGTTCTTCGTAGAGGAGATAAGTGGCATTGGAGAGATAAATGATCCTGACGTTCGTGCGTAGCCGTTCTTGCTGACGACACCTACAATCGAATACTTTGTCGTATCCAGTTTGTACGAAAGGACGCAGACAGTATGAGCGTTTATTGCAGCTCGTAAGGATACGAGGCATGGGAGCAAGACCTGTCCCAGAGATTCGTCCTGGGCCTCTTGAACAGCGATATAATTCTCGTCTGCCCTGGGCTTGGCTTTCGAAGGATTAGGCCTGCTGGATGACACACGGGAGCCTCTGTCGAGCTCGCTTGCGTTGTCGGTTGTCGACTTGGTTTTCTTGGAAGTTACAGGTCTGGCAACCGACACTTCTTCACCGGGCTCAAACGGAATGTGATCTTCATCCATATCATCAGCAAACATTTCTACCGTATCTCCCGCCGGCTTCGTTGCGGCTGATTTTGAAACAGATTTATAGGCGGCTGTCTTGCCTTTCTTCGACGTGGTAGGCCGGTGCTCAATCTCATCTGATGGTTGAGTGCTACTGCCTGTCGATGGAGTGGCCGATGTTTTCGGTTTGATTTCTAGAATGCCCAGCGACTGCAGGTCATCTACTTCTTTTGCGTCGCTCCTCATCTCCCGCCCAGATTGACCTGACGGAAAAAACTCTCGTCTCTTGTCGAGCAAGTACGAGACGACGGTAAGGCCCAGAAAAAGAATGGCCAGGCCGTACAGAATATTCAGCTTAAGTACGAACGCGAGCAGCAGTGAAAGGACAGCAAGCGTTACAAATAGGATTCGGGACATTCGGCGAGCTCGTTGCCAAACAATTTTCCAGCCGCGCGTGGGTTAAACAAAGATAATTAATGCCTGTGTAACCCAAAAGTAATCATATGGTTCTATTTTTCCAGTCTTCCGGCATTATAGCCTGCGGGTGATGCAGCGAGGGCGCATATCGATTGATTCTATTCTTTCGAAACGCCTCGATCCCGGGTGAGGTGGAGGCGAGTTGAAACGGCACTGCAACTAGTCTGTCCGACTTTCAGCGTGCCATTTCCTAGGATTTTTCCTAGAGTTTTTCCTAGCATTTGTTCATTGGCGCACGACAGCAATTGGTATTAAGTTGCTGACGGGGAGGAGGAAGTGGTGGCCCCCGCTCGAAAAGTGGCACATTCGACCCGCGAACTGGATGGATCCCAACACCCGGTGACCGGCATCTAACGCGACGCGACAAGAGACGCATTAGGGCGGGCAAACGAAAGAGCACGAAAAAAAGCGCTCCGAACTGACAGTCAAAAACCAGCTAACGCCGGCTAGTGTAGCTCGATATTCTTGATAAATCGCCGGACAGCGAAGAACGACCCTGCCCATCCGAGTAACCCACCTAGCAGTAGCATGACAATAGCAAGGAGTGCTGACAAGTCAAGGGTCGACATTGCGCCAAACTGAGGTATGTACCCACGTAGAAGCGTGTAAAGGAATATCAATACCACCGACGCCAACACTGCCGCTATCAAACCCTGTACGACGCCCTCGACAAGGAAAGGTCGTCGGATGAAAGAATCAGTTGCCCCGACCAGTTTCATGGTCCGGATCAGAAGGCGCCTGCCGTGAATGGAAAGCCGGATGGTATTGGCAACAAGAAAGACCGACGCGAGAACAATCAGTATGCCCACCCAGATACCAATGCGACGGAACGTCTGCATATTGCGCATGACCTTCGTCAACAACGATTCGTTGTAGACTACCTCCTCCACTCTGTTCCAGGCTCCAAAGTACTCCTTCAAGCTGTTGAGACTATCACTGTTCGCATAGGCCGGCAGGACCCGTACCTTCACAGAAGCAGGCAAAAATGGTTCGTCGAAAAATACGTCACCATCCTCACCGAACTCCTCTTTAAAGATGCGCACCGCTTCTTCTTTCGAAATGAATTCAGCTGATTCTATACCCGGTGTCACGAGAGCCCGGTTATAAACGGCTTGACCCAGATTGTTGTCTGCTGAATCGTCCAGAAACAATTCCAACTCGCCTACTCGTTGGCGCAACCAATCGGACACGGTCTGTGCTTCATAACTCATCAGAATAAATATTCCGATCATTACGAGAGCGACAGCCATAGAACCTGTCGTAGCTATCGACGCAAACTTCGCCCTGGAAAAACCGGCGATCCCCTCCTTAAAAGTATACGAAAATGACACGGCAGGGCCTGAATTTAAATGGTGGTTGACAGGATAATACCCATCACTCGACTACTGTTCCAATCGGATACGATCCTAGTATTTTAAGGTCGTCAGAAAGTTCTAAAAGATGGTCCAACGCCTTCTCCACAAGAGAATCCGAGGCAGAACCCTCTATATCGAAGTAAAACACGTATCTACCGGGGCTTCCAACCAGAGGACGGCTCTCAATCTTAAATAAATCAATCTCTCTCAGAGCAAACACCGCGAGGCTCTTGAATAGCGCTCCGGGGACGTTTTCCTTTAACGTGTACACAAGGGACGTTTTGTATTGCGAATTGACATCGTCCCCGGGCCACCTGTTCGCCTCCTCTTTTGTCAACATGAGAAAGCGGGTATAATTCCTGTGATTACTCTCGATATCTGTAGCAACAATCTCAAGTCCATATTCTTCGGCCGCCTCCCGGCTCGCGATTGCTGCTACGCCATGCTTCTCCTCTTGCGCGACCATCTTTGCAGCCCCGGCCGTATCGTAAGCCGAGACCAACTCCGCTGACGGGTAATTTTCGCGCAGATATTTCTTGCACTGACCCAGCGCCTGCGGATGCGACATTATCTTGACTATCGGCCCTCCTCCACGCACCTGCATCAAGTTGTGCTTGATCCTCAGGCTCACTTCGGATCTGATTGCTAGATCATGTTCGAGTAACAAATCGTAATTAACGTGGACACTCCCGAAGAGAGAGTTTTCGATTGGCACGACTGCTGCCTCACATGCACCATGGGAAACCGATTCAAATACCTCCTCGAAACTAGCCATGGGAACGAGGTCAGCCTGCGGGAGCAACGACCTCGCCGCAGCTTCCGAATACGCCCCTACCTCACCCTGAAATGATACTCGCATTTTCGTAGAGTCTACATTCGCTCCGGTGCACTGATTCCGAGAACAGCCAATCCATTCTGTAGAACTATTCGCGTTGCTGATGCTAACTTCAACCTGGCCACGGCAATACTTTCGCCTTCACCAATGATCCGGCACTTGCCATAAAAATCGGTGAATGCTACAGCTACTTCCCTCAGATATGTCGCTACTTTGTGTGGTTCGAGCGACTCCGCGACATCTTCGATTACCGCCGGGAATCGGGCAATCGACTTGATAAGACTTATCTCTGCTTCGTGCTCTAACAAGGATAAATCCGCTTCCTCGTCATACGATATTTCAAGCTCATCCGCCTTCCGAAGAATCGAACAAATTCGGGCATGTGCATACTGAAGATAGAAGACAGGATTCTTGTCGCTGGCTTCCCGCGCCAGGTCCAGGTCGAATTCCAGATGCGTGTTTGGCGATCTCATCAGGAAGAAAAATCGGACCACATCCGCACCGACCTCAGCAACAAGATCGTCCAACGTTTCATAGGTTGCTTTCCTCGTACTCATCTTGACAGGTTTACCACTTCGCACGAGAGTCACAAATTGATAAATGACAACCTCGATGCGAGATGAATCGTAACCCAATACCTCAACGCCAGTAAGGACATCGGGGTATGTCGCAATATGATCGGCACCGAAGATATCTATGATACGGTCGAAGGATCTCTCCAACTTATTCACGTGATAGGCAATGTCGGGTAATCGATATGTTGGTTCTCCTGAGCTTTTGACAAGGACCGTATCTTTCTCCTTCCCGAATTCAGTCGTCTTGAACCAAACCGCGCCCTCGCTATCGTAGGCGAGTCCCTTCTCTCGCATCCTGTCAACTACATCCCATACGCTACCGGAATCGTAAAGAGACCTCTCGTTGAAGTAAGTATCCTGCTTGATCCCAATCGTGGCAAGCGATTGTTCTATCTCAGCGAAAATTGCGGATTCGGCCACCTCTTTGAAAAACTCGTCGGCAGCGTCATCTTTCTTTGAATCGCCATGCGTGTCATAGACCGATTGAGCGATGTCGGTTATATATTCTCCCAGATAACCGTCTTCGGGGAAATCTTCCGGCACCCAAACTCTACTTCCGCCTCCTTCGACTTCCTTGACTCCAAGGCTCGAATCCAACATAGCGCGATAACGAGACTTGACGGATTCACCCAGTACCCGCATCTGCCTGCCGGCATCATTAAAGTAGTATTCGCGCGACACCGTGTAGCCTGCCCAATCCAGTATGTTGGCGATGGTATCTCCGAGCACAGCGTTTCGACCGTGACCTACTGTCAGGGGGCCGGTCGGGTTGGCACTCACATATTCTACCAGAGCAGTTTTTGGAGATGCCAGTCTTCGCCGACCGAAAGATCCTCCATCTTCAACAATCATCTTCAGGACGCTCCGCCAGTACCCGTTGGAAATCCGAAAATTAATGAAGCCTGCACCGGCTACCTCAGCCGACTCCACTATTGAATCGTCAAGTACGGTCGCAAGCGCCAGTACTATATCATCTGCAATAGCTCGCGGGGATTTCCGTAGATGACGGGCTAACTGAAGTGCCGCGTTGGTGGACCAATCCCCATGATCAGGATTATTTGGCACATCCAACTCTGGGGTAAAATCATCCGGGACCCCCTCGAAGGACGCCAATGCTGCCTTGATACTGCTTTGTAAATAATCCGTTACCACCAGGTCTTTTTCTCGTTTTTTCTCAGGAACTCCAGAATACAAAAAAAGCCTGTCTGCGATGGTCACGCATATCCGAATGCAGTAAATCTTTATGTCACCAGAGCAGAATGCAAAGCCGTTGTTAGTGCGACTGACGCCGTATGGCATGAAACGTGCGCCGTAAGGATCTATGCTTATGTACCGAAACGGTGACTACAATGGCTATACTGTTTATTATCATGCTACTGGCATGGGCCGTTCTGGCGTTTGCGCCATCTTATATCGAGCGTGCTGTAGCTCAAAAACTGCCGCCAGAGGAAAATCTTTTCGTCAGGAAGTTTCCCTTCCTGGTCCCCACATTTTCCGATTTTGAGCTGACCAAGTCCGGCGTATCTTCGGCCCGTCCATTTGCGCTTGATCAAAACCTGGAGCAACAGCAAACTCCTAACCATAGCCATGGATCGATTCGACATATCACGTTTATGCCGCCGGAGCTAAGTATCACGGACGCCGTCTCTCGACCAGGAGAATTGACAATTTTGGATCGGGACTTCGTCCTCAAGCAGGGTCGTCACTTTGCTGGAAATATCTCCGTCAACGGATCAGTGCGGATTGAAACAGACGCCTCGTTTTCCGGAAACATTACCTGCTCAGGTCATGTCGTCGTCAGTCAATCTGCCGCAGTAGATGGAGATATCGATTGCAAAGAAGATATCAGGATAGAAGCCCATGCAAGGGTTAATGGGTCCCTCACAACAGACGGTAACGTCTGGATCTATGAGAACGCGAAGATCGGGGAAACCGATGCGCCATCAAATATTCGTGCACTTGAGGTCGTCGTCGCTCCTAACTCTCGGGTCCATGGGTCGATCTGGGCGCGCCGTAATGGCATTCGGATGACTCGAACTCGCGCCGCCTAGTCAGCATCCATCGAGAACCAGTACCTGAACGAGTTGACAAAACATTATACTTGCATTATATTTGAGTACTCAATGATTATTCAAGTATAAATGTATTTCCAAGTATAAAATGCCTTCTCCAACAAAAATAGAAATGGTACTGAAGCTTCACGGCATGCAGTCACAGCTTCACAAGAGATTGGATCACGCCTTGATGGTACATGGCATAAGTTTCACCGAATTCATGGTCATGTACCATCTAAACAACTCGGCCAGCAGCAACATGCGTCGAATCGATCTGGCTGACAGTGTAGGCTTGAGTGCATCGGGTGTGACGAGACTCCTCAATCCGATGCAGAAAATCGGCCTCGTCGACAAAGAGGAAAGCGCTCGCGATGCCCGAGTAAGCCTCGTGAAGCTGACACGCTCCGGAAAGAACATCTTTAAAGATGCGCAGCAATCAATTAACCAATTTGCTGAGTCATTTCTTGAGCCACTCGATGCGAAACGGCTGACAGAACTCGCAAACATTGTAGAGGACTTGCTTTGAAGTTACATGCCAATTGTATCCCGGCACAGCCGGCCCGCCATTGGCTAATTACTAATAACCATAAATCGAAAGATCGTCCTTTTTCATATGCAGCGAAAGCAGTATCGCGAGCATAGCTGTCTGCGCAAGCAGCGCCGACCCTCCATAAGAGATGAAAGGAAGTGGAATCCCGATAACTGGAAGCAGCCCGGTGGCCATCCCGATGTTTACAAAGATGTGAATCAAGTAAACACCGACGGTCCCGGCTGCGACCATAAGTCCGAACGGATGCTTCATCTGTACACCAAGCGATATCAGTCTGAGAAGCAAGACCGTAAACAAGATGAGCACAACCATTGAACCAATAAATCCAAATTCTTCACCTATCACGGAAAAGACAAAGTCCGTCGATTGTTCAGGCACGTAGGCACCCTGCGTCTGGGTACCTTCCATAAATCCTTTGCCGAGGAGTCCGCCACTGCCAATGGCAGCTTTAGATTGAACCAGGTGAAATCCGACGTTGTCTCGAAATTCCTCAGCCTCCGGGTTGGTAAACGACAGGAGCCTGGCGACCTGATGAGGTTGCAGAAGCTTGTTGAGCGCCAGCGTAATGACAAGCGTTGTACCCGCAGTTAACATCGCCGCGAGGGTTGCCATTCGATACTCCTTCGTCTGCACATAGACGAACCCTGTCAACACGACAGCGAACACGAGTCCAGCGGGGAGAAAAATGATCGACAGATAGCCGGCAATGGCGGGTGAGACGATCAGTATCAGATTCATGAGTGGCAATCCACTCCAGAACAACATGATCGGAACGAGGGCAAAGAATACTAGTGCCGTCCCCGTGTCGTTTTGGAGAACAATCAGTATTCCGGGAATAGTGATGACGAGAGCAGTTAGAAATGCATATCGTACCGTATCAATCCTCGCCCGTTTGGCAGAAAGCAGCTGAGCTACAGCCAGGATGGTGCCCACCTTGGCCAGTTCCGAGACTTGTAGCTGAGCGGGGCCGATTCGGATCCATGATTTAGCTCCATTGATCTCGGTCCCAAAAAGCAGAGCGGCGACGAGCATCAAGAGGGTGACGATGTATACTGGCCAAGCCGCTGTCTGAAAAAATCGTACTGGCAGAAGCATGGCGAAGATTAGACCCGCGGTGCATATCAGCGCCCAGACAAACTGCCGGATGAAGTTGGACCGTACGCTTTCGAGCAAGTATTCAGATGCCGGACCGTTGGTCGTGGAGTATATGGCCACGAGTCCGGTGCCGACCAGAGCCATCCAAACGAGAATGACATCGATACTTAGATTCCTGTACCAGACCCTCATTGATTCTCGTCGAGTGGCTGGCTCTGTAGTGTCATGACCTGGGTTTTTCGCCAGTTACCTGTCGCCGTGAGTTTCCGGTTGAGATAGTACTCTGCAACTACGCTGGCAATTGGAGCAGCTTGCGTTGCTCCGAACCCACCATTTTCGACCATGACGGATAGTGCGATTTGAGGATTATCAAATGGAGCGAACATGACGAACAAGGAATGGTCGTCCCTGTCGCCTGGTGCCTGTGCCGTTCCTGTCTTGCCGCCACTGTCGATCCCGGGGATCTGAGCCCATCGGCCGCTCCCATTCTCCATTACCATCTTCATTCCGTCTCGCACGATTTCGAAGTTGCTGCGATCAATCGGAATTCGATGGTCATCCGCAAGGCTGAGTTCCACATGTTCTCCGGTCTCTGAATGAATGATGGAACGCACCAAATGCGGCGGCTTCATCAATCCGAAGTTTGCGACGGCAGCCGTGTATCGTGCGAGTTGAAGGGGGGTAACCAGCATATCCCCCTGCCCGATGCCGAGGTTGATAGAGTATCCCGCCGTCCACCCCCGCGGATAGACTCGATTATAGTACGCCGAATCTGGCATCAAGCCGCCATCTTGTTCGGCGATGTCCAGCGCGACGGTTCTGCCAAATCCAAATGTTGTGCCCCAGTCGTGGAAATCGTCAACGTCGATCTGCATCATCAAATTAAAGAAGAACGAGTTGCACGACTCCTGCAGCGCGCGCTTCACGGAGATGGGTCCGTGTACTTTGCCGTTGTGATCCTTGAAGACTCGATTGCCAAGTCGATAACCACCCCGGCACCGATAAACCGTATCCTCGGTGATAAGACCTTTTTGTAATCCAACAAGTGCCATGAATGGTTTCCAGGTAGATCCCGGGGGGAATCCACTCATCGTGGCGCGGTTAAACAGTGGATCTTCTCTTGTGTTTACCATCGCCGACCACTCATCGGCTGTCACTGGTCGAGAAAAAATTCGTGGATCAATGTCAGGCTTGCTCACGAAAGCCAGGATTTCTCCAGTGGCTGGCTCGATCGCCACCAGTGATCCCCGTTTACCTACAAACAGCGAT
Organism: uncultured Rhodothermales bacterium; assembly: GCA_965367755.1. Lineage (GTDB taxonomy): Bacteria > Bacteroidota > Rhodothermia > Rhodothermales > JABDKH01 > JABDKO01. The sequence goes on from CBDUKH010000001.1 coordinate 55,642, forward strand.
TCGGCAAGCGCCTGTATCTCGCTGTCGAGAGTCAGGTGCAAATCATAGCCGCTTACCGGTTCCTCGTCTTCTGCCCCATCCCGATAGGATTTTACTTCTCGGCCATGAATATTAACCAGCTTGAACTCACTGCCGATCTCGCCTCGCAGATAAGGTTCATACGTTTTTTCAATGCCGGCAATACCTACCAGATCACCCGGACGATATCCGTCGGCACGCCTTCGATCCAATTCGCGGCGGGAAATTTCTCTAACATATCCAAGCCCATGGCCCATATGCCCTTCGCTTAGATAGCGACGGCGCTGGGTAGTCTCATACGTCACACCGGGAAGCAGGTATCTATTTTCTTCGACACGGCTGATTACGTCCAACGTAACGTTGGCAAACGCGGATGACGGTTGGAATGGGCTCCATTCACGAGCATCCTGCAGCCGCGCCACTATGACCGAGTCTTCCACTCCGACAAGGTCAGCCAGTAACGAAATACGGCTCTCATCGAAATAGCGCGGGGTCAGCATGATTGTATAGGTCGGCTCGTTGTCGACCATAAGGATTCCATTCCTGTCGTAGATTACCCCGCGAGCTGGCGCGACTCGCTTTTCGCGAACAGCATTGTTTCTGGACTCACCGGTATACTCTTTCGTATCCAGAATCTGGAGCTTCGCAAGTCGCAATCCCAGGCCGGTAACGACTAGCAGTACGATGACCACAAATAGTCTCAACCTTGGTTTGGGATCGTACAGGCTCATGAGTATCGTGTATTAAAAGTCACAATGGATGTCGTCGGTAGAGGACAAAGACTGGCATATAGAAGAACCGGACGGGTCTGACCAGAAACCACTCTACCAGTGGGCTCCTTTATGGATCCGGTCGGCCCCGTGTTTGTTCCACTTACCAAGTACGCATGCCAATATGGTTTGTTTATTGCTGTAAATTGGAGTATCGATAGTGGGGGACAATCCCTTAGCTCGCAACACCTTCTTGCCTGGTGAGTTCGTTTATGATCAATGGCAAGATGTGGAATCCGGCTATTTTATCAGTTATTACTGTTAGTCTCTCCATGTAGGAAACTATCGGTCTGTCCGATATTTCTGTAACCTTCACCGTAGCCAGAACCTGAAAAGTATGCGCTTCGCATTTAACGGACTTCGCTTCGCTTCCATCTTTATCCTAGTGGGCCTCATGGCGATGCCCGTTTCAGCCCAGTATTTTGGCCGGAATAAAGTACAGTACGACAATTTTGACTTCTCGGTGCTGGAATCGGAGAGATTCGACATCTACTTCTACAAAGAAGAGGAGACAGCTGTCCGCGATGCGTCCAGAATGGCAGAGCGTTGGTACCGACGTCATTCTAGAACATATCTCCGGGAGTTCAGCGAGAAGAAGCCGATCATCTTTTACGCAAATGACGCTGACTTTCAGCAGACCAACGCCATTTCCGGTTCAATCGGTCAGGGGACTGGAGGCGTAACGGAAAGCCTGAAAGAGAGAGTGATTATGCCCTTGACCGGTTTGTACAAAGAGACTGATCACGTTCTTGGGCATGAGCTGGTGCACTCATTTCAGTACGACATCGGCTTGTCCAGAGAAGACTCGACCGTGTTTGCATTTCAATACGTTCCCCTGTGGCTCGTCGAAGGCACAGCGGAGTACCTGTCCGTGGGACGTGAAGACCCGCACACCGCCATGTGGTTGCGCGATGCTGCAATTCGGGATGATCTCCCTACCATGGATCAGCTGACGAAGAGTAACAAGTATTTCCCGTACCGATACGGTCAAGCTTATATGGCCTACATCGGAGGCAAATATGGCGACACTGCGGTTGCGAACATTTTCAAATTAAGTGGCAAAGTCGGCCTCGACTCTGCACTTGTCTACACCATCGGTTTGAAACCGGACTCTCTTTCCAACGAGTGGATCCAGACAATCAAGGATACCTACCTCCCGCTTGTTGAAGGCCGCGCGCCTGCAGACTCGGCCGGGCGCCTTGTGCTAAACCGCGAGCGTACCGGTGGCGATATGCATCTGTCGCCTTCTGTCAGCCCGGATGGCAAATGGGTTGCATTCCTGTCCGAGAGAGACGTGTTCAATATTAACCTGTTTATCGCCGACGCCGAAACCGGAGAAATCGTAAAACGACTCAAGGGTACAAACTCTGACCCTCATTTCGACGCCATTCGATTTATCAACTCGGCAGGGTCATGGTCCCCGGATGGACGGCAGTTCGTATTTGTAACATTCGTGGAAGGCGATAACGAGTTATCCATCCTCGACTGGAATACGGGAGCAATCGAACGCCGCATCGCCGTCAAGGGAGTAAGCGCCCTTTCGAATCCCTCCTGGTCACCCGACGGGAAGAGCATTGTTTTCTCCGGACTTGACGGAGGTATCAGCGACCTGTATCTGCTTAACCTCGAAACCAACGCAGTGCGACAGTTAACCAACGACCGGTACGGGGATCTTCAGCCGGCGTGGTCTCCAGATGGCAAGAAGATTGCATTCGTATCGGATCGAGGCCCAAATGGTACCAACTTCGAAACCCTCCAGTACGCGGATGTCCGCCTCGCGATTTATGATATCGAGACTGACGGTATCTCGACAATTATTCCGTTTGATCGAGGGATGAGCACGAACCCGCAGTTCTCTCCAGATGGACGGAGCATCTTCTTTGTCTCAGATCACAACGGGTTCAAAGATATCTATCGGTATTCACTGGAAGATGAGAATGTTTTCCAGGTTACTAACGTAGCGACGGGAGTAAGCGGTATCACATCGCTTTCGCCGACAATGTCGGTAGCTATGCAAAGCGGCAAAATTGTCTATTCAGTGTTCTCGGAAAACAAGTATTCTGTTTTCTCAATGGAGCAGAACGAAGCTGCGGGAGAACCTATTGATCCGTCGGACGGGGAAGCCATAGCTGATGCACGTCTGTTACCTCCAGCATCTGCATTGTATTCGGGGCTGGTAGGCAACTACTTGACCGATCCCAACACGGGTCTGCCTGAACCAAACCTGAGTGAAGCCAAAAAGTATGGCGCTGGCCTAAAGCTTGATTATGTCGCGCCTCCTACCGTAGGTGTCAGCACTGGAGGACCTTTCGGAACTGGCGTCTCAGGTGGAGTGGGTTTCTTCTTTAGTGACATGCTTGGAAACCATAACCTCACTGTCATCGCCCAGGCAAACGGTACGTTCAAGGATATTGGCGGCCAGGTCGCCTACATGAATCAAAAGCGCCGCCTCAACTATGGTGGAGCTGTCTCTCACATACCGTACCTGATTACCTCGACGCGATTTGGCACTGATGAGTCGGGGTTTGTTAACACGATTCAATTTATTCGTCAGAGAATCTACCTGGACCAGATAGACTTGTTGGGTTCTTATCCGTTTTCTACAACAAAGCGAGTCGATGTCACAGGCGGTTTTGTCCGGTACGGATTTAGCTACGAGTTGGAGAGCTTTTCTCAAGAGTCATTCTTTACCGAACGTGAGGTAGAAGATCTGGCTGCTCCTGACCCAGTATATTTCTTCCAGTCCGGAATAGCCTACGTAGGCGACTTTTCCAATTTTGGCTTCACGTCTCCGGTATCAGGAGGCCGCTACAGAGCATCTCTGAATCCGTTCATTGGCTCTGAGAGTTTTGTCCGCCTGGTGCTAGACTACCGGCGATACAAGTTTGTCAAACCGGTTACGTTCGCCGCCCGCGGCTTGCACGTTGGTAACTACCTGGCAAAGGATTCTTTCACTGATATCGAAAATCGGTCGCTCTTCAGTCAGGAGTATCTCGGATATAGCAATAGCTCAACGTTTATCCGCGGCTACAGCTTTGCTTCGTTCGAGCCAGCAGAGTGCCCGTCTGCAGCGTTCTGTGCGATCGACAATCTCCTTGGCTCCCGGCTTGCACTTTTCAGCGCAGAACTTCGTGTTCCGGTCCTTGGAACGAAAGACTTCGGGTTGTTAAACTTCCCGTATCTCCCGACCGAAATTGCGTTCTTCGGGGATGCTGGAGTCGCATGGACGAGCGACGAAAAGCCAAACCTGGAATTTCAGAGAAACCCAACCGAGCGATCTCCTGTAGCTTCTGCCGGCGTTTCGAGTCGCTTCAATCTGTTTGGATATACGGTTTTGGAAATCTACTACGCCTATCCGTTCCAGCGTCCTGAAAAAGGAGCACACTTCGGATTCCAGATTATTCCGGGATGGTAGAACTACAGAATTCTGTAAGAGAAAAAAAGGGAGTGCCTATTCGCGCTCCCTTTTTTTTGTGCTTTCCGAGTAATCGCGTGACTTATGCGTGGAGTTCACACGTCATTGTAGTGACTGCGCTACCTCCAATGCTTACCCTGTCTCCTACCATCGCGACATCCAGCGTTCCACCTCTGGAAGACAACTGCCGCGCACGAAGTGAGTCTTTTCCAAGTTTGGCAGACCAGTAGGGTGTCAGGCAACAATGCGTCGAACCCGTGACCGGGTCTTCCAGAATACCAAACCGGGGTGCAAAATATCGTGATACAAAATCAAACTCGGTAGTAGATTCTGCCGTAAGAATCAGACCTCGAACGTCGAGAGCACTAATAGCAGAACTGTCTGGAACGAAGGAAGCGAGTGCATCTTCAGACTCCACTTCGACGAGATAGTCTAATCTGTTTCGACCGGCCGCAACGATTTTCTGACCGACAGCGGCTTGCAGTTTTGCCGATGGCTCAATAGGCCGCGCAGGTTCCGAGGGGAAATCGAGAAAAACCTTCTCGTCGTCGACCTTCGCTGAAAGAGTCCCACTTGCTGTATTGAATAGAATCTGTCTGCCCCGCTTCTCCCTCCCGGTTTCTACCAGGACATGAGCAGATGCAAGCGTTGCATGACCGCAAAGGTCTACTTCGGCGGCCGGTGTAAACCATCGGAGATGATATGCTCCATTTCCTCTAACCAGAAATGCCGTCTCCGATAGCGCCATTTCCGATGCGACGTTTTGCATCCAGTTGTCGGCGGCAAGTTTTTCAAGGATACAAACACCTGCAGGATTGCCACCAAAAGGCTTTGAACTGAATGCATCGACCTGATAAATGGTCACTGACATGTTCCAATGCGATTTTCTTTCAAAACGACGTACGATTGTCTAATTTTACGAATTGCGGTAGCCAACTTAATGCGCAGTGTACGAATTAATTAAACCCTTCCTCTTCAGGCTTGGTCCGGAAGTTGCCCACTCCGTGGTAGCCGGATCCATTAAAGCGACACAGCGGATATCGCCGTCGCTGGTCAAACCGGTATATGCGTTTGACAAACCTGAACTGAAGCAATTTCTGTGGCGCATCTTTCTATCCAATCCTGTTGGACTTGCTGCGGGCTTCGACAAGAATGCTACGCTGATACCGTTCATGAGTGCGCTGGGCTTCGGGTTCGTTGAAGTCGGCTCCGTGAGTGCAAGGCCAAGTAAAGGCAATCCGAGACCACGACTTTTTCGACTTGAGAGTGATGAAGCGCTCATCAACAGAATGGGACTGAATAATCATGGAGCTGAGAGAATCTCGCGGCGATTGTCTGGTATCGTCAATAAAGGTTATGCACCCATCGGCATTAATCTTGCCAAAACACATGATCCTGATATAGTAGGTGCCGCAGCTATCGACGACTTTCGAGAGAGCTTCAGACTCCTGGCACCGCTCGGATCGTATGTAGCGTTGAATATCTCATGCCCCAACACCCGGGAGGGCACAACGTTCGAAGATCCCGGCTCGCTAACGGAACTGTTGGATGCCATTTTTGAGATGCGTCGCGAAATGAACAGTGAGGTCCCAATCCTCGTTAAATTGTCACCGCCGCTAACAGAAAAGGTAGTTTTTGACAGTCTCGTGGAAGAAATCGTCTCCGTGTGTATCGAGAAAGGCGTCCACGGATTGATCGCATCAAATACCGCTCCCGATCGCACGGGGTTGACGACTTCACATGCGAAGCTGGACAAGATTGGCAACGGTGGCATGAGTGGGAGGCCGATTTTCGCCAGGTCCACCTTTCTGGTAAACTATTTACACACACGGGTTCGAGGAAAAATGCCTATCATCGGAGTCGGTGGTGTCGACTCGGCCGAATCTGCGTTTGAGAAGATTCTGGCTGGCGCCTCACTTGTTCAAGTGTATACAGGACTCGTATATCGTGGTCCGAAACTGGTAAAGAAGATAAAGACCGGGCTATTTCAGGAGATAAAAAAACACGGCTTTGCAACGATAAAAGAAGCCGTCGGAGCTGGCACCGAAATTATTCAGGAAGTAGCTTCCGACAATGCCAAAGCCGTTGGATAACCAGTAGAAATATATGCCAGCATTAGTCAAGTTCGACACGATCCCTGAGCTATTCTTGCGCATTACCGAGCACTATCGTTCGAAGAATGTGCCGGCACTTGCGTACAAGGACAAAAAGACAAAAGAGTGGGTCAACATAACCTGGGAGGAACTCGAATCCCTCGTTCATTCTTTTGCCGGCTATCTGCATTCGATGGGATTCAAAGCCGGCGACAGGATTGCGATACTTTCTGAGAACCGACCCGAGTGGGCAATAGCCGACCTTGCCACACAAATTCTGGGTGGCATAAATGTTTCGCTTTACACATCACTTCCGGCATCTCAGGTAGAGTACATCCTTAACGATTCGGGGGCCTCTATTTTTGTAGTATCAACCAGCCTCCAGCTGAAAAAAGCCGAGGAAGTTTTTGATGCGTGTCCAGACTTACAGCAGATAGTGACGATGAGCGAGATGCGCAAAGAGCATCCACCGTATGTTACTGCATGGGAAGATGCACTGGAGGCGGGTCGACATATTTGGGAAAAAAATTCAGAGTCTCTTTCGGCTATTGCCGGTAATACCAAACCCGGCGATCTGGCTTCGCTGATATATACTTCTGGAACGACAGGCAATCCTAAAGGGGTCATGTTGACACACGAGAACCTGTGCACGAACACGCAGTCTGCACTCGACCTTGTACAGTTCGGTCCAGGCGACAGGCACCTCTCATTTTTACCATTGTGTCATTCGTTCGAGCGGACGGGCGGCTATCTGGCAGTGATCGCAGCCGGAGCACATATCAGTTATGCCGAAAGCATCGATACTGTTGCTCGCAACTTACCGGAAGTGCGACCGACGCTGATGATTTCTGTGCCGCGGTTGTTTGAAAAGATGTACAATGCAATCATAAAGAATGTCGCCGACGCGTCCACGCTTAAAAAAACAATTTTTGACTGGTCGTTGACCAGCGGCCGCAAGGCAGCCTCAGCCGCCAAGAACGGAGGGGTTGGTCCTATCCTGAAGCTTCGGAAGGCGATAGCACACAAGCTGGTTTTTTCAAAGTTGCATGACAAGCTCGGTAACAACTTGCGTTTCGCGGTATCCGGAGGCGCGGCGTTGCCGCGTGATATCGGAGAGTTTTTCGAAGCCGCGGGTATCAAAGTAATTGAAGGTTACGGACTCACCGAAACGTCTCCGGTCCTTACCCTGAATCCGATCAACGATCCTCGATATGGCACTGTCGGTAGAGTAATCCATGGTGTAACAATAGCAATCCAACGACTTAGCGATGGCGCCATAGTCGGACAGGTCGAGGGCAGTGATGTCAACTCCAATCTCACATCGGAAGAAGGAGAAATAATTGCGCGTGGCCCAAACATCATGAAGGGTTACTGGAACAACGAAGCCGCTACTCGTGAAGCAATCGACGCGGATGGATGGTATCACACCGGCGATGTCGGACGGTTTAAGGATGGGTATCTACAGATTACGGATCGCATCAAACATATGATCGTCTCTAAGGGAGGCAAGAATATCTATCCCGGTCCTATCGAAGACGCTCTGAAGCAATATGGTCCCATTGATCAGATTCTGGTCGTCGGAGAAGGCCAAGACTACCTGGGTGCACTCGTTGTCGTTGACATTGACATCCTGAAATCGTTCGCGCACGAAACCGGTGTCAAGTACACCGATGAGGCCGCGCTTCTTGAAACTCCGGAAGTGCAGAAACTCTTCGAAACCGAATTCAAGCGCTACTCCAAGGGTGTGGCCTCGCACGAGAAAATCAGGAGATTCAAACTTATCCTGGATGGTTTCACTGTCGAGAACGGACTATTGACGCCGACACTGAAACCACGACGAAAGGCAATAACTGCACACTACGCCGACGTCATCGAAGAGATGTACGCATCATAATAAGTACCGCTAAATTTTTGACGGCGGGCGATCAGTCACACCGCACGCGTACTCACTCCTTTCCATGGATTCCAACGTATCAGTTACGCGAGTCGGCAAGAGATGGAAGTTGTCTGCCGAAGTTACAGTCCGTGAAAACATCAACGACGTGTTCGATTTTTTTTCGGACCCGTTCAATCTCGAACAACTCACGCCGCCTTTTCTCAGATTCACCGTACTGGGCGCCGACACAGAAAAGATTCAGGAAGGAACGCTAATCAGGTACAAATTGCACCTGCATCGACTCCCCGTGAATTGGTTGACGCGTATCGAGGAATGGAACCCACCGCACAAGTTTGTCGACAAACAACTGAAAGGGCCATATACAGTGTGGCACCATACACACGACTTCATAGCCCACGGGGACAGAACAATTATTCGCGACACGGTTCTGTACAGCGTTCCGGGCGGCAGAATCGTGAACCGTCTCTTTGTTGAAAATGACGTCCTTCGGATTTTCAACTACCGGCACGAGATGATCCGACAGATCTTCGACGCAGACTCAGCATAAAGACAGGCATTCTCCCAAATCGACGTAGCGCAAGGGTCGATTTCGACCACGCTTCTCGCCCAGTAAGCTCCGGTTCGTCTCAACCAGGCACCTGCATAAAGTGAACTGTATATCAAGAAATGTATCATTATATTGTGTGATATATAAATAATACTTAATTTATTAAGGTATACAGTGTATTTCGCTTTCTTTTTTATAGTTCAGAACCGCTTAGCTAATGCTTATGAAACTAGAAGCCGGCCTTCATTTCCCTGGCATCGCCCAGGAGATTCCAGAAATCCCAATAATTTCGGGATCTGACACAGCCTGGATGCTAATCGCCACAGCACTGGTCCTGCTCATGACCCCGGCACTTGCCTTCTTCTATTCCGGACTCGTTCGCTCAAAGAATGCTCTCAATACAATGATGATGAGCTTCATCTCGCTTGGATTTGTGGGAGTAGCCTGGGTTCTGTTTGGGTACAGTTTCGCATTTGGTGGCGAAGGGTTATTCCTCGGGGACTTCTCGATGGTCTTCCTGAAGACAGTCGGACTCCAGGCAAACGGAACCATACCTGATCTCTTGTTCATGGCCTTTCAGGGTACGTTTGTAATTATCACGGCTGCACTAATCTCGGGAGCGGTCGTCGAGAGAATGAGATTCGGCCCGTACCTGGCATTCATCTTGATTTGGGCGACGGTGGTTTATGCTCCAGTCTGCCACTGGGTTTGGGGCGGTGGATGGATCGGAGAGCTCGGTGCACTCGACTTCGCTGGTGGAGCCGTAGTACATGTCAATGCGGCAGCGGCAGCCCTTGTCGCCGCTCTCGTCCTTGGCCCGAGACGTGATTATGGACGACAAGCCCTGCTACCCCATAACGTTCCCTTCGTGCTCCTTGGAACCGGGCTGTTATGGTTCGGATGGTTTGGCTTCAATGGCGGTAGTGCTCTTGCCGCTAACGAATCTGCCACACTAGCCTTCGTGAACACCATGTTCGCTCCCGCCTCTACCCTCGTTATGTGGACCGCGATAGACCATGTTGTAAACAAGAAAGTCACTGCCGTAGGTGCGGCAACAGCTATCGTCGTAGGACTCGTCGCGGTGACTCCAGCGGCGGGCTTCGTTTCACCAATTTCGGCGATGGTGATCGGCGGACTTGCTGCTATTCCTTCGTACCTGATCATAGAATGGCGTGCCCGGACGAGGTTAGACGATTCGCTGGATGTCTTCGCTGCACATGGTGTTGGAGGAATTACCGGAGCAATACTGGTCGGTGTCTTTGCCGATGCTACGTGGAACGGTTCTACGAACGGCCTCCTGTTTGGAAATCCAGCCCAGCTCCTCATTCAACTTGCCACTGTCGCTGCTGTCTTTGTCTACAGCGCAGCGTCGACATTTATTATCCTGAAAGGACTTTCGCTTGTCACCCGGCTGCGAGTCGAACCGGGCCAGGAAGCCTTTGGCCTCGACGTTACCCATCATGGAGAAAAAGCATATTCAACCGGAGAAGGCGCAATCCTCCTGCTCGACGACGAAATAACCATTCCAGCTCCATCCAAAGTTCGCTCACATCAACCTGTTACCGCATAACCCGTTATGAAACTTGTAGTCGCCATCATTCGACCAGATAAACTTAATAGCGTCCTGAAATCCCTTTTCCAGAGCAACGTCCGTGGACTAACTGTTTCGCATGCCCAGGGTCACGGAGGCGAAACCGAGCACGTTGAAACGTACCGGGGTACGACAGTGATGATGGAGTTGTCTGAAAAAGTACGCGTCGAAATTGCCGTTTCAGAAAGCTATGTAGAACGCACTGTAGACGCCATACTTAACGCGGCCCGAACTTGCGAAGTCGGTGACGGCAAAGTCTTCGTACTACCCGTCGAAAAAATTTACAGAATCAGAACGGGCGAAGAGGACTGGGCGGCCGTCACTCCTGTAGGTGAGGAGAACCAGATACTTCAGGATTCGATCTCATAAGTCGCGTGCCTCAATCCGAGGAGAACGCTGCATCAAACGCCGTATCCGCTCCGGGAAAATCGACGCTTTGAACAAAGGCGCAGGCTTCTTCGGCTCCATGTTCACGATCCATGCCGGCATCTTCCCATTCAATAGATAGCGGACCCTGGTAGCCGATGCGATTCAGAGCTCGAATGATCTCTTCAAAATCAATGATGCCTCGACCAAGCGACCTGAAATCCCAATGCCGATCTGCATGTCCGAATTCAAGGTGACCGCCGAAGATTCCGGCACGCGTTCCACTACCGCTCCACCAGACATCTTTCATATGGACATGATAAATCCTGTCGGCAAACTCCGCAATGAATGCAACGTAGTCGACCCCCTGATAACCGAGGTGACTGGGGTCGTAATTAAATCCAAAAGCTTTTCGATGTCCCAGGGCTTCAAGCGCGCGTTGCGCCGTCGAAATGTCGAAGGCTATTTCAGTGGGATGTACTTCCAGACCGAAGACTACTCCTACTTCATCAAACACGTCAAGGATGGGATTCCATCGGTCTGAAAAATCCTGGTAACCATCATCAATCATCTTCGGAGATACTGGCGGAAAGCTATAGAGCAGCGGCCAGATACTGCTGCCTGTAAAACCATTTACAACTTTAACCCCGAGCTTCGCCGCGGCGCGAGCGGTGTCTTTCATTTCGGTTGCGGCGCGCTCCTGCACTTCCTCAGGTACTCCACTTCCCCAAACACTGTCCGGTAGGATGGCCCGGTGCCGTTCGTCAATTTGATCGCATACTGCCTGACCGACCAGGTGGTTGGAAATCGCATGCACAGAGAGACCGTGCCGAGCTAGCAGATCGTGCCTACCCTGACAGTAATTGTCCTCTGCCAGGGCTTGCTGAACGTCAAAGTGATCACCCCAGCAGGCAAGTTCCAGTCCGTCATAGCCCCACTCGGCGGCTTTGGCGGCTAGAACATCTAGCGGCATATCCGCCCACTGTCCTGTAAATAGTGTAACTGGTCGTCCCATGAAATGTATTCCGTATTAGTGAAGCTCTAGAGCCGCGTCGACCCAGGACCTGGATGACCCGCTCTGTAATGCGGTCTCGATGAAACGAACGCCTCGGACTCCTTCATCGACACCCGGGAAGTCGAGGTCGAATTCGGTTGGCTCCTCACCAGCGTCGAACTTGAGCATCGTCCTCGTGGCATTACGATAAATATTGGCGAACGCTTCGATAAAACCCTCGGGGTGTCCGGCTGGTAATCGCGTATTGTGCTGTGCAATCGGAGAGAGATAATCGTTGCCGGCACGAAGGACGGATGCCGGACCATCTTGGCGTTTCAACAGCAACGTGTTGGGCTCTTCCTGCTTCCATGTCAGCGAAGCTTCAGTCCCGTAAACACGGATGGACAAACTATTCTCTTCTCCCACCGATATCTGCGAACAGTAAAGTATACCTCGAGCGCCGCCGGAATAATGCACTAAAATATTTGCGTCATCATCAATCTGCCTGCCGGAGACGACTGACGAAACGTCGGCACAAAGCGAGTCCATGCTTAGGCCAGTTATATATCGAACCAGGTTGTCAGCGTGGGAGCCGATGTCTCCCAGAGCACCGGCTCCGGCAAGCTTGGGATCGGTACGCCAGGAGGCCTGCTTCTGACCGTCGTTTTCGATCGGCTTGGCCAGCCATCCTTGCGGATACTCGACTACAACTTTTCGAATCTTTCCAAGATCACCCTGTCTTACCATCTGCCTTGCGTGTTTGACAAGTGGGTAACCGGTGTAGTTGTGTGTCAGAGCGAACACTTTTCCCGACTTCTGAACTATATCGCGAAGCGACAATGCATCGTCGAGATTCGTTGTCATAGGTTTGTCGCATACGACATGAAATCCTGCCTCCAGAAACGTTCTGGCAATTTGGAAGTGGCTACTATTCGGGGTGACAATCGAAACGAATGTGATTCGCTCGTCCTCGGGAAGAAGCGCCTCGCTTTCTGCCATCTCGACAAAGGAATCATAGACTCGATCTGGGTGCAATCCCAACTCGCGACCCTGCGTCCGTGACTTGTCCGGGCTCGACGAAAAAGCGCCAGCACATAATTCAATCTCGCCATCCAACGACGCCGCGCTTCGATGTACAGCACCAATGAATGCACCGGGCCCACCGCCAACCATACCGTATCGAATAGGATATTTTCTTGACGCCATTTTTGTTGTGAGTAATAATTTTCAAGATAGCCTGACACGACCCTACGCCGAACACCAATCATGGGTACAAACTAAACAAAATTAAAGCAGGATTCGACCGTCGACCACCTGCCGATTTTTTATACGTGAAACAACACCAATCTGGAGTACGATTTATTCCGGCAGAGATATCTTTGCTTCCGTATCCTTAATAGCGACATTGAACGTCACGACTAATACAAGCATTTTTAGCAACTATGAATTCGATTGTTAAAGCGCGCAAGAAGCCTGGCTCATCTCCCGGGCATCTTTTCTTTGTAGGAGATAAAAAGAGTGAGCAGACTATCATCTCCTCATTCAACTACAACGAAACTCGATTCGAGGAAAACACCCACAGCACAGTCGCCGAGGCGCTTGAATGTCGTGACAACGAACTGAACACGTGGATAAATATTGACGGCTTGCATGACACTACCGTTGTTGAACAACTCGGTACGCACTTTGGAATCCATCCTCTCGTCCTGGAAGATATTGTCAGTACTACTCAGCGTCCAAAAATAGAATTCTATGACGATCACGTCTACGTTGTCATGAAAATGATCACGTTTGATGACGAGGAAGATGATGTCGTATCAGAGCAGGTCAGCATGGTACTCGGACACGATTATGTTCTATCGTTCCAGGAAAAGCCAGGTGATGTCTTCGAACCAGTTCGGACCCGTCTGCGACCCCCACCCGGTGCCCGCATCAGGCGAATGCCGTCGGATTACCTGTTGTACGCACTCATCGATGTTATCGTCGACTATTACTTCGTCACTCTCGAAAAACTCGGAGAGGTAATCGAGGATTTGGAAGACGAAGTATCGGAGTATCCGTCGAAGGAGACCCCGCTGAAACTACGCAGCCTCAAACGAAATCTGATCCAGATGAGGCGAGCAACGTGGCCCGTTAGGGAACTGCTGGGTCAAATGGAACGGAGCGAATCTCAGTTAATCACCGATGCCACGACTCCCTTTATTCGAGATGCCTACGACCACGCCGTTCAGGCGATCGATATCGTTGAATCGTTGCGCGACTTACTGGCCGGTTTGATGGATTTGTACATGACCGGCATCAGCAATCGAATGAACGACATCATGAAGGTGTTAACCATCATGGGCACCATCTTCATTCCATTGACCTTCATCGCGGGTATATATGGGATGAACTTTGAGAACATGCCAGAGCTACACACGCAATATGGATACTTTATCTCCCTCGGTGTAATGGCTGTCGTAGCGCTTGCCTTGCTTGTCTTTTTCAGGAAGAAGGAATGGCTCTAGGTACCACCGCAATCAAACCGCGCCTGTACGGTAGACAGTATTCGGGATGCCAGAAGAAATCCAGCGCCGACTGGATACAACCATGCATAGATGGTTAAAGCATATGCCTTGGCGCAGCAACCATTGCGACAAATACACACACTGCTGCAAACACAAAGAACCCGGCGATGAATTGATCATACGCCAGCAGGTTAGTCTTGCTCAGCATATAGTGCCAGTCATGCGTGACTCGGGAGCCGCCCAGGAGCGGTAGCGCTTGTGCTCGTGCGTCAGCCGCGTAGACGCTGACATTCAGTAAACTCTGTCCCAACCAGAACAGCATCAATTGATGTCCGAAGCGGTATGTATTTATATAGAAATAGACGGCTAGTCCTGCAGGCAGCAGAATTTGGAGTAGTGTACCACCGGCCATCCGGATAAATTCTCCAAAGAAAGCGAAAAAAATATGACCAGCTTCATGGATAACAAGGTCGATGCTATCCATAAACGAATAGTCATTTCTGGTGACCGTAAAATAAACGGCTGCGGCACCAAGTAACGCTGTTGATACCCAGGCTCCTGCGTTTTCGCGGATGGAGTCGAGAAATTCAAGTGGTGGAGAATGAGAATCCATGCCTCCTTTATCGGCTGACATCTGCGACAATTGTATCTTGTATCATAAATTTTTCTCGTTTCTTCCGACGTCGCCTTGAAACTCCTCCGCCCTATCGTTTTTTTCGATCTCGAAGCCACCGGACTCGACTGGGAATCCGATCGTATCATCGAGATAGCGTGTGTGCGGGTAAATGTCGATGGATCGACGTTCAAGTACGACACCCTTATCAATCCGGAATGTGACATCCCTGAGGTAGTCACAGAATTGACCGGCATCTCCAATGAGGACGTCGAGTTCGCCCCGGCTTTTCATGAGGTGGCGGCGATATTGGAGGATGTCATGGCTGGCTCGGATCTCGCAGGCTATAATGCAGCGAATTTTGATGTCCCCTTGCTGCAGGCCGAGTTTATGAGGTTAGGACGCCCGTTCCCATGGCCTGAAGATATGGTAGTTCTCGACTCGCTTGAGATTCTTCGCAAGAATGAAATACGTTCTTTAGCCTGGACGTATCGTCACTACTTCAATCGCGAATTCCCGGACGCACATCGGGCAATAAACGATGTAGAGGCCACCGTGGAAATCTTCAACGAGCAGCAGCGTCGTTACGATCTCGAGGGTACACCACGCGAAATTGTCATGTCCATGCGGCACCCATACCTCGACAGCCGTCGTCGATTCATGGTTGAGGATGGCATTGTGGTGCTCTGCTTCGGCCGACATAAGGGACTATCGATCGCAGACCTGAAGAAGGTCGAGGCCTCCTACATTGACTGGATGTTGAACAATCTGGAGCCTGAGCTGCAGGCTATTATCAGAGCCGAGGTGGAGGCCCTGGAGAAGGGTTAGCAGATTCGGCGATCAAATTGGCACACTTTCGTGACGATCTACCCCATCAAAATTGCCAGATTACCATGGTAACGGCAATTAGAAGACCATTTCAATATTTGATCGGTGGATTGAATACCCCGTATGGCGGTCGATACTACGCCAATGACCAGAATCGCGGTTTCCATATTCTCCCTGGCGTGTTTGCTCAGCCTGAACCATGTTTTGTCGAATAGTGCCCGGGCACAGGCTTGGACGCAAGAGGCAGGCTCAGTCTACACCAAGCTTTTTTACGGTGAGAGCGCTGCGACAGACCAATATGCTTTTGATGGGACCCTCAAACCATTTTCCGAGAACGTATCCGGCGATGCGTATAAAGACCAGGCCTTGTATTTGTATGCTGAAGTTGGCCTGACAAATTCATTCTCTTTCTTTATTACGGTCCCCTACAAACGTATTACTGTTCTCGACTCATCGTTTCGATACAGGACGACTGCAGTCGGTAGCACCAGCGGAGGATTCACCCTGAGCCTCAAGCGCTTGCTTGGATGGCAGGAATCCAGAAACGCACTGTCAATTTCCGCACTGGGGAGTGTGCCGACTGGATATACCCGAAACTACGCACCCTCAGCAGGAACGGGACAACTGGATGCCGGCCTACTATTATCGTACGGGCGCAGCTTCTATCCTTCGCCAGCATACTTTCAGATATCAGGTGGCTACGAGTACCGGTCCGAACTTTATGGTTTTTCGGTCGGGCGCGACTGCCAGGTTGGGCAGGACCTGGACTGTGTCCTCGATGCCAGGCCTGCTTTTGACGACCAGTTCCTGTACTCAGCCGAGCTGGGCGTTGACGTAGCCGGGCGCGTGCTGATTCACGCACTTGTCGGGGGCATATGGTCAGTCCAGCCACCTGAAACCGGATTCACCGTTTATAACCCATATCCATCGAGGCAGCGCTATGTAAAGACTGGTGCCGGGATGAGATTACGTCTGGGGAGCGTGGGACTAAGCGGACAAATGCGATTTACACCCTATGGAAACAACACCGTCAAATCCGTCGATTACTTCGTCGGAATCGACATCAGCTTCAGTGTCAAAAAATGCTGCAAAGAGGCAGACAAAAAGACATCTACAAAGGAAAAAACCAAACCGAAATCAGCCGGAGAACCTTTCTCCAAACCGCATCAACGGCGGTACTAGGGTTTACTGCAATCCAGACTCTCGGCTGCGAAACGAATTTTGTTGAGCCGCTGACGGATGGTTTACAAATTCCTTTTCTGACTCCCGTAGAAGACTTCTTCGTACGGGTAGGCGCAGAAGTGTCTATTGCAAACTGGGAGCAACCGGCAATCTCACAGAACGACTGGCGCCTGACTATTGATGGACTTGTCGACAACAGCCTGTCGATATCCTATCCCGATCTTCTGAATCTTTCTGCCAGCGGAAATGCCGTCACGATCCTGAAGACAATGCGGTGCATAATTGATACAAACGAAGTAGGTGGGCTTATCGGTACAGCCCTCTGGACAGGTATTCCGTTAGACGTTTTCACCGACCAGGCAGGCATCCAAACCGGGGCGCGACGACTGCGAATCTACGGATCGGACGGGTTCACCAATAACATCAAAATCGACCGGGTAAAGGGTAATAACGATGTCGAACTGTTCCCACCCATCCTGGTCACTCATATGAATGGTGAGCTGCTTCCGCCTGTCCACGGGGGACCTGTCAGGCTGCTGTTGAGTGAAGCATTTGGATACAAAAACGTCAAATGGATTGAGAGGGTGGAAGCGGTTGCTTCCGACGATCCGTTTGGAACCTATCAGGACGTCGGATTTATCGACGACGGTGAACTGCGAGTAGTGAGCAAAATTACAAACCCTATTGGCAACGGTACTATTTCGGCGGGCACAAATCGAGTCTTCGGTGTTGCAGTTAGTGGAGCATCTTCTGTAGATCGTGTCGAATACAGTATTGACGGTGGCCCCTGGTCCAATACCGAGTTCGTTTCTCTCGACGACGTTATAGCGAATGAGCCGGAAGTTGCTACGGCCGCGCAGTACATAGCCGGCCGTGCGTATCCTTACCGCTCCGTTTGGACTCAGTGGTATTTCGATGCCGACCTTGAAGTTGGTGAACACGAAATAAGAGTTCGTGCAATTGACCTGGACGGCAATTCGCAACCTGAAACGGACCTCGATATCTCCGATAGCGTCAACGCTTTCCCGGTCATCAACATTACTGTCGAGCCACGAACGTAGCTGCTATCACACGACATGTATTGCGCTACGGGTCCTACGTGGATTCAGCTGCGTATATCTCACTCACGAAAAAACGCTCGTCTCTCTATCGACAAATTCTGTTGTACGTGACGAAGGCGAAGCCATCTCTCTCCTCGCGCGCTACTTCTTTGAACGTTTCGCCGATCAAATGGCGATACGGAGGAAAATACGTGTCACCTTGGTAGTCTCCCTCGACTTCAGTCAACTCGAGAGTGTCGGCAAGCGGCAGGAACGACTCATAGATTCCTCCGCCACCACCAATGAAAACCAGGGGTTCGCCTTCAACTGCAGCGAGTGCTTCACTTATTTCGGGGAAGACTTCAATCTCAGGATAGCCATCCATCTTTTTCTTGGACGATAAGACAATCAGACGTCTGCCCTTGAGCGGTCCGCCGAATTGTTCAACGAGGGACTCGAAAGTTCGTCGACCCATGATCATAGAATGTCCCAGGGTCAACCGTTTGAATCTCTTGAGATCTTCGGGAATCCGCCAGGGCAGGTCCATGCCATCGCCAATCAGCCGGTTTGCCGTCGCAACTGCGGCGATGATTACTATGCGAGGATTCTTCTTGTCCATCAAACAGCGACGTCTGCTGCGATGCGCGGGTGATATTCGTATCCGACTAACTCAAAATCTTCATATGAGTAGTCGAATATCGATGACGGCTTCCGATGGATCTCCAGGCGGGGAAGTTTTTTGGGAGTTCGCGACAGCTGAAGCATCACCTGATCCATGTGATTGGAATAGATGTGACAATCGCCGCCAGTAAAGACAAATTCTCCAACATCAAGGTCGCATTGTTGTGCCATCATATGTGTGAGGAGCGCGTACGATGCAATGTTAAAAGGTAAACCGAGAAAACTGTCTACACTACGCTGGTACAGCTGACAGGACAACTTTCCGTCAGCAACATAAAATTGGAATAGCATATGACACGGTGGAAGAGCCATGTCTTTGATCTCATCAACTTTCCAGGCGCTTACAAGAATGCGACGAGAATCAGGATTGTTTTTGATAGTGTCTACAGCGGACTGTATCTGGTCGGTAATGCTTCCATCAGCGCCTTCCCATCTACGCCACTGTTTCCCGTAGACAGGCCCCAGCTCACCATTTTCATCCGCCCATTCGTCCCATATTGTCACGCCGTTGGCGTTCAGATAGCGAACGTTTGTGTCCCCACTCAAAAACCAGAGTAGTTCATGTATAATACTTCGAAGATGAACCCTCTTCGTGGTGACGACAGGGAATCCCTCGGAGAGGTCGAATCTCATCTGGTATCCGAAAACACTTCGAGTTCCTGTTCCTGTGCGATCCTTCTTGTCGGCTCCATTGTCGACGATGTGCTTCAGATAGGTTAAGTATTGACGCATTTTACGGTAGTGGTAGTGCAGGCGTTTTTTCGTGGGAACGACCTGGGTCGGTCACAGGTTGTTACCAACAATCTAATCAAGCGTTGCGCGGAAATAAACACTTTTTACGATGGATCCAAACCTTCATCAGAAACAGGGAATAAACCACATCATGCGTGTGCTGAGCTATGCGCAATTTGTGAAAGAAGATGGAAAAGCGACAGTACACTTGACTTCTGAGGACTGGCATGTCGTTGCGGACACCCTGTTCCACATGGAAACACCGAAAGAAATGCTGCCTGACGTGCTAAGCGATTTTCAGCTTACATCATCAAATCAGATCATTGAACTGACAACTGCGGAACTCGTCGTCAATGTAGAAATGATTTAATTCGACGCGGCTTTCAGCATGAATCGCGGAATCGTCGCTCGAAACCTCTCACCGTTCGTCCATTCCATCAAGTACGTTCCTTCCATACTTCCTGAAAACGTCTCGAGGATGCAGTAGCTATTGTAGCTATGAGACTGGCCCGGGGAGATAATCGGTTGTAATCCGATTACCCCTTCACCTTCCACTTCCTGGATCTTACCGTTACTGTCGCTTATGAACCAGTGACGCCGCAGCAACTGGACGTCTCGTGTGCCGTTGTTTACGATAGTCACAAAATAGCCGAAAGCGAAGCGTCGTTCCATCACGCTGGACTGCCCATCGAGCCACATTGGCTGTACAGTAACTTCGATGCTTTTTGTATGAGCGACGTAGCTGATCATAGCTAGTTCCTGTGTATCTCTGCAGTTCGGGCTGCCCTGGCCGTCTCTGCGGCCTCAATCATTCTGAACACACGTTCCTCAGAAACTGGAGCATCCCATCTTCCATTCTCCTTGAAGGCGCTGCCTACAATAAATCCATCGGCATGCACAGACAATTTGCTTAAATTTTCGTGGGTGACTCCACTACCAACGATTACCGGAAGGCTGGTGTTAACGCGAGCGTCATTAAGGTCGTCCACGTTAGCCGCTCTTCCCGTGCTGACACCGGTAACAATTACCGCGTCAGCCTGGTGTAATTCCATCGTTTCGGCGATGGCACCAATTCCAAGGTCGGACGTCCAGGCATGCGATGCATGCTTTTTCTTGATATCTGCGAAGACACTGATGTTATTCGCCCCTATCGACGCCCGGTAACGGACGACCTCCCCGGCAGAAGCTGTTGCTATTCCTTTGTCTGAAACATGGGCGTGCGTCCAGCCTTCGGCTCGGATGAAATCACATCCCGCAACATGAGCCACTGCGATGGCTGTCTTGTTAGCCTGAAACAACACCTGTATGCCGACTGGAATTCTCTTCGCTCTCCGTTTTACGGCACAGGCAACCCGGGTAAGGGATGCCACGACCTCAGGGCCCTGCAAGTCTTCTGCGACACACGGGAAGTCTCGCATATTCTCAATAATCAAGCCGTCCACACCCGCACTCAGATAAACCTCTGTTTCGGCAATGGCCCTCTCGACAGCGCTCTCAACACATACATAGCCAGGGACACCGGGACTTGGTCCAGTATGCACCATCGCTATGATTGGCTTTGGTTTGGCAAACAGTTCAGAAAAGGTACGAGGCATTTTTTTGTCCGGGCAATCGACTGTTTCGTGCGACTGTTTCGTGTGCCGACAGATAATGAACGCGGCTTCAAATTCTACAGTTCCGAGTGAAAAGCCGTCTCGCCGTCTATCCTGGACTCCGGACATGTTTGATCACGCCCGATATCCTTTCTGCACGAGCGGAATGTACTCGGTGTGCCTTCGAATATATGACGCCATGAATGGACAAAGAGGGATAACCTCAAGGCCTTCCGTTCGTGCATACTCTAAAACATGTCGGGCCATTTTGCCCGCGATTCCGCGGCCTTCCAGCTCTACGGGCACTTCCGTATGCGTAAAGACAATTTTTCCCGTTGCGAGAATGTATTCTACGACGGCAGTAAATCCGTCCACAGTGGCTTCGAATCGCCTTGCATCGGGGTTGTTGATGATAGTGATGTCAGGCTGATCAAGCATGGTTATCTCTCTGCATTAAAAATGGAACTTGCTGATGAATCGCACTTTCCTTTCATATCAACTATCGTCCAGGCACACCTGAGAAACGAACCATCAAGCACTATAGACGTTGACTTCAATTCTTTTTGCCCTAACTTGAATAGTAACGGCTGTTAGCACGTCACTTTTCCCTCAGTTTATGAGCGATCAAACTATCGAAAAGTCGGTCGAGGTTCTACCCGAGGCGACTATCCTATTTGCCGGCGATTCCGGAGACGGAATGCAGCTTACCGGTTCTCAATTTACACTAGCCACCGCATACGCCCGAAACGATCTGGCAACCTTACCAGACTTTCCGGCTGAGATCAGGGCCCCTGCCGGTACAACGTACGGAGTCAGCGGTTTCCAGCTTCACTTTGGCTCTGTCAACATCAAGACGCCGGGCGATGACGTAGACCTGCTTGTGGCAATGAACCCTGCTGCCCTGAAGGTGAATCTGGAACGCGTCCGGATGGATGGTACGATCGTCGTCAACATCGATGCGTTTGAACAACGTAACCTCGACCTCGCTGGCTACGAAAGTAATCCCCTCGATGGCAACTCGCTCGATGCCTACAGTGTTATCCCGGTCAAGCTGACTTCCTTAACCCGAGAGGCTCTCAAAGATTTCGGCCTCGGCCAAAAAGAGATAGATCGATCGAAGAATATGTTCGCGCTGGGGCTCGCATTGTGGTTGTATTCTCGACCCGTGGAGCCGGCGCAGGAATGGCTTACTTCGAAATTCTCCAAGAAGCCTGACATCCTCAAGGCTAACCTTCATCTGCTCTCGAAAGGCTATCACTATGGTGAAACTACAGAGCAGTTCATCGTTCGATACGACGTCAAACCGGCGGCACTCCCATCCGGTAAATATCGGGCCATCCGTGGGGTTCAGGCGCTTGCACTGGGAATCGTTGCTGCGGCAGAGAAAAGCGGTCTCAATATCTTCTATGGTTCTTACCCAATCACTCCCGCTTCCGACCTCCTGCACGAACTCAGCAGGTACAAGAATTTCAACATCGCCACTTTTCAAGCGGAAGATGAAATAGCCGCAGTTGGCTCGGCTCTCGGAGCGAGCTTCGGCGGTACCCTTGGCATTACCGGTACCAGTGGACCTGGACTGGCGCTCAAGTCCGAAACCATTGGACTCGCCTTGATGACGGAACTGCCGCTGGTAGTCGTCAACATGCAACGCGGTGGTCCTTCAACAGGTCTGCCCACGAAGACGGAACAGAGCGATTTGCTACAGGCCTACTATGGCCGGAACGGCGAGGCACCTCTCCCCATTGTTTCTTGCAGCACTCCGGGAGATTGCTTTGAGGCCGCCTACGAAGCATGCCGTATTGCCGTCAAATATATGACTCCGGTTATCCTGATGTCCGATGGATATCTGGCCAATGGCTCCGAACCGTGGCTGATTCCCGATCCTGACTCTCTTCGCGACTTCAATGTCTCTTTCGCGTCAAAGGCTAACGACCCCGACTCAGGGGGCTTCCTGCCTTACGTTCGAGACGAGGCAACCTTGTCGCGTCCATGGGCTCGACCCGGTACGAAGGGTTTGGAGCATCGACTTGGAGGTCTTGAAAAAGAAGACCGTACAGGCAACGTCTCTTATGATGCCGACAACCACCAGTTAATGACGCATATCCGTGAGGATAAAGTAGAAAGGGTCGTACAAGAAATCCCTCCACTCAAGGTGTATGGCGATTCGTCTGGTGACCTGCTGGTAATCGGATGGGGTTCGACAAAAGGTGCAATCGAAGCGGCCGTCGACAGGGTTCGTGCCGAAGGAAAGAAAGTCGGTACGGTACAGCTCCGCTACTTGCGTCCATTCGCTCCAAACCTTGGCGAAGTAGTAAGTCAGTACAAGAACGTTCTGATTCCGGAGCTGAATAATGGCCAACTCGTCAAAATCCTTCGAGACAAATTCCTGCTGCCATTCCACCAGCAATGCAAGACCGCCGGGACTCCTTTTAAAGCGAGTGAGATCACCGAGCGCATTAAAGAAATTCTAGGATGAACCAGGCAGTCTGTTGCAGACTGATAAGGACATGAGTGACGATAAGGGACCCAAGAAATTCAAACCAGCGAGTCTGCCTCCTAAGGCAGCAAAACCCATGATGCCGCCAGGAGCATCCAAATCCAAGCCCAGCCTCCCGCCAGGTTCAGGTTCAAAACCCGCAGGACCGCCCTCTGCGAAGCTCCCTCCTGGAGGAGTTGGCGCCAGAAAAAATGGCCTGTCCAAGAAAGATTTTGAAACCGATCAGGACGTGCGATGGTGCCCAGGCTGTGGTGACTATGCGATACTGGCGGCCGTGCAGCGCCTCATGCCTGAACTCGGAATCCCGCGCGAGGACGTAGTCTTCATTTCGGGCATCGGTTGCTCAAGTAGATTTCCTTACTACATGAACACGTACGGAATGCATTCGATTCACGGACGGGCACCAGCGATCGCGACCGGGCTGAAAGTCAGCAGACCAGAATTGGACGTGTGGATTGTCACGGGTGATGGAGATGCGTTGTCAATCGGTGGCAACCACCTCGTTCACTTGCTCAGAAGAAACGTCAACGTCCAGCTACTTCTGTTTAATAACCAGATCTATGGATTGACGAAGGGGCAATACAGCCCTACATCCGAGATTGGCAAGGTTACAAAGAGTACCCCCTTCGGATCGCTAGATCATCCATTTAATCCCGCATCGCTTGCACTGGGTGCGGATGCAACTTTCGTTGCGCGCTCCATGGACCGGGATCCGAAGCACCTGCAAGGTATCCTGAAAGCAGCGCACACCCACACGGGAGCTTCATTCGTTGAGGTATATCAGAATTGCAACATATTCAACGACGGTGCCTTCTTTGACTTTACCGAAAAGGGTACCAAGCCGCGACGCGCGCTTTTTGTCGAACATGGAAAGCCGCTGACATTTGACGGCGGGAAGCAGGGACTTCGTTTGGACGACTACCGCTTTAAAGTTATCAGTCTCGAAGGCAAATATTCGATAGATGACTGTCTGGTATATGATGAAACCAACCGAGGCCTCGCCGGCGCCCTCACGAGAATATTCTTCGACGATGATTTACCACAACCATTTGGGATCTTCTTTCGTCAAGACCGCCCAAATTACGATGCACAACTTCATGACCAGCTAAAGTCGGTCCTTGAGAAAAAAGGCCCTGGTAGCCTGAAGGATCTGCTTAATGGTGGTGATACCTGGATGATCAACTGATCCCGGGAAGGTTGATCATCTGATCCCCGAAGAAAAAAAGTCCATTGGGGATAGGTAATTGATCCTCCATCGTGCCGGAGGCAGTCAGCCTATCTCGTGAAACCCGCGTGCTTTCGTCTCTTCCAGCCCATCCGGCGGATTTTGCCAACCCTCCCGATTAGTTCATAATTGGCGATTTTGGGTACTAAAGAAGCCAAGTCAGTAGTCGATACAAGGTGTGAATCCTCCGGCGCGAGGTCCACCTGCTTTATTGAACACTGGCAAACCCATGAAACGATTAGCATACTTTGTATTCCCACTATTTGTCGCTGGCATTTTTATTACTGGGTGCGATGCATTCAAGTCCGACGACTCGGGCGATCTGACTATCACTGGATTTGTCATCGATCAGGACGACCGTGCTGTTGCTAACGCCACTGTGGAAGTTCTCCCGATTGGAGATTTTGCAACTACAGATGCCAACGGCGCATATGTACTGACTGTCAATCTCGATTCTACTTCATCACTGACCCTTTCGGGATCGAAAGCCGGCTACAGTACGGCAAATAGTAACTTCGTCGGCCGAGCAGGCGAGAGTATTGAATTGACTCTCCGGCTGGTGCTTCAGAATAACACGCCGGTTGAATCTGGACAAGCATCCAACATCTTGCTTGCCGGACAGAGTGCATCAGCGATTGGAGTTACAGAAAGTGGTTCTGAAGAAGTAGCGCAGGTCACTTTCCAGGTCACAGATTCTACAGGTACTCCGATTACCCTGAGCAACGCCGTGACCGTCAACTTTGCAATTGGATCGGGTCCGGGCGGCGGCGAATTCTTATTCCCAAGCAGTGTGCAAACCGACAACTCGGGGATGGCCGAAGTCAACCTCTCTGCCGGGACCGCAGCTGGCGTAGTGCAGATAGTTGCGAGCGCATCCGTTGGCGGTTCAGTGGTACGCTCACTGCCAGTGGCCATGACGATCCACGGTGGCTTGCCAGATGAAGCACACTTTACTCTGGGGCCAGAAAAATTCAACTTCCCGGGTCTTCTGCAGTTCGGACTACAAAATGGGGTTTCGGTTCTGGTAGGAGATAAATGGTTTAATCCCGTACGACCTGGTACAGCAGTTTACTTTACTGCGGACCACGGTGTCATCGAAGGATCGACATTGACGAATGGAACCGGCCAGGGAAGCGTGAATCTGCTATCCGGTAATCCGATACCATCAGATGGAGTCAGCATCATCACAGCCACGACAGCTGATGAGAACCAGGACGAAGTGTCGGCGCAGACACCAGTATTGTGGACAGGCTCTCCGATCATTACGATTACGCAGACTGGAAGCACGAACGACCCGTTCGTTCGAACATACGACTATACGGTAATGGATCGGAACGGCAACCCGATGTCAGAGGGTACCACGATTACGGTCACCGCAGCAGGTCGGAAGATTATTACCACAGGAAACATAAACACAAGGCTCAGTGATACGGTGTTCCTGAATGGAGGGATGACCTACGCAGATGTATTGCGAGGTCCGGGAATCACCGAGTTCGGTTTCGCTGTTGTTGAGGATCCCGATGGAGAAGCAACCGACACTCCAGCATTGGCACAGATTACGATCGGAGTTGCAGGACCGAATGGTAATCTTGAGATTACCTTTGGCGCATCTGGAGCGTCGACATCGACAGAAGGAGCGGTTGTCCAGCAGCTGGACGACAAAACGATAATGGTAGGTACCCAGTTCTAGCCGGAAGAGGTACACCAATAGAATAATCGAACTGCCCCTGACGGTCTCCGTCAGGGGCTGTTTCGTTTCATCCTGACGTGAACGTACGAATACCTGCTAACCCGCCTTGCAACAGCCTAACCGCCGCCTGGCATCGGATACAATTATGTTAGCTTGAGCATACTCCACGACGTAAACGTCGCTATCGGAGCGCTCGCTACAGTTTCATACCCTTGGCTGCGATATATATCGACATTCTCTTGCGTTTCAGTGTTCAGGCAGACACCCTCTGATTGGTCGTTGCTCTTCGACAGGTGGTCGATATATTTGAGCATTCGTTTCCCGACGCCTTTACCCTGAGAATCCGGCTCGACTGCCAGAATCCCCAAATAATAGTAGCTCCCGGCCGGAACCAGTGCCTCACTTTCTTCCTCATAGTAGACCAGCCGCTCAAAAGACGTCTCCCCGATCTCATCCTTCAGCTTACCGAGCAATCGGTCCATTGTCGACTTTGACTCGCTGGCTCCGGGTGGCGTGAGTAGGGCAACCGCTTTCACACGAGCCTCTTCACGGCAAACCACAATTGGCCAGTCGTGCTGAACAAAGATGTCCAGATAGAATTTCTGGATGGCTGACAGATCGGTTTCATAGGTTTTCGAACCTCCAAGAACATATCTCATCGGAGGATACTCCATGAATGCTGAAGTCATAATGGTTGAGATGAGATGAGCGGCCTCTTGAGGCACCTTCACCTGCTCTATACTTGGATCGGTCATTGGCGGGCACTATCCCGTGGAAAGACTCTACAAACCCTGGTTGATATAGTAACTTTTGTTATGATTTTGCGTCAACAGGATCACACATCAAATAAGGCACGGACATAAAATGTGCAAATCACGTCAGATACTGGCTTCTGCCCTTTTTTTAGCTATCTGTTGCGCTCCCGCAATGGCCCAGCAGAATAACATTGCCAGTGTATCCAACGTTAATTTTCAGGAAGTAAAATCGACCGGATTCATCCTCGATTCACGCCAGCAGGTGACATTTGAAGCCACACTGCTCAAAGATTCAGACAATATGATGTCACCCTCCTCAGCGTGGGTCATCGACGGAGTCACGCGGAAGCTCGTTTGGGCGTCCGATGTCAGCGAGGCTCGAAAATCTACCGGACCACTCGTAGTCCAGAAAGAATCCATCACACTTCCTGCTGGCCCGTACGAAATGTACTACGCGTCCTATATCGATTGGCGCGAAACCGGCAGATGGAAAAAAGTTCGTGGAATCGCCGATGTTGTGAGTACCGTTTTGAACGACATCTTCGACAATCATCGTTGGAACGATTGGGATGACATCGATGAGCAATACGAAAAATATGGCGACAAACTTGGACTGGTCGTTTTTGGGAAAAACGGACGCCTGGAAAGAAGTCCTGAAGCGCTCAGTAGCGAGTTTCTTGCAACAGCTTTCCTGACAATGACCGGCATTGGCGATGACGCTTACGCTGTCGAAGGTTTTCGTGTTGACCGAGAAGTAGATATCGAAATTTACGCCATCGGCGAAATTGAAGAGGAAGGTCGTTATGACTATGGCTGGATCATGGATTCAGAGTCTCGTGATGTTGTCTGGTCAATGGACTTTTCGAACACCGCTCCGGCAGGGGGCGCCTGGAAGAATCGTCTTTCACAGTCCAAACTGAGACTGTCGCCTGGATCCTACGCTGCGTTCTTCGTAACCGACGGCTCGCATTCTGCCGACGAATGGAATTCTCCTCCTCCCTATGATCCGGACTTTTGGGGAATCTCCCTCAAGGTCCTTACACCAAATAATCTGAGCAGAATCGAACGTGTCGAGTACCAGAATGTAGACCTCGACAACGCCATAGTCGCAATCCGCAAGGTCAGGGATGACGAACATAAATCAGCTGGCTTTAGCATGTCGCAGGCGGGGGCAATACGAATATACACCGTTGGTGAAGGCAGTAATAACGACATGTACGACTATGCATGGATTGTGGATGCTGCGACCCGAAAACGTGTATGGACCATGGAGTATCGCCAAACGGAGCATGCCGGCGGATCAAGTAAGAACAGAGTCTTTGATGGCGTCATCACTCTTCCTGCAGGTGATTACATCGTACACTATGTGTCAGATGGTTCTCACTCTTACGGTGACTGGAACTCAGACAGACCGTATGATTCCGAAGGTTGGGGAGTTACGATTCTTCCGGCAACCAAAGATGCTAAGTCCATTTTCGAAGTCTACGATGAGTTTTCAGACACAAACGTTATTGCTCGCATCGCTGCCGTACGCGATGATTCTTACAAGAAGCAGAGCTTTACCTTAGATCAAGACACCCGAATTCGCATCTACGCGCTTGGCGAGGGAAGTGATGGGGAAATGTATGACTATGGATGGATCGAAAACTCGAAATCAGGAAAAGTCGTTTGGGAAATGACGTACCGGATGTCCGAGCATGCCGGAGGATCCAGTAAGAACCGAATGGTAAACAATGTTATAGGACTTCCTGCTGGCAACTACACTGTATACTTCCAGACAGACGGATCTCACGCATTTGGTGACTGGAATTCTGCTCCGCCGTCTGACCCTGAGAACTGGGGCATGACCGTGATGCGCGCCGAGTAGATCTCGCGGTACGGGGAATTAGTGTGTGTCAACCTCCTATTCATCATCGAGCATTCGCTCGATGATGTCGTCCGATCGACGGACACTTCTGTAGTAATATCTGATCCTCCACATCTGAAGTTCTTCCGCCGTCAAGCTGTGCACTGACCCAACGTTGCCCGTTCCGTCTTTCCTCGACTGACTCAATTGTGCGTGATACAAACAAAGGGCGGCGGCCACGGATACGTTGAAACTCTCCACAAAGCCTGACATCGGGATCTGGCAAACGACATCAGCGGCTTTTAATACCGTGTTTGAGATTCCGTCCGCCTCGTTACCCACTATGATTGCAGATCTACGCGAGAAGTCTACTGTCGATATCGGAGTCGCCCGCTCATCAAGAGATGTCGCAACGATTTGGTAATCTGTCTTCTTCAGGAAGGCGATGCATTCCACTGATGAATCCCATAAGTGAAGGTCAAGCCATTTGTCCGATCCTTGCGACGATCTTGCCGAGTTTTTGAACTTGCTTTCCGTTCGGATGACGTGAAAGGGAAGAAAACCAAACGCCTCTGCGGTTCGCATGATTGCACTTACGTTGCCCGTATTGATCGACCCTTCGACGACCGTCGCTATGCCTGTCGTCCGACCAGCAAGTACCGATTCGATTCGATCTCGACGTTGATCGGTGATAAACTCTCCGAGGGCAGCTTCAACACGTGAAGGACTGATCTCTTGTCCATTGAAAAACAATTTTCCCTGAACGACCGTTAACTTCATCCTCGACTCGGGTATTTCCACTCATTAATTCTCCTTGCTTCGACGTGCAAGGCTTGAGGCTTAATTATATGAATTTGAAAAGCAAAGTGGCGGTTGTTACAGGAGCCTCCAGCGGTATCGGTACCTCCATGGCAAAAATGCTTGTTGCTGATGGTGCTGTTGTCTACGGTCTTGCCAGAAGCAAAGACAAATTAAAGGCCCTCGCAGAGGAGATCGGCGACCATTTCATTCCAGTGGAGTGCGATGTGCGATCACCTGAAGTTGTGCGGAATGCGTTCAAGTCCATCAGTCAGTCGGCAGACTCGATTGATATCCTTATTAATAACGCCGGCCTTGGGAAATTCGGTGCTATCGAAAGCATGTCCGTAGACGATTTCGACGTCCAATCGGAAACTAACATCCGTGGTATTTTTCTTTGTTCGAAGCAGGTAATCCCGCACATGCGAAAGCAGAATGATGCGAATGGTTTCGGCGGTCACATCGTCAACATTGCTTCGGTTGCGGGGCTTGTTGCCAACGCAACTCTTGGAGTCTATAACGCGACAAAGTTTGCCGTTCGTGGACTCAGCGAGTCTATGATGAAAGAACTACGATACGACGGTATCAAGGTGTCGTGTGTCTATCCTGGTTCCATTCGGACAAAGTTTTTTGATACGGCTGAAGTTGAACTGCAGGGTCATCCCATGGAAGCAGATTCCGTTGCTGAAACTGTTCTACACTTGATCAAAACTCCTCAAAACTATCTAATCTCAGAGGTGGTCATGCGCCCCTTACGTCCAAGGCCGTAGATCACTATCTTCAGTCAACGGAGACATCATTGCGGAGACGTTTTATGAAGCGAAGAAAGTTTATTGTAGCAGCAGGAACGGGTTTGGTAGGAGCGTCTATTGTCGGCTGCAACAGTTCCGATGGTGAAACAGGAGCGGGCCCGGCCATCCAAACATCTCCACGGGTCACATGGAGATTGGCATCCAGCTTCTCACGTTCGCTTGACACAATCTATGGCGCATCTGACGTTCTTGCTGAACGAGTCTCCGCAATCACGGACGGCAAGTTTACAATTCGAAGCTATCCGGGCGGTGAGCTCGTGCCAGCCCTTGAAGTTCTCGGTTCCGTTCAGAATGGAACAGTCCAGATGGGACATTCTGCTTCCTACTACTACACAGGAAAAAACCCCGCTCTGGCGTTCGACACATGTGTTCCTTTTGGAATGACCGTACGGCAATACAACGCATGGGTCCAATATGGTGGAGGAATGGATCTGCTGCGATCCATGTTTTCGGACTTTAACATCATCAATCTATCGGGTGGCAATACCGGCGTCCAGATGGGTGGATGGTTCAGACGTGAGGTAAACTCCCTAACCGATCTCCGGGGAATCAAAATGCGGATTCCAGGCCTCGGAGGTAGTGTTATGGATCGCCTGGGTGTATCAGTTCAAGTGATTGCATCCGGCGATATCTATCCCGCTCTCGAGCGAGGTGTAATCGATGCCTCCGAATGGGTTGGCCCGTACGATGACGAGAAGTTGGGACTCAATAAGGTTGCCCGATTTTATTATTATCCCGGCTGGTGGGAGCCCGGACCAGGGCTGTCCTTCTACGTCAACAAGGCAGCGTGGGATAAACTTCCGACGGCATACAAGGAAGCACTCGTTACAGCATCAGCTCAGGCCAGTGCCGACATGCAAGCCAAATACGATGCGAAGAATCCTCCAGCACTCCAAAGATTGATCGCTGACGGGACGCAGGTACGACGATTTTCTGATGATGTGATGGCTGCGGCAGAAGAACAGTCACGCGATATCATGAATGACTACGCGTCCAACGACGCGCAGTACAAGGCAATCTACGATTCCTTCCGCGAGTTCAAGCAACAGAGCGATACGTGGATGAACACAGCCGAGAAGGCGTACGCTGACTTTGCGTTCACACCTTCTGCAACCTGACACGGAGTTGTCGCATGAACGCCGAGTATTCTCTGGAGACGAATGTTGCAGCCGATTTCCCCGTCGTCCTTCAACTGCATGATGAAATCTCGACCCACCTCGACCCGGGTGATACAATTATATCGACTTGCGCCCTATCCGTTTCGGAGTGGTCGATCGCGAAGCACCTTGAGCACGTCCTCATGGCTAATACATCCGTCAGTGGCGGCCTCAAGGCACTGGTGGAAGGCAACCTCGAAGTAGCCAGCGCTCCTGACATGAGCCGTCTGGGTAAAATTATTCTGGGCCGCGGAGTGATTCCGCGCGGAAAGGCCAAATCACCTGAGCAGTTTCTACCATCTGAAATTCCCGACAGCAAGCATCTTCGTGAGATGCATTCTCTCTGTTCTGAACGATACAGTTTCCTGGAGAACCATCTGGATGCGATCCAGGAAATGGACATCGGTTTCAGGCACCATGTCTTCGGCGTTTTGTCTGCACCTGTCTGGGTCAGATTTCTTCATGTGCACACCCTGCATCACCTGAAAATCGTGCGGGATATATCGAAGGCTCTTGTTGACCAATCTCCTCGAAGTTCGTGATCGCCGTGCGCCAGTCTAATACCCACACCATCACCACAAGCAGGACCGCAAGATATTACGTCTCTGGAGATCCTGCTTCAGCCCCGACACTCTGGGTGGCATTGCATGGCTACGGCCAACTGGCAGGTGAATTTATAGACGACTTCGCGAGTGCCGTCAATTCCGAACGTGCTTTCGTTGCACCTGAGGCTCTCTCACGTTTCTATTTGCGAGCCGGACAGGGAAAGATTGGCGCCAATTGGATGACAGCAGAAGATAGGGAGAATGAGATTGCTGACTATGTAAACTATCTCGACAACGTCGTCGCGGCCACGAGGACAAGTGCGACGAAACGGATATTCGTTCTGGGATTTTCTCAGGGATCGGCCACGGCTTGTCGCTGGTTTGCCTCGTCGGCACAGCGTCTTTCCGGAATTACAATATGGGGAGGCGGCGCACCACCGGACCTCGAAGAAAAGAAATTCATAGATCGATTAGACGGACGCCCCATGCGATTTTTGCACGGTACCAACGATCAGTACTTTTCTCCAACTCGACTTCGTCTTGAACTCCAGCGCCTGGCTGACTATGGTATTGCCCACGAGGCTGTAGAGTATAACGGCGGGCATGAAATACCTGCAGATGTGCTACTCCAAGAGATTGGACAACAGGAAGGCATACGAGATTCAAATGCGTAGACTGGACATAGAATTCTATCCGAAATGCGTGTCTGAAAATTCGCTATCATAAATCAGCGGCGCTGACCCGGCAGCGCTTCGGAGCAGACTTGCTCGTCCTGAAATAAAACATTCGGCTTAGGCAGGAGGGATGAAATGAACAAGTCAATGGATCTTGGACTTCTGGTTATTCGGCTTGGGGTTGGGGGGTCCGTACTAGCATTTCGCGCTCTTGGCAATCTTTTTGGCGGGCCTGAGCTCTGGTCTCATAGCGGCTCTTTCATCTTCGAAACAAGCATCAATATTTCTCCGGAAATAGTCGGAGCAACCCTGGCTATCCTGGAGTGCCTCGGCGGCTTGATGTTAATTACAGGCGCACTTTTTCGAACCGGGGCCTTCCTGTTGATCTTGACTGCTATTCCCGGTCTAATGTATCAGTTGGGAACAGCTACCGGATCGGCTTATGCAGGCCTTGGAAGTTCGTTCGTATCTATCGTTCTGCTAAGTGTATATCTCGGACTCTTGATAAGCGGCCCCGGTGCGATGGCGATGAGGCTCTTCTCTCGCTCCTCTGGCGGTGCCAACGAAGAACCCTTACCCACGTTCGACTCGCTGAGCTAGCATGATCCGACGTGCGACATCGTATCTGCTGCTTGTCCTGGTAGTAGGCTGTGTGTCGGATGGAGATCAGACGGCGCCGACAACATCCCGGATTGCTGCAACCTCGGCTCCACCGTCGACTGTTCTGAACGCCGCCTTCCTTGTCACCGAAACTGTTTTCAATAGCGAGTTGATGGCGCCATATGACATTTTCCACCATACCATTTTCCGTGATAGTGCAGCCTACATACGACCTTTTATTATTTCCCCTGACGGCGCTGCTGTGACCACGTTCGAAGGCTTGACCATTAGTAGCCATTACTCATTTGACACCGCACCAGATATCGATATCCTGGTGATTCCGAGCACCAACAACTCGATGGGTTCGGATCTAGAGGACGCGACTCTGATCGACTGGATCAATCGAACATCGCAGAAGGCTACGTGGGTGATTACACTATGCGACGGAGCATTTCCGCTGGCACAAGCTGGCCTGCTTGACGGACGTGTTGCCACAACCTTTCCAGGTGACCGCCAAGCATTTGCCGAGATGTTTCCATCGATCGATGTGCGCTTCGATCAGGAATTTGTTGTTGACGGGAAGTTCATTACGTCCGTCGGAGGAGCAAAAAGTTATGATCCGGCGCTATTCCTGGTCGAGACAGTGTATTCGAAAGATTCTGCCGAGCGAACGGCGGAAGGAATGGTGATTGATTGGAATCTGGCTGATATTCCACATCTTGTCGTTGAACAGTAAGCAGCTCCAGACCAATCGACGAACTGCAGACTGAACCACTAATACAGTTTACCGATTCTCTATTGAGAGATATGGTCGCTGATTACTTCCCGTATAGATTTGCCGAGGGCGATGGATGCGGGCAGCAGGATCTTTCTTCATTTCCAGCCACTGGGCTATCCAACCCGGCATGCGTCCCATCGAGAACATGACGGTAAACATGTTAGTCGGTATTCCCATGGCGCGGTAGAGGATGCCGCTATAGAAATCGACGTTGGGGTACAACTTCCGTTCTGCGAAGTACTCGTCCTTCAGTGCCGCTGCCTCAAGTTCTTTCGCTACATCAAGCAACGGGTCCTGAATTCCCAACTCATTCAAAATACGGTCGGCGGTCTTTTTAATGACGCGAGCGCGAGGATCAAAGTTTTTATAGACGCGGTGCCCGAAGCCCATGAGTCGGAACGGATCCTCTTTGTCTTTTGCTTTTTCGATGTACTTCTTATGATTGCCACCATCATTCATAATGCGCTCGAGCATCAGAATAACTTCCTGATTGGCCTTGCCATGTAGAGGACCGGACAGAGCACTGATGCCGGCTGAAATGGAAGCAAAAAGATCGGCGCCACTGCTGCCAACCATCCTGACTGTTGAGGTGCTGCAGTTCTGTTCGTGGTCGGCATGAAGAATAAGCAGAACGTCGAGCGCCTGAGTCAGGAGTTCGGGCATGATGTACGTCTCAGCCGGAACGGCAAACATCATGTGCATGAAATCCGGTGCATAGCTTAAGCCATTGCGGGGATACACGTACGGATGCCCAATTGATTTTTTATATGAGAATGCGGCGATCGTTTTCAGCTTGGAAATCAATCTGATGATATTCAATTCCTGTACAGCTGGATCTTCCGAGTCAGGATAATACGCCGCCAACGACGCTACCATTGCGGAAAGCACGCTCATGGGGTGTGCGCTTGGTGGATAGCCTTCGAAGAATTTTTTCATGTCTTCGTGCAGCATACTGTGATAAGTAAGCTTGTGCTTGAAGACTTCCAGCTGGTCGGACGTGGGAAGCTCGCCATAGACGAGAAGGTAGCAGACTTCTACAAAAGAAGACTTTTCAGCAAGCTCTTCTATGCCGTATCCGCGGTAGCGAAGTATTCCTTCTTCCCCGTTGATGAATGTGATGGCACTTTCGCATGACCCGGTGTTACCGTACCCGGTATCCAGAGTAACGGCTCCAGATTCTGCTCGAAGTTTTCGAATGTTGATTCCGACCTCACCTTCAGTCCCAACGACTGTCGGTAGTTCATAGGTCTTGCCTTCGAGTTCCAGTTTTGCGCTATCCATACTTTACCGTTTCCGTACTGTGCCGTTATCATTGGCTATTATCGTTGCCACTAAACGCGATCCAGGATCATCGTGGCCTTCATCCATACTTGACTTCAGCCGTACAAATTGCCTCAATCGGGTCGCGGAAAATACAAAGAGGGTATCTTTCAAACTAGCGATATTATCGCTAACACGTGGTACGCATAGAGGATTCATCGTCCTCGACCTCGCGAAGTATATTTGTCGGCTGCTCCGTTCGACTACTAGTCAGTCTAATTTGTACATTTGCAACAACCTTTGACATACATGAGATATGGCTCTACGTAGTGACGACCCGCAACTTGCGGCATTGCCTGGATGGCGGGGCAAGCTGAATGCGATAATTTTTGGCGCTGAAACGCCTTCGGGACGAGCATTCGATATTGCGCTCATTATCATCATCATGTTGAGCGTTGTTACCGTGATGTGTGAAAGCATCCAGTCGGTACGAACGGAGTATGCTACGACGCTTGCGGTTCTTGAATGGCTGTTCACCATTCTGTTCACCATTGAGTATGTTTTGAGGCTCCTGTGTGCCGCCAGGCCTCTGAAATATGTGACCAGCTTCTTCGGTGTTATTGACCTACTGGCCACGATTCCGACCTACCTGTCTCTCCTCATCCCAGGTGCACAATTTTTCGTAGTTATTCGACTGCTCCGAATCCTCCGAGTATTCCGGGTACTGAAGCTGGCCCGGTTCCTGTCGGAAGCAGACATCCTCATGAAGGCACTTCGACAGAGTCGCCACAAGATTCTGATTTTCATGTCTGCGGTGCTGACACTCGTCGTCATTCTCGGGTCACTCATGTATCTGATAGAGGGCAGGGAAAACGGTTTTACTTCGATTCCGAGGAGTATCTATTGGGCAATCGTAACGCTGACTACAGTTGGGTACGGAGATATTTCTCCGCAAACAAATCTGGGACAGGTGCTGGCATCCATCGTCATGATTATGGGCTATGCAATCATCGCCGTTCCGACGGGAATTGTAACCGCAGAAATGGTCGCGTCGGCGCGGTCAAGCCAACGGTTTTGTGCTGAATGCCGGGTTGGTGGTCATGATGACGACGCGAGGTACTGCAAGTACTGCAGCCAGCCCTTAACCGAGGTAACCCGCAAATAGTGAAGTCACCGCCAATACAATCGCAGGTCCTGAACGAGGTCATGTCGTTCTGTAGTCGGCCCGATTTGTTCAATCAATACAGAGACTCGCTACCTGAAGACGAAGCTGAAGCGTACAAAACACGCACAGCCCAACTTTCAACCTATCTCTCAATGTATGACGAGCCCCCGGCGACATTTATTCTTGCTGAAGCCCCCGGACCGTGGGGATGTCGGTATACGGGAATCCCAATTACGTCGGAGGTGCAACTGATCCAGGACAATTTCCCGATTGCAGGACGCCCGTGTACTGTTGGGGAGCCTCGGGCGGAGTATAGTGCTGGCATATTCTGGCGGGTACTGCAGGGGTACGCAGATCAGTTCGTAGTGTGGAATGCCGTCCCTTTCCATCCGCATCATGCCGGTGAACCTGACTCAATTCGAACGCCGCGGAGCGACGAAATAAAAGAGTTTTCGAAGATCACGGCGCTGGTGCTCGAGCTTTTCCGACCCATGAAGGTACTTGCCCTTGGACGACGTGCCGAAAGTCAACTGTCACACCTGGGGATCGACTCGCACTACGTTCGTCACCCCTCACAGGGTGGCGCGAGATTGTTCGAGAAAGGTATGCTGGAAATTTTTGGGCGGGATATCAATTCTTTAGATTAGTTGTTCGCACTTCGAGGCAGTAAGTTATGAACGACATTTTCGACGAACGAGGAGATCATTTTCGCACTTCTCGAGCACCGCTGGCGGATCGTATGCGGCCGCAGTCTCTTGATGAGTTTATTGGTCAGCATCATATTCTCGGACCGGGGAAGCTCCTACGTCGTGCCATAGAGGCGGATCGCTTGACGTCCGTTATTCTCGCGGGGCCGCCGGGAACTGGTAAGACGACGTTAGCGCGCATCATTGCCAATACTACTTCCGCGCGCTTTGTGTCACTTAATGCGGTGCTGGCTGGTATCAAAGATATTCGGGAAGCCGTCGAACAGGCCCGGAGCCATCAAAAGCACCATCAGCAGCGGACGATTCTCTTTGTAGACGAGGTACATCGTTTTAACAAAGCGCAACAAGATGCCTTGTTACCACATGTCGAAAACGGCACGGTGACATTTATCGGTGCCACGACTGAAAATCCCTATTTCGAAGTGATCAAAGCGTTGGTTAGCCGATCTAGGGTGTTTGAATTGAAATCCCTCGAAGACACAGATCTTTCAAGAATAATCACCTTTGTCCTCACTGACCATGGCCGGGGCTACGGTGACAAGAACGTTCAGCTTGCAGACGATGCGCGTGAGCATCTTATCAATGTAGCGAATGGTGATGCGCGCTCGTTGCTTAATGCATTGGAGTTGGCGATTGAGACGACTGAACCCGACGCTGATGGAATAATCAACATCAGTATGGACGTCGCGGAGGACAGTATCCAGAAACGTGCAGTGTTGTATGATAAGGAAGGTGATGCGCACTTCGATACCATCTCGGCTTTCATTAAGAGTCTCCGCGGTTCAGATCCGGATGCATCATTGTATTGGATGGCAAAAATGGTGTATGCAGGAGAAGATCCACGATATATTTTCCGACGCATGATTGTTTTTGCTGCAGAAGATATAGGGTTGGCAGACCCACGGGCGGTTCAAGTTGCCATGTCATGCGCAGAGGCATTTGACTATGTAGGTTTACCTGAAGGCCAGTTCCATCTTGCCGAATGTTGTTTGTATCTGTCTACTGCTCCAAAAAGTAACTCCACACTTTCCTATTTTGATGCGTTTAAGTTTGTGACAGATGAGCGAACCGGCGAGGTCCCCGACCCTTTGAAGGATGCGAACAGGGATGGCGCGGCGCTCGGTCATGGAAAAGGGTATATGTACCCGCATGCTTATCATAACCATTACGTACCGCAACAATATCTTCCGGATGGACTCCAGGGCACGTTTTTTTATCAACCGTCGGAAGTAGGCTATGAACGGACCATTCGCGATCGCCTTGACTACTGGGACTCGAGAGATCAAAAAGAATCTCTTAAAAAACGTGTCAACAAATACGCGCGCTCTGACGATGATTGATCTCTTTTCAAGTAGGGAAGGCTGATGTTAAAGAAGTTTGTTTCGTTTGCAGAGGCAATAGACCGGTTCAGTATTGGAACTGGCAAAGTCGTCTACTGGCTGACTCTCGCGACGGTTGTCATCGGAGGCTACAATGCAGTCGTACGCTACCTGGATCGATTTACTGGTTTGAGTTTAAGTTCGAACATGTACATCGAGCTACAGTGGTATTTGTTTGGAATGATTTTTCTCCTCGCCGGTGCATATACCTTACAGCAAGATGCTCACGTTCGCGTAGACGTTCTGTATGGAAGACTAGGCGCGAAAGGAAAGGCCTGGATCAACCTGATCGGCACTCTTCTCTTTCTACTTCCATTCTGCGTAGTCCTGATGGCGAAGTCAGTACCTTCAGTCGTCAACTCATGGGCCGTAATGGAAGTCTCGCCTGACCCGGGCGGGCTGCCGCGGTATCCGATTCGCACTATCATTCCACTCGCATTTGTCTTGCTATCCCTGCAGGGGATTTCGTTAGCGATTACGTCACTGGCAACACTCTTGAAGCCGGATACGGTTACTACAGAGGAAAGCGAATGAGTGGCGACATTTTAGCACCGTTGATGTTTGCGGTTGCCCTTCTCCTCATTTTTTCAGGTTATCCAGTTGCTTTTTCGCTCGGTGGTACTGCTCTCATCTTCGCATTCGTCGGCGTCGAGCTAGAACTATTTTCATGGAGCCTGATGTATGCGTTGCCGGATCGCACTTTCGGTATCTTGTCTAACTACGTCCTGCTTGCTGTTCCCTTTTTCATATTTATGGGGACAATGCTTGAAAAGTCGAAGCTGGCAGAGGACCTGCTGAAGACGATCGGGATGTTGTTCGGACCTATGCGGGGTGGACTTGCCCTGGCAGTCGTATTTGTGGGCGCCCTTTTGGCTGCAGCTACAGGCGTCGTCGGGGCATCGGTTGTTGCCATGGGCATGATATCGCTGCCGATCATGCTTCAATACGGCTATTCTCACGAATTATCTGCTGGCGTGATAACTGCCTCTGGAACGCTCGGGCAAATAATCCCTCCCTCTGTGGTACTGGTTGTCCTCGCCGATCAACTCGGTGTACCTGTTGGAGATCTCTTTCTTGGTTCTCTCGTACCCGGAGTAATGCTGGCGCTGCTCTACGCCGTGTTTGCGTTCGGCAAGGCGCTTCTTAATAAAGAGTCTGCACCGGCGCTACCAAAATCCGAGCGGTCCCTTGATGCTCGAGAACTCGGCAAGCGCGTCTTACTCGTAATGCTTCCTCCCTTGTTGCTGATTCTCGTTGTTTTGGGTAGCATATTCGCTGGCGTTGCCACACCAACGGAAGCCGGCGCACTCGGAGCCCTCGGTGCTATCTTCCTGGCAGCTGTCAATCGGCGCCTGACACTGAAAGGACTGCGGGAGACGATGGATGAGACAACCAAGCTTACGGCCATGGTAATGTTCTTGTTGATCGGGTCGACAGCGTTCGCTCTTGTATTCAGAGGCCTGAATGGCGACCTGTGGATCGAAGGCGTTCTAACAAATTTGCCCGGAGGAGTAATAGGACTCTTGATCGTTGCGAACATCACAATCTTCATCCTCGGCTTTTTCATCGACTTCTTCGAAATTGCCTTCATCATCGTGCCTCTTCTAGCGCCCGCCGCAACACTTCTCGGGGTCGATCTTGTCTGGTTTGGCGTAATGATCGGAATGAACCTGCAAACCTCATTCCTGACCCCGCCCTTTGGGTTCGCCCTTTTCTACTTGCGAGGAGTTGCTCCTCCTGAGGTGACGACGGCCCAGATCTATCGAGGAGTGGTCCCCTTTATAGTGATCCAGTTGATCGGCTTGCTGCTGATTATCCTGTTCCCCGAGCTCGTAAACTGGGCGTACTAGACTGGAGTGACGTAGTTATCCGGACGGATAGATAAGAGGTTAGCGATTACTTAGACGTACGATTCCAACTCCGTGAGAAGCGCCTCCTCCTGTTCTGCAACCATCGCTTTCAATTTCGCTGACTTTGACGTGGACTCTGTGTCAGCGTTTTCTTTGCTATCTTTTAAGTAGGTCATCACGAGGCCAGCGGCAGCAGTGGCACACGCAGAAATGATGAATGCTCTTAGTACTCGTTTCATGCTGATGTTAGAATATGCAGATAGTGGGTCACCGTTCTAACTGAATTTCTGTCATGGTGTTCTTGGTCTGCAGATAATTTATTTGACCGACGTCCGGGTAAAAAATGTAACACGTGAAGTTGGATGACTCATGAAAATCAAAGACACACTGACTACAGTAGCGGAAGCGTGAAGAGAGTGCACACCGATAATATGGCACTATTGTCTCGCCATGAGTGGATGCAGCTTCAAACTACTCACGTCAATGCGCTCCTTCCGGTAATGCGACCGTACCTGGACGCAAGAAATCGTGGTACAAAAGATCCTGTGATGGATTTCCTCTTTGAATACTATGCATATCGACCATCTCATCTTCTCAAGTGGTCCCCGGGCATAAACCGAATGCTGCAAGGCGATTCGTCCGAGTTGGAAATTGGCAGCGAGTATCTCACGCAAAGCGGGGATGTGTTCTTTGTTGACCGGACTACGTACCCGAATCACAGGATGGAGGGGCTTCAGTGGATCGTAAAGATCTTGCAAAACACGTCGCAGAGAAAGCCTCTACTCGGATGTCATGGCCTGCATGAATGGGCGATGGTGTTTGAGCAAGAAGATGTTCGTCATCCACAGTTTCCGTTGCGACTAGGTAGAAAGCAGACCGATGACGTTGTAAGCAGCCAGTCACTCATCTGCACTCACTTCGACGCATACAGATTTTTTACACCCGGTGCGCGTCCGATGAACAGGACTGAGCTTTCCCGGAGCGCGTCGTCGGAGTTCGAACAGCCTGGTTGCCTGCACACGAACATGGATCTGTACAAATGGGCATTCAAACTTTTCCCGTGGGTGTCGAGTGAATTACTGGGACGATCCTTCTTCCTTGCGCTCGATATCCGGGTTGTGGATATGCGCGCCTCTCCGTACGACATGTCGTCAATTGGTCTGGAGCCGATAAAGATAGAGACGGAATCCGGGACAGAATACTACAGGCGGCGTCAGCAGGATTTTGCAGAGCGCGCGAAACCAGTACGAGCCGAATTACTTGCAACCGCTACTGAATTACTGGAATCTCAATCGGCTTGCTCAGCAACCTGAAAGGGATTGGCCAGATGTCATTGCGTCACGAGCAATCCGGTTTGGGCTGGACCCGATGATGCGGCTACGCGGACGAAGTAGATGCCGGGTGCCCACCCGGAGACATCCAATGTATACTGGTCCAGGTCTTCTTGAAGCAAGGTTAGGGGCACCTTTCTTCCCAGTAGGTCGCTTATCTCGAGATATTGATCGCGGTTCTTGAGGCTGAAC
Organism: uncultured Rhodothermales bacterium; assembly: GCA_965367755.1. GTDB lineage: Bacteria > Bacteroidota > Rhodothermia > Rhodothermales > JABDKH01 > JABDKO01. The sequence continues at coordinate 97,769 of CBDUKH010000001.1, forward strand.
TTTATTGTCACACGATCGACGGCCGGAGTCGGAAAAATTTCCAACTCGAGTGTCTGCTGTTCCCGCCGAGCAACGGATGTATTACCAAAGTTGTCCAGGGTATATGCTATTGCGTCAGCAGCATTGACCAACCCACACCCGGTCCTCGAGTCGCATCCCGGTGTTGCGAGATCAGTGGCTGTTAGTCGCAGGATTTGCTTGACGTCTGCCCAGGTCAGTTGATCGTTCAGGGCAAGCATTAAAGCAACCACCCCGGCCACCTGCGGAGCGGCAGCCGACGTACCGCCAAAATGCGCGGTAAATCCCGGGGCCGGTTTAGGCTCGTCTCGCCCGTCCATTGTCCACACATATTGAGCGAACCCACGCTCACAAATTCCCGAGTTCCCGGGGTTCCAGCCTACCTCCCAGTCGTCCGACACGGAGCTTAGTTCCGTTGTCCAAACGTCGCCGTTCATGTGGTATCTAAAGAAATCTGAACTTTCGAAGTTACAGCCTCCGATGATGAGCTCCGGGCCCTCCACCAACGCACCGGATTGTGCGACCAGGTCGAGCGAATCACTGGCAACGCTATATGGCCACTTTTCATTCGATCTGTCGACAGCACCGACCGAGATTACAGCGTGGTGGCTGGCCGGGTAGGCTAGAATATTGCCGAGCGTGTTCGCATGATTTCCCGCGGCAGCGACGAGGACTGCTCCGAGTCCGTCTCGTCCCAGCGTGGTAGCGCGTTCAATCGCCAAGTTGATTGCATCGAACTGCAGATGATCGGGATCGCCATTACTTTCGGTAATACCCCACCCGGTGTAGATGATAGCTGCTCCATTCTGCCAGGCGAAATCGATAGCATCCGCAATCGATTGCATGCGTGCCGACCGTGTCGACCCACGTAAATCACCCCGATCGAAAATGCGGATAGGAATTATTCGAACACCCGGGGCAATTCCGGCAATTCCCAGGCCATTGTGAGCAGCGCCAATTATGCCTGCTGATGCCATGCCATGACTGCCATTTCCGAATGGAGTCGGATCGTCGTCGGAGTCCCAATAGTCAATACCCGGTAGCAGACGCGTTGACGGGATTTCGGGATGCGGGGTCATTCCTTCGTCGATAATTGCGACTATGACATCCGGGCTCCCGGACGTATGCTTCCAGGCATCCTCGACTTCTATGGCGTGGAGATAGTACTGGTACGGGTAAAGGGGCTCTTGAACACCCCGAAAATCCTGGGATAATCCAGAATGAAGGCAAGGCAGCGTGAGGGCCAGCGCTGCCGCTGCTCTGAGAGGAGTGAGCAATGATCCGAATTTTGTAGGCACGATACTATCCGGGCTGCCGAATACCTTTCTGTGTTGATCTGGCTACTAATATTACTGATAGCGTTAAATCTCCAAACAAATGAATGTACTATTCGTAGCATTTTTTCGAATGTACAGATCTATGCGAATATTATTACTGTTACTGGCGTTTTTGATGCTTTCCGGGCCGGAAGTTAGTGCTCAGAATAGTCACACGTTCCAGATAGCGCGTGTAAAATACGGTGGTGGCGGAGATTGGTATAGCGACCCTCAGTCGTTACCGGAGCTCTTGAAATTTGTCCGATCCGAGTCACTGCTAGACGTGGCTCCGAAAGAAGAGGTCGTAGAGTTGAGCAACGTCAAGCTGTTCGGCTATCCATATTTGTATCTCACCGGACATGGTAACGTAACGTTCACAAGCGACGAAGCGATAAATTTGAGGAGATACCTGCTTGGCGGTGGGTTCCTGCATATCGATGACAACTACGGAATTGATAAGCACATCCGGCGTGAGATGGCCAAAGTCTTTCCGGATCAGGAATTCCGAGAGCTTCCTAACAGCCACCCGATTTTCAGATCTCATTTTAATTTTCCGAACGGTCTTCCCAAGATCCACGAGCATGACAACAAACCGGCACAGGCATTCGGATTATTTGATCCTGTGGGTCGGCTCGTAGTTTTGTATACGTATGAATCCGATCTTGGCGACGGCTGGGAGCCGGAAGACGTACACAATGATACAGAGGATAAGCGACGAGAAGCACTGCAGATGGGGACCAATATTCTCGTTTATGCCATGACCAATTAGACAGAATTGGACGATCATGAAAGGAAAACTGACTTTTGCTCTACTAGTTATCTTCCTCGGTTGGCTCGCTTTTTCGAATCCGTCAATGGAAGATTTCAAAGCGTTCACGCACGCACAATCTCGGGACTACCTCGAGCATGAACTGGGTGATAACGCAGTGGGGAGGGCTCTGGCTCAGGCCGGCTCCAGTCTTGCTGGAGATTATGTCGATCAGATCTCTGACCGAAAGAATTATGTATTTTTCAGCCGATTCACGGTTGGCGATGATGTCGATCGGGATGAAGACGACGATGCGTGGTCTTATCTTGGTATCGGTGGTAGATTTATCCGAATGGATTAATAACAGAACTTATAACGAGGCATCCTAAACATGAGCGAACTTCACGCTACTGATCCAGAAATCTTCAAAATCATTGAGGATGAGGTCGAGCGCCAGAACGACGGACTGGAGCTTATTGCATCTGAGAACTTTGTATCTCGATCGGTGATGGAGGCGATGGGTTCTGCTTTGACTAACAAGTATGCTGAAGGGCTGCCCGGGAAACGATACTATGGCGGCTGTGTGTTTGTGGATAAAGCGGAGGAGCTTGCCCGCGAGCGTGCGAAGGAGCTTTTTTCGTGCGACTGGGTGAACGTACAACCACATTCGGGAGCGTCGGCGAACGCTGCCGTCTATCTGACACTTATGAATCCGGGCGACACGTTCCTCGGACTCGACTTGTCTCATGGCGGGCACTTGACACACGGCAGCCCGGTTAACTTTTCGGGGATCCTCTACAAGGCTGAGTATTACGGAGTGGAGAAGGATGGTCCGAATGCTGGCCGGATTGATATGGACCGGGTGCGTGACAAGGCGCGGGAAATTAATCCGAAAATGATCTCCATTGGTGCCAGTGCATATCCTCGTGATTTTGACTACGAAGCTTTTCGGTCGATCGCCGATGAGGTGGGAGCATTTTTGTGGATGGACATGGCGCACACTGCGGGATTGATTGCGACCGGACTGTTAAGCTCGCCGATGCCGTATGCACATATCGTGAGTACTACTACCCACAAGACACTTCGCGGACCGCGTGGAGGAATGCTACTCATCGGAGAGGATTTCGAAAATACACTTGGCAAAGTTGCTCCGAAGAGTGGGCGTGTAAAGATGATGAGCGAGTTGTTTGACTCGGCCGTATTCCCCGGGATGCAGGGTGGACCCCTGATGCACGTTATTGCAGCAAAGGCTGTTGCATTCAAGGAGGCGCTGGCACCGGATTTCAAGACTTACAGTGAGAACGTTATTACGAACGCCAAGGCAATGGCAGACGCTTTCGTTGAGAAAGGCTACAACCTTGTCTCTGGCGGCACCGACAATCACCTCATACTTGTTGACTTGCGCAACAAGGGTATTACGGGGAAAGCTGCTGAGGCGGCACTGGGCCAGGCTGAGATCACGGTGAATAAAAATATGGTACCGTTTGACGATCAAAGTCCATTTGTGACGAGCGGAATCAGACTGGGAAGTCCTGCGATGACCAGTCGCAATCTTGGGCCGGGAGAGTTCAAAGTAATTGCGACGCTCATCGACAAGGTGCTGACGAACGTGAGTGACGAGGACGTCATCAAACAGGTTCGATCTGAAGTTAGAGCGATCTGCAAGAAGTTTCCTCTCTATGATTTTGTAACTGCCTAGAACTGAATGCGGGAAGGTAAGATGGGAATTGGTGGCGCAAATAGTTCTACTGCAAAGGAAGCTGGCAAACTTGATGCTTCTCAGGACGACCTGATTGCGCTGGGCCGGCAACTCTATGACCTTGCGCTGGTCCGCAGCAGTGATGAGACAATCACCGACCCGCGGGGCAATAAGATCGGTTGGTTGCTGGACACGCGCATTCCAATGCTTGATTCTGCTTGCTTTCAACGAGTGGGGCGAGCCCTGTCCGAAAGGTTGGCGGAGAAGCAGGTTTACCAGGTGCTTGGATTCGGTTTCGGATCATATGCCATTGTATCATCAATCCTGAGCGGCTGTGAGCCCGGAATTGTAAAGGGGGGATTCATACGGGAGCACCGAAAATCGCATGGCCGGAGGCGGATTGTTGAAGGTCCCGTAGACCGGTCTAAACCCGTTGTCTTGATTGACGATATCCTTAACAGTGGTCGAAGTGCACTCAAAGCCGTTGACCTGGCAGAATCGGACGGATACAGCGTTGTGGGGATAATGACGTTATTCAATTTCACATGGAGTGGCGGGAAAGAGAAAATAGAACAGCGAAACATCTGGGTAGATTCTCTCCTTGACCTGAATTTACGCAGCACTGAATCTGCCGATGGCTCTGATCGCCTCACAGATTCACATTCTGACGGTCACGCAACATCACAATGAAAATTTTCGACCGTTTATTGCCCTCAGCGCTTCGAACCCCGATAAGTTCGGGTGATGGTGCCCCTGTGGAAGGTACCGAGGAGTTGGTGGAGATGCCATTCCTCGATCATCTTGAGGAATTCAGATGGGCGCTCATCCGGGGAGGTGCTGGCATCGTTTTGACCACCATTGTAGCAGCATTTTTTAGCAGGTGGATTATTGATGTTTTGCTCCTCGGGCCTGCAAAAGCAGACTTTTTCGTCTACAATATTCTAAACATAGATGCGGTAGACCTCGACCTGCAGAATAGAACTATCACGGGTCAATTCTTTGCTCATTGGGGAACGATCCTGGCGGTCGGAGCCATACTGGGGTCACCGGTGTTTGTCTACTATTTGTGGAAGTTCATTGAGCCTGGACTTTATCGTACGGAGAAAAAGGGACTGCGTTTTTCAGCGGTTTTCGCAACATTCTTCTTCATGCTGGGGATATCTTTTGGCTACTGCATCATAACGCCGTTCGCCTTGCAATTTTTCTCGAACTATCAGATTTCTGATCAGATAGTAAACGACTTCGATATTACCCGTTACTTCAGTATGGTAACATTCTGGGCTTTTGGTGCAGGAATACTTTTCGAGCTTCCCGTCGGAGTTTACTTCTTATCGAAGATTGGAATTCTCACGCCGAGGCTAATGCGTACTTATCGCAAATATGCTTTCGTTGTGATCATGTTTTTGGGTGCCATGTTTACACCCCCTGATCCTTTGTCGATGGTCCTTGTTGCTGTGCCGCTTTTCTTGTTGTATCAACTTTCTATAACTATTTCGGCTTTCGTGGAGCGGCGTCGCGAGAAGGAACTCGCCGAAGCTCTGAAGTAGTGAGTAAGGAGTATTCAGCACTTCCTGATGGGCGTTGTATTTCCTAGGATTTTTCCTAGGAAGTTTCCTAGGCTTCTTCTAGCATTTTCTTATTAACACCCTCATTGCCGTATGTGTTAAGTTGCCGACGGGGAGGAGGAAGTGGAGGCCCCCGCGAACACGATCGGGAAAACACCCGTCTCAGGAACGGAAGCAGAAGCGACCCTGTACCTAGCTCTCAACACAATAATGGTTGATGTTATGAAGCGTGTGCTCTTCGGTGTTACGATACTCCCGATACTACTTGGATCGTCTCTCGCATTTCACGATCTCGATGATGACTACTTCGCCATCCGGAAAAACTTCGAGATATTCGGATCCATCTACGAGGACCTGGTGCTGAACTACGTCGACGAGGTTGATGCGGAGCGAATGATGCGGTCGGGTATCCAGGCTATGCTCGATGAGTTGGATCCGTATACCGTGTTTTTCGATGAGGCCACGAATGAGCAAATCAGCATCGCTGTTCGTGGAAAAACAGGATCGCCGGGACTCAGTATCAGCCGACGGAACGACCGAATTATTGTCGATTCTCCAGAAGCGGGTGCTTCGGCATACATTCAGGGTGTTCGTACGGGTGATACTATCCTGAAAATCGACGATGTCGATGTTAGCGAACTCTCAGCCTCTGATACCTACAACCTGCTTCGTGGCGAACCCGGCACGGTCGTCAAAGTTGTTCTCTCGAGAGAGGGTACTGAGTCAGAGTTGGAATTTTTACTCACAAGGACCGTGGTATCCGTCAGCAATGTATCATTCGCAGGAAACATCTCGGTCGACAACAACGATTTTTCGCTCATTAAGTTAGAGCGTTTTGGTCGCAATGCTGCCGGTGAGGTAAAATCGACGCTGGACTCCTTGTTGAGTTCAACAGAAAGTCGCGGCGTGATTCTGGACCTACGCGACAATCCCGGCGGGCTACTTAGTGAAGCCGTGGGCATCGTATCGTTGTTCATGCCTTCAGGGAATCCCGTCGTTTCTACGCAAGGCCGGGCAACGGAAAGTGCACAGCTCTTCAAAACAGAGGGTCAACCCCTTTATCCGACGGGGCCGTTATTCGTGCTCGTAAACGAAATCAGTGCCTCGGCCAGTGAAATTGTCGCCGGTGCGCTGCAGGATCACGACAGAGCAGTGATCCTCGGCAATCAATCATTTGGAAAAGGGCTCGTACAGGTTGTTAACCGCCTGCCCTACAATACCTCATTGAAGATAACAACAGCTCGATACTACACTCCCAGTGGACGCAGCATTCAGCGCTACCATACTGGGACTGATGCAGCTATTGGAATATCACCACGACGGCAATTTTCGACTCAGAATGGAAGAACTGTTCTCGACGGCGGTGGAATCGATCCGGACATCGGCACCCGGAGTATCGTACAAAGTGATTTGATTGATGCTCTTCAACGCCGCTCCGCCTTCTTCTTTTTCGCCAATTACTTTTCCGGGACGACTCCGAATGTGGATGCTACATTCGAGGTAACGGATGCAATCCTTGATGCGTTCGTTGAGTGGCTGGACGGACAACAATTCGAATTCACGACACGCTCCGAGTTAATCCTTGAAGACCTGAGACAATCCTTGATCTCGGCTAACTATAGTGACAGCGCTCTCGAGGTCGTCTCAGAAGCTCTCGCAACAGAAAAGCACGCCGATTTCGATCGGTATCAATCTGAAATCAAACGGCTCCTCCGAAAAGAAATACTTGCGCGATACATGAGCAGCCGGGAATTAATCCGCACCCTGGCAATTTCAGACCCGACCCTGGCCGAAGCAGCACGACTCGCTATCGATGCCGATAAATACAGCTCTATCCTAAATATCAACTAATACATGCCTGTCGAACACGTAGTTATTTTGGTACTCGGAGGACTGGCAGCAGGATTTGTTGCGGGTATAATCGGCGTTGGCGGCGGAATCATTTTCGCTCCGGTTCTATATTTCTACTTCGAGGCGGTCGGTGTTGACCCGATAATCATTGCCCCACTTGTAATTGGTACCAGTCTTCTCTGCACTACCATTGCTGCCGCCTTTAGTGCATGGTTTCAGGACAAAAAAGATGTTGTCGAATGGCCCATCTCTATCCGGGTTGGCCTTGGAGCTTCGCTTGCCATCGTCTTGATGACGCGCTTCGTTACAACCCGGGAATGGTTCGACGGCGACGTATTCAAAGTCGTTTTCTCCGTGATTTTACTTGGCGTTGTTTTCAGGATGCTCTTCAACCGAGCTGGATCCAACGACGAATCTGAAAACCGACGCCGTACCAGCGGCCTATTCTACTTTCTGGTAGGCAGTGCGGCGGGCACGGTTAGTTCGATAGCAGGGGTCGGCGGCGGAGTGGTTCTCGTACCTTCGTTCCATCAAGGCCTGGGTTTGAGCATGATTCGCTCCATTGCCACCTCGAGCGGGACAATCATCTTCATTTCGATGACAGGCGTCGTCAGCTACATGTTACTCGGAGGAGGAATTTCAGGTGTTAGCCCGGTGTCTATGGGCTATGTCGACATTGGCACAGCCTTGCTGCTGGCGGTACCATCGATTCTGACTGTACGAATGGGAGTGCAGGTCGCGCACCGTGTAAATAGAGAGGTATTGAGAAAAGGTTTTGCGGTCATAGCGCTGATCGTCGTCGTCCGCCTTCTACTGTCGGTACTTGGTTGAGATATTGTCGAAGGTGCTTGAAAATAAAAAAGGGTGACGAATTGATCGCCACCCCTTTAACGTAGTGCTGTGTCGTTGACGTTAGTCGACAACAAAAGTCACTTTGCAATTAACGCGGTACTTCTTGACTTTCCCGTCGTCAATCAGGGCCTGAATCGAATCTACGAAAACAGTCTTGACATTACGGACAGACTTACCGGCTTCCGATGCTGCGTTCTGTACCGCATCATCGATGGTTTTCCCTTCTGCTATTACTTCAATTACTTTTGCTATGGACATTGAACTACCTGATTTAACATATCAATGAGACAAAAAAGTCCGACCCCAAAAGGATCGGACTATTAAACGCGTTTTAATGAGTAACTACGCGTTTCAGTTTTTTAGCTTGTGCTACCCAGCCAGTTACCTGTGACTGAGATGCAACTTGACGAACGAGTTTTTTCTTTGCATTAACTTCGTTCATCTTTGCATGCAGGTTCTCTGCGTTACGCTGCGCCAGTTCCACAACAGTATCGACGCCTGCGGCTTCGAGAAGCTCAGAATATTCCCCGCCGACGCCTTTGATGCGCATAAGATCTGCGTGGTTCGTGAACCGTAAAATTTTCTGTTCTTCGATATTCGTTTTAGCAGCGATATCTTTGCGACCTTTTTTGTCGCAGCAGATTTTCAAGAGTGATTCGACCGATCCAACACCAGCTTTCTTAAGCTTGGCTTCGATCACTGGTCCAACACCTTCGATGGTGGTCAGCTTTGCCATGAAAATATTCCTCGTGGAATCGTTTGGTGAACTATTAAATTAATTAAGCAATTTGATGCCAAGCTGTCAAGATGACTGCCCTTTGCTAGGTAAAGATAATACCTGGCGCATCGTTATTCGACGGCTAGATCAGGATTCATGCCAAGTGTGCGTTGACACCTACTTTTACCAATTCTGTAGTATTCTGCCACACTTTTGTGTCACTAGATAGCACACTTCTCGCCTGTCGCACGGTTTCTTTGACCTTTTCGCGATCGGGCATCCGGTTTGTATATTGCCTGTTGATCGTGAATACAAAGCGTGCAAGGACGGCTCCGACGTTCCTCTTCCGATCATTCCGTCCGTTTAACATAATCGATAGGAGTTTTAGTAAATGGGTTTATTTAGCTTCTTAAAAGGTATTGGCAAGAAAGTCATGCCTGGTCGCGAGGCCGAAGAAATTAAGCAAGACATCACCGATTCACTCGGTGGAAAAGTTCAAGATCTTTCCGTCAGCTTCGCAGATGGGACAGTCACAATGGGAGGCACTGTCGAAACGGCAGCTGTCCGTGAGAAAGCGATTCTGCTTGCAGGAAATGTTGAAGGCGTCGAAAAGGTTATCGACAATCTTTCAGTTGCTGCAGACAAGCCGGTTTTCTATACCGTGAAAGAAGGTGATTCTCTATCAAAGATTGCTAAAGGAGAGTACGGCGACGCCATGAAATGGCAGGCCCTCTTCGAAGCCAATCGCGAAGTAATAAAAGATCCTGACCTGATCTATCCAGGCCAACAAATCCGGATACCTAATCTGGACGCCTAGTTATTGCTAATCAGCAAATCAAAGCGTACGACGAAAGTCGTACGCTTTTTTTGTATCAACTATTGTCGTAATAACTCACGCTCATGTGACACCAATAAATCATACGCGACAATAAACTCGAAATTCTGTATGCAAATGCCATCTACTCTCGATTCGGTGAGGGAATACTACGGGAAAACCCTGCAAACCACGGGAGATCTCAAAACAAATGCCTGCTGCACAACAGACACTTTACCGTCTCATGTAAAGGCAGCACTGTCTCTTATCGATGACGAAATTCTGACCCGATTCTACGGTTGTGGCTCACCGCTTCCTCCTGGACTCGACGGTACCTCCGTCCTTGACCTGGGCTGCGGGACCGGACGCGATGCTTTCGTTGCGTCCAAACTCGTCGGGCCGGAAGGTTTTGTAATTGGTGTGGACATGACAGCTGAACAACTCGACGTAGCTCAACGCCACGTCGATCTTCAGACGGCTAGATTTGGATACACTGAACCCAACATCGATTTCCGACTTGGATATATAGAGGATCTCCGTACCGTCGGAATAGAAGACAACTCGATCGATGTCGTAATTTCTAACTGTGTCATTAATCTCTCCCCTGAAAAGCGCGCCGTCTTCGAGGAGATTTTACGGGTGTTGAAACCGGGCGGCGAGCTATTCTTTTCTGATGTATTTGCAGACAGGCGGATCCCCTCCTCTATCTCTAATGATCCGGAGCTGTATGGCGAATGCCTGGGTGGAGCCATGTACACGGAAGATTTTAGAAGGATGCTACGAGACATTGGCGTCCAGGATTTCCGAGTTGTAACCAGCAGGGAAATCACCATCGACAATGAACAGATCCAGCGCCGAGTCGGCAATATCTGCTTTACCTCAAAAACGGTGCGCGTCTTTAAGCTCGGTGATAGTATTGAGGACCAGTGTGAGAATTATGGACAGGTGGCCTACTATCGAGGCACTATTGCAGAGAATCCACACTCCTTTACGCTCGACGATCACCATGTCTTTGAGCGGAACATGCCCGTCACCGTCTGCGGAAACACAGCCGCTATGCTGGAAGAAACGCGGTATGGCCAACATTTCACCATCGTCGGTGATAGATCCGAACATTTTGGGCTCTTCGACTGCTCACCAACGAGTGCTTCCGTCGACCCAAACGACTGTGGTTGCTAGTTAGGAGGTAGAAACTCACTAAAGGCACACTCGTAGTACGAGTTCATTCAAAGCGCAACTCGTACGAGGTATGATCAATCGTATTGTCCTGGCGTCGCTACTTGGCGTCTTTGTAGGCATTGGATGCAATGCTCAGTCGACAAACTCGCAACAGCTTACTCAGACGCCTGACCTCACGGCTGTCAACAATTCTGTATCTGAAGGGCGCCAGACCGCAATAACAAGAGCCGTCGCCAATGCAACCCCTGCGGTTGTAAGTGTAAACGTCATTTCCGTCCAACGAGTACAAGTTCGCGACCCATTCGACAGCTTTTTTTCTGATCCGTTCTTCGAACAGTTTTTTGGCGGCAGACGAAATCGCGAATACGAACGCCAGGTCCAGGGCCTGGGCTCGGGATTTGTAATCTCACCTGACGGATATATCGTGACAAATCACCATGTAGCCGGAAACGCTACGGAGATCACTGTTTCATTCAACGATGGATCAACACTCCCTGCAACCCTCGTGGGTAGTGATGAAGCTACAGACCTGGCCCTGCTGAAAGTTGACAGTAATAAACCTTTGCATTACATCCCCTTTTCCAGCAGCGACGCCATCGTTGGAGAGTGGGCCATTGCCCTGGGAAATCCGTTTGGATTGTTCGAAGCCACTGAGCCTACAGTGACGGTGGGAGTTGTCAGCGCTATCGATCGCGATTTTGAGCTCAAGGATCGTCACGTCTATCGTGATATGATTCAGACTGACGCATCAATCAATCAAGGCAACTCCGGTGGTCCGCTCGTGAATGCTGTTGGGGAAGTCATTGGCGTAAATACATTTATCTTCACGCAATCCGGTGGATCAATCGGCCTCGGGTTCGCGGTCCCGGCCATCAAGGCAAGTCGCATCGTCGATGAGCTTCGGGAGCAGGGAAAAGTAGATCGCTCGTACTATACAGGACTCTACGGTGTTGACGTCGATCGTAATGTAGCTGTGGAGCTGGCCTTGAGCAGAATTGCCGGCGTTCTCGTAGAAAGAATCGACCCCAGCTCACCGGCCGAACTCGCCGGTTTCAAACCGTGGGATGTTATCATTGCCATCGAAGGAGAACCGATCGAAAACCGAGCCGCGTTTGTTGCCAGGCTCTACGACTTTCGCCCGGGTGACGACCTTACGTTCGACGTTGTTCGTTCAGGACGACAGATCTCCCTGGGTATGGAACTCGGACGGTATGAATAACCGTCCTGCTACAGCATTAACTGTCTTTTTTCTGTTGATCACGCTCGCTGGATGCCTGCCGAGTTCTTGCAAACGCACGGAGTCGCGCGACCTGTTTCCAGCCGACTCATTATCTCGTCAACTTGCAGCGGTAACCGTCGAAGACACCCTTACAGTTTTTGGACTGTCCTCTGGTGACGGCACTCGTCCCTTTGAATATCCAAGGTCCATCCAGTTTGAGTCGACGGGAACGTTACTTGTTGCCGACGTAGGTAATGGTCGAATAAACCGAATCGCCAGTGATGGCTCATATCTGACAACAATAGATTCTTCCCTCACACTCCCTTTTCTCGCCGGAAGAATACGAGATACAACTTTCGTCTTCGACGCAGCAACGAATGTCATCCGCTTTATTGTCGGCGACTCGTCAAGAACCTGGAGTTCAATACAGACAGGAAACCTGGAAGAGAATTCGGTCAGGTATGCGGTTGTACATGATGGGCAAACCTACCTGAAGCTTGTACCTGAAGGCGCCCCGGCAACCCTTTCCACGTTCAGCGACACTGGAGAACTTGTTTATTCTATTGACCTGCCTGGCGCCTCGTGGCAGTGGGCCGGGTTCCTTCGGTCCGTCGATTCCTCGCTCATTAGTCTCAGAGGATATCAGCCTCAGATTGACATCTTTGACAGTGATCTCGAGCACGATTCATTGCGACTATCCGGTTTCGACTCTCCCATGCTCGCAAGGACCCGATCATTTCTTCTGGGTGATGCTCACGCTCCACCGCTGCTTACTGCCTCGGCGTCGTTTACAGACAAATATATCTTCGTTCTGAACATGCGCCCTGGCTGGACGCGGATTGATGTGTTTACACGAGAAGGCACACTCGAGCGAATTCTTACACGAGAAAACCCTTCGTTCAACAAGGAGTACTTCCCTACCGACCTCTCCGTTTTTCATTCCGGAAGTGGCACGTACCTGCTCGCGGTAACCTATGTTAAACCCGATGGTAGAGTCGAAACGTACGAATGGTCTGAATAGACTTCTTCGCCGCGCTAATCACCTTTTTTATGAGTAGAAGATTGGACAGACCCGAAATCAGCACGCTTGGACAGCTGAAAGAATCCGGATATAAACGGCAAACAGTTAAAGATGAACTGCGTCACAATTTGATAGCACGACTCAAGGACGGCTCAAACGTCTTTACCGGGATTATCGGATACGATGATACCGTCGTCCCTCAGATTCAGAACGCGATTCTCGGGAAACACGATATAATTCTCCTTGGACTCCGTGGCCAGGCAAAGAGTCGCATTCTGCGAATTCTCCCGTCGCTCCTCGATGAGTACGTTCCGGTAATTGCAGGCAGCGAAGTCCACGACGACCCTCTGGCCCCGATCTCGAGCTACGGAAAAAACCTTGTCGCAGTCAAAGGTGATGAGACTCCTATTCAATGGTTGCATCGCAGCGAGCGCTATGCCGAAAAGCTGGCAACACCTGACACCACCATGGCCGACCTTATCGGCGACATTGACCCTATCAAGGCGGCAAACCTCAAGCTGTCTTACGCCGACGAAGACGTGATACACTTCGGTATTATACCGCGGACCAATCGCGGAATTTTTGCCATCAATGAACTACCAGACCTCCAGCCTCGCATACAGGTTGGATTGTTAAACGTGATGGAAGAACAGGACATTCAAATTCGCGGTTTCAATGTTCGTTTTCCTCTTGATCTCCTCATGGTATTTTCGGCCAATCCGGAGGACTACACCAATCGGGGCAATATCATCACGCCGTTGAAGGATAGAATTGACAGCCAGATTTTTACGCACTATCCCCTGACGATCGAAACCGGAATCTCGATTACCAGGCAAGAGGCATGGGAAGACCGGTCCGGCGTTTCAGTCAACGTTCCTCATTTCTTTCGGGAGATCATTGAGCATGTAGCTCTGGAGGCACGACACAGTGAATATGTTGACCAGAAATCCGGCGTATCCGTTCGAATGACCCGGGCAGCATTGGAAGATCTCGTATCTGCATGTGAGCGACGAGCAATTTTAAACAATGAGGACGAGACGACAGCAAGGGTCTCCGACCTGTATGCAATCGAGCCAGCAATAACCGGAAAAATTGAATTAGTCTACGAGGGAGAACAAGAAGGCGCTCAGAATGTCGCCCGGCTCCTGGTTGGAAAGGCGGTGCGTACCGTCTTCGGAACTCATTTTCCTAATCCGGCCGACAAGCGCGTCGGCAAGACACCCTACGAAAAAATTCTGACCTGGTTTGCTGCTGGCAACAAGTTAGAGTTCGAGACCTCCATGCCCGCTTCTACTTTTGCTTCGGCTCTCGACCGGGTCGATGGACTTCGTCAACTCGTAACTGAACGTTTCGCCTCTTCGACCGCGGTCGAAAAAGCTTCTCTGATGGAGCTCGTCCTGGAAGGATTGCACCAGCACTCACTGATCGGTAAGGAAACCGAGTCTACAGATATCTCCTATTCCGACATGATGGGCTCAATGCTTTCGTCGCTCGACCCGTTTCAGTCGGACGATGACGACGAGGATTACTTTCGGGACCTCTAACCTCATTCAAAATCAGCACTCAAGGTGCGACGACGACGGGCCCACCGGTGGTCCTGGATCCCGACTGTTCTAGTTCACTGCTGATGTGTCAGGTATGAACTGACCTGTAGGCGATATGCGTTCGCCGGCGCGCGGTGGACGCGTAGGGAAATTCGAGATAGAAAGCTCTGGATCTTTGTCCTTGGCAACATAGTGCGTATGGCTGCCGTGCGGGACCTCGTAATAGTGCTTGTTATCAAAGGCGCCGAGCGAAGCCGCAAACGCGAGGCCGAGGAAGCCGATTAGCAAGGCAAATCCGATCCATTTGTACTGTTTTCCCATGGACACATGTCCTATTAAATGGTTTTTGCTCGAAAACAAACTAAGAGTCGGGTCACGCTGTTCCAAAAATATTGGTCACTCGTTAATTCATTACAGATTGGTCTTACAAACGTTAGATTTGGGATTCTATGCAGATATTCAACCCCGCGGACCGTCCCCGTCTAGTATGCCGCTCGACTTAAGAAGACTTGTATTGCTGTCCAAGAGGCATATAATTCACCTCTTTGTTTGCCTGGTGTTTGCAGCTTTCGCAATTCCTGCTCATGCTCAGTTTGCGACTGTTCGTGGCCTCGTAGTTGATGCGGAGGATGAGCAGCCACTGCAGGGCGTAAACGTGGCACTCCGTTCCTCGGATGGCCAGCTAATGGGCACCAGTAGCCAGGCTGGCGGATTGTACGTGCTGTCTCGTATCATGCCGGGCGAGTACACGATCACGTTTTCATTTGTAGGCTATATTTCAATCGTTGACACGCTCACTTTTGATTTTGGTGATCTCAAAACTGTCAACGCGACGCTTCAACCTGATAACGCGTTATTGGATGATATCGTCGTAGAGTCTGAACGCAGGGAAACAAGATCAGGGAGCATTGCCGGTTTCGAGACGATTCGAGCCTCTGACCTTGAAAAGATTCCGGTTCCGGGGTTGTCCGGAGACCTTGTCTCGTATCTGAACGCATCACCGGGATTCCAGACCGCTGGTGACCGCGGTGGCCAGCTTTTCGTCCGCGGCGGTACTCCGATCCAAAACCTTTTTCTACTTGATGGCATGCGCGTCTACAAGCCGGTCCATATCGTCGGCTTGTACTCAGCGTTTCCGTCTGAGATTATTTCCTATACGGACATCTATGCGGGAGGATATGGAGCTCGTTATGGCGGAAGATTATCCAGTGTTGTCGATGTAACAACAAGGAACGGAAACAAGAAGAGAGTCGTGGGCTCGGCCTCGATTGCACCTTTCCTCGGCAGTGCCCGCATTGAGATCCCCGTCGTAAAGGACAAGGTTTCTATTGTAGCGTCGGGTCGCGAGTCGCTCATTCGAGATGTCGCGCCAGACCTTATCGACGAAAGCCTTCCTTTTCGTTTCGGAGATCGCTTCCTTAAAGTTCATGGCTTTATCAACCAGACTAGTCACATTTCTGTTACTGCGCTTCGCACATTTGACGAGGGCGATCTCGCAGGAGATACGTCAGTCTCCAGAAGTATCCGCTGGAGAAACGAAGCTTACGGTGGAAGATTCCATCACCTTGCCACAACACTTCCCGTACTGGCACAAATCACTATCTCAATTTCCAAACTGGAAGTCGAAAAACTACTCGACAACGAAGAGATTCAATCATCCCGTTCTTCAGGCTTTGAAGGCCAGTTCAATTTTGCGTATCTCCTCGGTCAATCTGAAATCCATTTCGGCATCTTTGGCCACAGCTCACGATTTTCGTACAGGCTCAGCCCGGCATTCCGAGACAATGCGGAAGAATTTGTCACCGAGGGTGGAGCATTTCTGGATGGTATTTTCAGGGAAGGTCCTTTCCAGATAAATCCGGGGGTCAGGTTTCACTCGTATCCCAGTCGTGCCCAATTAACGGCGGAACCCCGGTTTCGCATGAGCTACACGCCTCCTGAAATTCCGGAAATTTCTTTTAATGTAGCCACGGGCATTTATCATCAACAGATTGTAGCGATAACGGATGACCGGACTGTCTCCGATGTATTTGCGGCGTGGACTCCATCTCCAGTAAATCGTCCCGTACCGCGAGCCCAGCATCTGATCGGTGGCATCACGGGACAGCCTCTGCCCTGGCTGAAGTTTACCGTCGAAGGTTACCGGATGGCAGCAAAGAATCTGGTTTTCCCGACGTTAGGATCAACGTTGAGTGTTAACACTGTCTTTCTCCCGATACGCTCCGTTACGCGCGGGATCGATTTCAAAGGTGTCATAACGAAACCGCGCTACTTCGTGAGCTCGAACTACACGCTCATGTCAACCGAGTACCGGGCTCCCGGATTCACCTTCCGCCCTCCGCATGACCGGCGCCATCAATTCTATGCTAGCGTCGGCACTACCATTGCAGGATATCGATTTGCAGCTCAATGGCAGTATGGCTCAGGACTACCATACACTCCGATTCTTGGTTTTATAGATGAAATCGAAATAGATGAACGAGATAATTCGTTTATCACTGAAGATGGGGAGCGTGCGATAGTTTTCGCCGAGTCGCTTTCGGAACGACAGCCGCCGTTCCACCGACTCGATATTACCGTTGAGAGGACTTTTTTAATGGGATTCGCCAACTTGACCATTCAGGCAGGTGCGATCAATGTATACAATAGAGCTAATCTGTTCGACTATGATTTCTTTACACTGACACGCATTAATCAGCTCCCCGTAATTCCTTCCATCGGTATCAGGATGCGTACGTTATGATAAATACGCGGGGCAAATATCAGATTGTAGTCTGGGCAGCTATGCTGTCCGTCCTGCTGCTCTTCGGCTGCGACAATTCATTTTCACCTTTTTCGCAAAGGCCCGGGAACGCGGCAGTTATCGTCAATGGTTTTCTCGACGTCAATTCCGACAGCCAGTTCGTCAGAGTGCAGATCGTGCGGCAGTCGATTCTGAGCTCGGCATCCCTCGATGATGGTATCACAGTAGATCTTAGAAATACGAGCACGGCGACTACAGAGTCCATGATTGACTCACTGTTTGAGTTGCCTGGCGGTGAAAAGGTCCACGTGTTCTACTCGACGAATCCGGTTCAGGAAGGCACCGAATATCAGTTGCTCGCAAGGGCGAAAGGTGGAGCTATCGTTTCGGAAAGTACGCGGGTACCATCAAGAGCGAGATTGATTCTCGAGCCTCCAACAACCGCGCAGCTCACCGTGACGCAGGACCTCGAACTGCGAGACCTTCGTGCTGTACCCAGGGAGCTTTCTATCCGCTACACACTCCTCAGGAACGGCAATGGTCCTCCCGTTACTGTTTCGATTCCTTATCGCGATGCGGCAACACTATCTACCTCGGGTGTCGATCTCCGCGTCCGCCTCGAGGCAGACAGGTCGATAATATTTAGCCAGCTGGGAATCTCACTCAGTGATCGAACAACGGTACTGGAAAAGGTCGAAATCGTCTACGAGATTCTTTCGCAGGAATGGAATTTTGAACCACAGAACGATCAAATAAATTTTTTCGGATCGGCCGCTACGTTCACAGAATCATGGACCCTAGCTGACAACATTCTGGCTGATCTGGGATATGCAGTTCCTTAGGAAATCGTTGTACCGAATACGGATTCGCAGTGTCTTCTGAATTTACCCTTTCGAGTAAGAGTTGTTGTCCGTAACATCAGCAGCGTCAAAGTTCACGTCTTGTCTCCATATGCAATTTTCTATCTCAACACTAACTACTGTCGTCCTGGCTACGATTGTTTTCAGTTGCCTGCTGACTTCAGATGCATCTTCGCAGTCAGCTACGGTAAGGGGTTTTGTAACCGACGGCGGCGATGGACGCCCTCTTGAAGGCGTAAACGTCGTTTTGACGAACACCTCTGGAGAGCTGCTCGGAAGTGCGTCAGATGCTGAAGGCTTTTACATCATTCGCCGCATCGACCCGGGTGCCTACACGCTCCGCGCATCTTTTATAGGCTACGTAACATACGAGCAGGAACTGACGTTGTCAGCCGACGAGATCGCTACGGTAACGGTTGTGCTTAACTTTGACGAAGCAAATCTCGACGAGGTCGTGGTCGAAGGTGAACGCGCCGGTGGCGGCGCAAGAGTTTCTGCTGGTTTGCAAACCATTCGGCCTCAGGATATGGAGCTTGTGCCAGCCCCGGATGTCTCTGCCGACCTCGTGAACTACCTGACGACTCTCCCTGGCGTCGTAGCATCCGGCGACCGCGGTGGACAGCTATTTATTCGCGGCGGCGAGCCGACACAGAATCTTGTGGAGCTCGACGGTATGCTGATCTACCAACCGTTTCACATCATTGGATTCTACTCGGCTTTCCCTGCTGATATCGTGCGTATCTCTGATGTGTACGCAGGTGGGTTCGGCGCAAAATACGGAGGGCGTCTGTCGTCGGTAATTGACGTTTCATCCAGAAACGGAAACAACCGTCGGTTTGGCGGTACGTTCACCGCTGCGCCGTTCGTAAGCTCGGCACTGATAGAAGGGCCTCTCGTAAAAAATCGCGCTTCATTCCTGATCTCCGTGAGGGAATCCGTGATTGATCAGGGGGCCTCAAAACTGATCGACCAGAACCTCCCGTTTGAATTCGGCGATGCATTCGGAAAATTACATTTTACCCTGGGCGCAAATAGTCAGGCATCCTTCAGTGCACTAAGAACGCATGACCGCGGTGTTATTGGCGCGGGCGAAGCCGGTGCGGACCTGGATGATCCTACGCAGGACCAGATCGACTGGACCAATACCGCTTTCGGCTCGCGATTCATCGTCCTTCCTGCTGCTCTGCCGATCTTCGCAGAGATAAAACTGTCGTACTCGATTCTCGACCAGGGATTCGGTGTCGTCGATGATCCAACCAGAGAAACCAACGTCGCCCGCTTCAACGGATCTGCCGACATGACCTACTTCACGGGTACATCGGAAATCGGCTGGGGACTGTTCCTGCGAACATCGACGCTGGAAAATGAACTCGGTGGTCAGTTCCAGAATATTACCAGCGACAAGGAATTCATCACCGAGGCCGGGGCCTACATTGAGCCCACCTTTAAAATGCGGAACGGCCTGAAGATCAACCCGGGTATTCGGTTGCATGCGTTCCCTAGCAAGTCGGAGACGTTCCTTGAACCCCGCCTTCGCCTCTACTATGAGCGCGGCTCACATACGCTGAGTTCAGCATGGGGAATTTATCACCAGGAGATCGTTGGGCTCAACGACCGTCGTGATGCCGGAAACGTCTATACCGCGTGGACGAGTTCACCTCTTGGAAAAGTACCCCAGGCCATGCACGTCATCGGTGGATATCAGTTCACCGGCACAAACGGCGTCGATTTTTCAGTGGAAGCATTCTACAAAGACCTTCAAAATCTGGTGATTCCAGAATGGTCAGCATTTCCTAGATTCTCGGTGAACGTCCAGCCAGCCAACGGAACGGCTATTGGATTTGATGTCCGTGTTGGATACGAGAAGCCATGGTTTAAGAGCTTCGTCTCGTATGGCTTGTCGAACGTTGAATACGAAGCAACGGGAGATGTTATTGAACTCTGGTTTGGAACGAGCACGCAGTCGTTCTCACCTGCTCACGATCGACGTCACCAGGTCAGCGCGCTGGCAGCTCTCCAAGGAAGAGGTTTCGAGTTCAGCACACGCTGGCAATTCGGTTCCGGACTGCCATTCAACGAGTCTGTCGGCTTCGACACATTCGTCCTGGTGAACGGCGAGAACGATGTCAGAACGGACCCCGGGACATTGCGCGTTTTGTACGGCCAGCCATACACAGGACGACTACCTACGTATCACAGGTTTGATGTGTCCCTCAGTAAATCGTTTGACCTGTCTGCCGCAAAGGCTACTGTTCAAGTAGGAGCCATTAACGTATACGACCGAGCGAACCTGTTCTTCCTGGATCTGTTCACGCTTCAGCGCACGGACCAGCTACCGCTAATTCCATCTCTGGGACTTAAAATCGAATTTTAGCATGCGGCACAGTGCACTTACAATATTTTCCGCCTGCCTGTTATGGGTAACTCTGGCCGTCGGTGTCACGGGTTGCGAAGAGAATGTTAATCCGTTTATAGAGACCACCCGGTACTTCACTGCGTTCGGTGCTCTGGATATGAATGCAGACTCGCAATTTGTTCGCGTGTCCGCTATCAGACAGACGATAGATTTTGAAGAGAGTGATCCTCTCAACGCTACTCTTACTTCGTATGACCTGACGAATGGAAAAGTTGTCGAATGGACCGACTCTCTTTTCACGTTTGACGACGGTTCTCAAGGACATGTATTTTATGCTCCTCTCAGAATCGAACCGGAACATACGTACAGAATTGAAATCGTCAGGGACGACGGAGCGATGTCTGTAGCAGAGACCACTGTTCCGTCTCTTCCCCGGGCCGTCGTTGACCCGATCAGTTTCTCCGGAGGTAATCTGTTCATCTCGCAGTCGGTCCGCTGGCTCGGCGTTGAGGACGAACCGTTTAATGTCCAAACGTGGTATCGATTCCTTAGATCACAGGGATCACCTTTCGTCGACATTCCTGTGGATTATCCGCCAGCGAACAGGGCAGATAATCTCGATCAGGGATGGCAGTTTCTTGTAAGTCAGTCTCTTGACAAAACCGTCGTTTTGGACAGCCTGGCACAGCCGACGGATTTGATTTTTATGGGGATGGGGATGGGCATAACTGTCCTCGATGAACAGTTCGATCCGCCTGGTGGAGTGTTTGATCCTGAAGTCCTGGTTCAGCCAGGTGTATTTTCGAATGTTGTCGACGGCTTCGGTTTCATCGGTGCAATGGGTCGGTTCACCGTTGAATGGGTTCTCCCGGATGAAGCCGTGAGAGGTCTCGGATACATTCCGCCACGCGCTCAGCAATAGATCCTTTTCTGTTGAAGACCATCGTCGTCATTCCCGCATTTAATGAAGCCAGATCT
This sequence comes from uncultured Rhodothermales bacterium, assembly GCA_965367755.1. Lineage (GTDB taxonomy): Bacteria > Bacteroidota > Rhodothermia > Rhodothermales > JABDKH01 > JABDKO01. Next base: position 119,250 of record CBDUKH010000001.1, read on the forward strand.
ATTGGCCTTGTTGTCGGCGATATCCCTGAAAACCTGGTCGACGAAATTGTTGTAGTCAACAATGCCTCTACGGATGAAACTGAAAAGAATGCCCGAGCTGCCGGGGCCACGGTGCTATCAGAGCCACGGAAAGGTTATGGCTGGGCTTGCCTCCGTGGCATCGATTACGCACGTGCCAGGGGATTTGAACTTATTGTCTTCCTGGATGGTGATTACAGCGATTACCCCGATGAATTACCATCTTTAGTCGAACCCATCGTAGCCGGACGGGCAGCCTTCGTCCTCGGATCGCGCATGACGGGAAGCCGAGAGCCCGGGGCAATGCTCCCCCAGGCAATTGCCGGTAATAGATTGGCGTGCTTTCTGATGAGGCTGTTCTGGGGTTCGCGGTTCACCGATCTGGGACCTTTTCGTGCCATTACCATGGATGCCCTGGATACGATAGGCATGACCGACAAAACTTTTGGCTGGACCGTCGAGATGCAAATCAAAATCCTGCAGAATGATATTCCGTACGTCGAGGTGCCCGTTTCGTATCGAAAGCGGGTGGGTGTTTCGAAGATAACGGGGACGATTTCAGGCACCCTGAAGGCCTCATATAAGATCCTCTGGCTACTTTTCAAGTACGGCCTTTCTTCGAAACGTTAATTCCAGTTCACTAACAGGACTTAACACCGTTAACTAGAACAAATATCGTCGGATACGGTTGTATGTTTTTTATCGATCACCCCTACACTAGTGTGTAACAACAACCGAGTTTTATGAGTCACGACATATGGTTTAATGGGAAACTGGTACCTCAGGACGAGGCAAAAATTAGCGTGCTTTCGCACGTTGTACATTATGGATCTTCCGTATTTGAAGGTATTCGTTGCTACGATACGCAACAGGGTCCAGCCATTTTTCGATTGAAGGAGCACATCCGCCGACTGTTAGCGTCGGCCAAAGTGTACCGTATGGAAGCGCCGTACTCTCAGGAAGAGCTAATGCAAGCATCTGTGGAGACGGTAGCGAACAGCGGGCTTGAGTCCTGTTATGTTCGACCGGTCATTTTCCGTGGTGAAGGCAAGATGGGTGTCAACCCTCTTTACAACTCCGTCGAAACCTTCATAGCTGTCTGGAAGTGGGGAGCATACCTTGGTGAGGAAGCATTGACGGAGGGTGTGGACGTCCAGGTCGCGTCCTGGAGCAGGGTTGCTCCGAATACGCTCCCAGCCATGGCGAAAGCTGGCGGTAATTATCTGAATGCTTCGCTTGTTAAAATGGACGCTGTCCTGAACGGCTATGTCGAAGGCATCATGCTCAGTACTACTGGATACGTTGCCGAAGGCAGTGGCGAAAACCTTTTCGTAGTTTCTGACGGCAAGCTTTACACGGCACCGGTAGGAATGTCCATTCTTCCCGGGATAACGAGAGACGCTATCGTGACGCTTGCCAAGGGCATGGGTTACGAGGTTCACGAAAAGGCGATTCCACGAGAAGCTCTTTACCTCGCCGACGAGTTGTTCTTTACCGGCACTGCGGCCGAAGTAACTCCGATCAGATCAGTAGACAAGTATACTATCGGTAGCGGAACTCGAGGTCCGATTACTGAGGAAATACAAAATGCATTCTTTGATATCGTAAAGAATGGGAATGATCCACACGGTTGGCTGACACCGGTTCCGGTTGCAGTCCCCAACTAGGATTGAAAATTACGGCAAACGAAAAGCGCCGACCCCTTCGGGGATCGGCGCTTTCTTCTTATATACTGGTTTGACCCAAACGGCCATTGCTAATTTACTACAACCGTGCTGGTCATAGAGACATCAGCTGATTCAAGTCGGACAAAGTAAACACCTCCACCAACCCGACTACCACCGTCCGTGGTTCCATCCCAAACAACCTCAGTCTTCCCTGGCGCAGACATGCCGTCGACCAGTGTTCGTATCCGCTGACCTAACACGTTATAAACCTGAATCGTTACAAATCCTCCTGCCCTCAGATCGTACGCGACAGTTGTCGACCGAGTGAACGGATTTGGATAAGCGTTGTGAAGTGTCGTAACTGCAGTCCCATCTGGACCGTCCTCATTTCCTGTTGCGACTCCCTTACCAGACTCACTTACAGTAAAACTTTGCTCGGGCGAGAATGGCGAACCTACAAAACCATTGTCAACAGCCTGCACCGACCAGTAGTAAGTACCATTCGGGAGATTCAACGTCCAGCTGCGATTATGGGACACGTTGCCGGCTGAGTTGAACAAGCGATACCCGTCGTCAGATACGCTTGCAGAAATCATGACATCAGAAAGTCCGGGTGCCGTTCCAACTCGAAGAGAATATGTCAAGCCGGTTAGCGGGGTTTCAATATCGTCAGCGGCCGACCACGAAAAAGTGACGTTGCCCCCGTCTACCGATGAAGTGGCACCCTCAGGTATCGTCGGCGGATTATTCACCAGCCTCACACCGTTTTCGTACTGCAATAATACTGGTCGCTGCCGGTCATTCAGTCCAGCAGCAGATAAATCGATGTCCTCGTCGCCATCCAGGTCACCGATCTGTATTGAAGTCGGGAACGGAGAAGCAAAGTTGGCGACATGCACGATTCCCGAGCCTACGTTTCTATAAAGACGGCCAACCGACCGCGAGCCCACAATCGCGCGCCCACCAGCCGCTACGATATCCAGATCCCCATCGACATCGAAGTCTCCCCAGACAGCATCACCGAGTACTGCGCCTACTTCGTTCGTCACGATCGGTGCAAACGCACCGGTATTGTTAACATAGACATGTAATACGCCATCCATAATGTTCGGCGAAATTCGCCCTCCAGAAAGAAGAATATCTAGGTCTCCGTCGCTATCGTAATCACCCCAGTGGGCAGCACCGTATATCAGACCTTCGAAGTTGCTTTCATACAAACTGAAGCTACCCGCACCGTCATTTGCATAGACCGATACATCAAACGTCCCGTCTTCCAGAACACCTGTTACCAGGATATCGTGGTCTCCATCATTATCCATATCTCCAAACTCGCCGTTGCCGTATGCATACCCCGGAATGGGACTGCTCACTTCCTGGTAGGTCCCGTTTCCAGAATTTACGTAGAGCAGCGTTGTTGGAATTCCGGCGTCAGAAATACCTGTCAGCAGAAGATCTTCGTCCCCGTCCCCATCTACATCAGCAGCGTCGATCGAGCCAGCGATAGTTGAGTTCAGGCCCAGGGTTGTAGCGGTGAATGTTGTCCCATCCCGCAGCGCCACCTGTGTTGTCGGTGCATAAGGGGCAGATAAATCTGAGGTGCCAGTAACAACAAGATCGTGATCGCCATCGAGGTCCACGTCGGTCCACACAGCGTCTCCAAGCCAGGCCGGTGAAATTCCCAGGTCCATGGACGCATATTGGAGCGTCGGGATGCTAGCACCGCCTTCAGTCTCTCTGGCCCCAAACGTAGTCGCTATGGATACCGTGGCGATGTTGGCGGGGAGACTCAAGTTGGCGTTGTTACCAACTTGAATGACATCCAGGTCGCCATCCGCGTCGACATCAAACCAGGAAAGTGCACCAAGCATAGAAACCGAAGCCTGCTGCTCGATCAGCTCAAATGTAAATGGATTTTGTGCCGATGCCTGTCTGGATAATCCAGGCAGCAGGCACATGGGTACGAGCAGTACGCCAAACAAGGCCGAACGCAACATGAGAATCACTAATTAATTACAAAGGTTTGTTCCGCAGAGAATGATGATCCCACCATATCCGTGTCGACGGATTGTGCCGACCAGTAATAGACCCCCGGCGGGAGGCCTTCCAGCCGCCACCCGGTATTGGACCCGGTATTTCCGGGGCGTACCACTAGTCGTTTTCCGCCAGGAAGAGAGAGAGGTGCCAGGACGTCGATTCCACCCGGAGTAGTACCCACACGTAAATTATAGGTGAGTGCAGACGACGGTGTCTCGTTGTCTGAACCGGCGCTCCACGAGAAGGTCACGGAAGATCCTGCTACGACGGCAGCTCCTGCCGTCGGTGGCGCCGGGGGTTGATTTGGTGGAATGGCTCCGATATTCCCATACAGTTTAGTAAAGTATTCACCCGCGAAGTCTTCTCCAGCGATCAGCAGATCGAGGTCGCCGTCCTCGTCAAAATCTGCCCAACTGGACATACTGTATCTAAGGCCATCGACCGGTGAGGCGCCCAACCCGGCAGTATTGATACTGATGGCATTGAACAGTCCGCCTGTGTTTTCCTGTATAAGTGTACTAGGCGAACTGAACGGATGATTTAAACCACTGGCAATTGCATCCAGATCGCCATCCCTGTCATAGTCTATCCAGGAGGTTTCACCGTAATAAGCTTTGGTCAATGCCGCACCTGAGTCGGTAAGTTGTCCAGTGCCGTCGTTGATGAAAACAGTGGTCTTGCCTACAACTGAAAGGGGTGCCAGGACGCCGGCGGAAAGTATCATATCCTGATCTCCGTCGGCATCGAAATCACCCCAGTCCATAGACGAAAAAATTCCACCTGGAAGTTCGTCGGAAATCAGGCTGAAGTTGCCGGTCCCGTTGTTTCGGTATAGCTCGGTGACAAATGCACCACCGACTTTCATACCGGTAAGCGCGACGTCGAGGTCATAGTCACCATCGATATCAACAAATTGTGCGTCACCATACGCAACCGGACTGAATGGTATGGTCTGTTCTATGAAAGTCAGTTCATCGTTCGAAAACAATTTTATTGTGGGTTCACCGTTTGCATCCAATCCGGTGGCGAGAAGGTCTGCATCTCCATCGTTGTCGTAATCACCCCAGGCTACGGAACCGCTGTGTAGTCCTTCGAACTCAAACACAGGATCGAAGCGACCAATTTGTCCGCTCGGTACGAATTCATAGATGACGCCGGTCGGAGCGTATGGTGGATCCAGCGAAGAAGCTCCGATGATTGCGAGATCCAGGTCACCGTCGCCATCAATGTCCTCCCATGAGGAATCGCTTAACCAGACCGGGTCGATGAGCGAGCCGCGTATAAAGTCAAAACGCGGAGGTGGCGGAGGGAAGTCGTTGAAGTCCACTCGAATATTTCGATAGATGGCTCCAAAGATGGGAAGGAAGCCCCCGGCTACACTCTCAAGCCGACCCGTTATAACGAAGTCGATGTGAGAATCCGCATTGTAATCACCCCACTCAATCGCTCCGAACGCAACCTGCACGGACGGGTCGATACCCGTAGCATTGCCAGGAATGTTTGGTGCTGGGACTGCAAAAGGTTGCGCGACAGAACTATCCGCCGTCAGTATCGAAAAAATGGCAAGAACGACCAGGGATACTAGCCGAGATGGCAAATACATGAAGTCAGAAATGATTGATTGATGACGGCCGAAAATAGAAGACGTACACGCACTTTAACAGTCAAATATGCATGTACTCGTTTAATTCATCAGACCACCGCACCCTCTTCGGCTTTTCTGATCAACGCTTCTGCCTGTTCCTTACCCAGATAGGCATCCATCAGATGATGTGCCCCATATATAATTGGTGTTGCCACTACTGCCACCGCAAATTTATATCCGTAATTGAACAGCGTAATTGCTACGATTTGAGACACAGACATCTGCCCTCCGAATGCGATCGCCAGCACAAGAAATGTGTCCAGAAATTGAGAACCGAATGTTGATCCGGTAGCTCGCAACCAGAGATGACGTCCATTAGTCTTCCTTCGCAGCCAATGGAATAAAGATATATCTGCAAGCTGACCAATGATGTAAGCAATTAGACTAGCAATGATAATTTTTCCTGAAGCGCCGAAGACAACTTCGAACGCTGGTCCGGGTACGGGAGATATTTCTGCAGTCGGCACGACTCGCGCGATGTAAATAATGCCAAACTCGAAGATGATCATGGCCATCCCCAGCAACGTAACAAAGCGAATCCCTTTAACGCCGTAGTATTCGTTCAAGAGATCGGTGACAATAAATGTTATTGGAAAAGCTATAACACCTGCCGTCATTATCACGCTCGAGAACTCGTTACCCAGGATTGTGACCGAGAATGGAAGGTCGAAGACAGTGAAAAGCTTGCTTGCCGTAGCCTCGGCTACTACGAGCGCCGTGATAAAGATCGCCGCGCACACTGTAAAAAGTTTCTGAGGCCGACTTAGGACGTAGAACTGTGAATTCATATCTCGAATAGGGTTTCTACAAAATAGCAAACTACACTATCAGGATGATAGAGCGCACAAGAAGTGATTCAGGGTACCGCCGGTTTGTGTGATTTTGCCGGTGGGATTGTTCGAATGCGATGCCTTCGAGGTTGTTCTCCAGAAGCGGCACTTGCGGCATTCCTTATATGGCCGGGTTTGAGATACGGGACGTAGGCGATTCAGCGAACCTCAAGTCGAAGGCAAATGTTGAACCCTTCCCGGGAGTACTTTCAATTTTCAACCGCTGATTGTGGGCCGCGAGTACATGTTTAACGATCGACAGCCCGAGCCCGGACCCGCCAAGCCCGCGGGAGCGACTTCGATCGACCCGAAAGAATCGCTCGGTAAGCCTGTCTATATGCTCCTGCGATATTCCGATCCCGTTGTCGACGACTGAGACCCTGACATGTCGTTCATCGAGCGAGCGGGCAACTATCTCCGTACGGCCTCCAGAAAGAGTGTATTTGATTGCGTTCTCTGCGAGATTCCGAATGACCTGATGGATTCGTTCTTTATCGCCGTAGACCTGTTTCAAGTTTTTTTCGACCCGGTAGTTCAATTGAATATTTCCGGATCGAGACATTGGCTCTAATTGCTCAGCCACGTCTTTGATAACGGAACCCAGGTCGAAGTGAACCATCTCCATCCGAAGCTCGCCGGTCTCAATCCGGGTGATGGCATTCAGATCTTCGGCGAGCGCACCGAGGCGGTCTGCATTCTGTATAATTTTTTCCAGAAAGGAAATCTGTACGTCGGGGTCGTCCATCGCCCCATCGATAAGAGTCTCTGCGAATCCTCTAACGGCAAAGATCGGCGTCTTTAGTTCGTGTGAGATATCTCCAAGGAAGTCCCTGCGATACGACTCTATTTTTCGCAGCGCAGTGACGTTGTCACGTACTGACACAGCGACAATGGAAACGTGCTGGTTCAGGTGATCGATTTCATCCCCGGCTGATTCGGGTAGCGGAGCAAATGAATCTGCTTCGCTGATAGAGTCCACAAGCCGCGTTACGCGGGAGAGACGCCGAGCGACCAACCGATCGCTGAGAAAATAGACTCCTGTACCGACGATTACTGTCGTAACAGCAACTGAGACAAACGCGTTGTCAGGAGTGAGAAACACGACTGCAATTGAGGCAATTACAGCCAGTGCGCTTGCTGTCAGTGCAATTTTGCCTGAAATCCGCGACATGCACGATTTGTGGTCGATGACTGAGTGCTAGTGATCTTCAGCGAAGCGATAACCAACGCCTTTCACGGTTTCAATATAGTCATCACCCAGTTTCTCACGGATCTTTCTGACATGAACGTCTACAGTACGGTCAACCACATAGACATCCTGGCCCCAGACTTCGTCCAGAATTTCCTGACGCGAGAATACTCGACCGGGATGCGTTGCGAGGTAAAAGAGCAAGTCGAATTCTTTGCGAGGCAGCCGGAGTTTCTCTTCAGCCTCGCCCTGGTTGCGCATGACTATGTATCTCGATCTGTCTACGACGATATTCCTCAGCTTGAGTACCGGTGGCGTTTTTTTCTCGCGAGAATTAGTACGCAGTAATGCTCGAATTTGCGAGAACATAACAGGAAGCGAGACCGGTTTAGCGAGGTAGGCATCGGCACCCACATCCAGGCCCTGCACATGAGCGGATTCGCCAGCTTTGGCTGTCAGCATCAGGATGAGTGTGGACGCCAGTTGGTCGTGCTGTCGGAGCCGTCGACAACACTCAATACCATCCATGACCGGCATCATAATATCGAGTATGATCAGGTCGGGCTTAGTTGCTTCAGCTTTTGTTAAGGCTTCGCTGCCGTTCTGGGCCTCGACGACATCGTATCCTTCAGTCTTTAGATTATAAGACAGGAGTGCGCGGATGTCGGGTTCATCATCTACGAGCAAAATCTTTTTCTTTATGCTCATTTTCCGGAGTACCGGGCTGGTTTTTCTGCAGAACTATAAAGCTACGGATTAAACGATGTGATCTCGTTAAGCTAATATTAACGTTTGTCGTATTGGTCTGTCATTGAGGAAAAACCTGCATTATTCTGAGTTGTTCTCGGGTACATCTTCGACAATGTGGTCAAAGGCCGTTTCTCCGGTTCGTAGCATTTCATTGATATAGGGATGGCAGAGGTGACATTTTAGCCCGAAGTCGACTTCCTCCTGCAATTCATTTATCGAGTGAAGATTGTATTGGTAGGCCAGGGCCTTCAGCTCTTCGAAGGTCTTGTCGAAACAGTAGCATCGATCAATATTCATCGATTGGATTACCTCGTTTCGCGGACAAGCAGGATTTGCGCTGGAGCGATTCCAGCGGCAAACGATCCAGTCTGGGTTCCGTCTCGCTCGTGAATCGTTACTGAGCCATTCTGCGCAAACCCGGGGACACGTCCCAGATACAATTTTTCCGTAAGGTCGTCGTACGCAATTGCCCCAATTGGACTTCCAGAAATCGTCATCTCATCAACTATGAGATTGCTTCTGGTATCGAATCGAAGTACCGTATTACCATCGCGAACCAGGAAGATCTCATTCGTGTTCGGGGAGTGAAATACGCTTAGACCAATGCCACCTGCAGTCTGTATTTTTCCTGTGATTGTAATGCGTTCTACCTCCGTTATGGTGGCTCCGTCAAATACCACTATCTCGCCGTCGAGCTCTTCAACAGGATTAAAGTTTTCGTCATAGATAGTGGCACCCGAGCACGCTACAACAACCTCAACGTCGGAATCGAGCACCATAAACTGCGGCCCGAAGCAATTCATTTCTATCGTTGCAATGACAGCTTCAGTGAGCTGGTCAATCATCGATATGGTTGTACCCTCTCCGAACGATGTATTTGCTACAAAGAGTCTCGGTCCAACAGAAATTATTCCCTCGGGATTGGGGCCGACGTTTACAGTGTCAGCAACTGTATTCGTGTCGAGATTGATGATTGTAATACTTCCTCCGCTGAATGACGTCGGCGAGTCAAAGAGGTTCGTTATGTAACCAACATTGCCCCCGTTCGTCGTCATATATCGCGGGCTTGCGACATCTTGTATCTGTCCTATTCGGGCACCGGTGGCCAGACTGAAAATGTCAACTCGAGATGCGCTGTTTGCCATGGCGTACAGTGTATCGCCCTTTGCAAAAATACTCTGGATAATCGATCCGAAATTGTCCGCAAATGTCGACGATGTCGAGGTCGATGGATCGTATGCAGTAATTGACCCGGTGCCTTCGCTGAAGTTGCCCTGATTGGCGACCAGGATGCTGGCCGTAACCAGTTGATCTTCCGGGTTCGAACCGTCGCATGCCGACAGCAACAGGAAGCACGCGCTGAAAAGTACTGCAACGGCGTATCGAGCAATCATATTCATCCTTCTACTCTAGATTTTGATACTTATTCCAAATTCGTAATTCCTGCCGGGCATTGGGTAGCCACTAATCAGTGCATACCGAGTCCCGAAGATGTTGTTAATCCTCGCGATTCCTGTCATCGTATTATCCCACACTGTAATCACGCGTTGGTACTCAAGGTCGAGTGTCGCAAATTCCGGAATAGATTGCATTTCGTCGGATGTGACGAATCTGGCACTACTTACTTGACCGGCAATGGATACACTATTGTCAAGCAAGGTGCCCCGCAGAAAGTAGCTACCCGACTGGCGTGGGATATACCTGAGTTGTTTGCCGTAAGTAGACGACGCCGGATCGCTTCTGTCAGTCGCCACAGTAATATTGTAGTGAACGTTTCCAGTGATCTGTAGATCTCCTACAACTTTCGACAATTGCATGGAAGATTCGAGCCCTTTATTGCTGACCGATCCAACATTGGACGGCGTCCAAATAGAGTTCTGACCGGGTCGCCATTCAATCTGGTCACGGACCTTCGTCAAATAGCCCGTCAGTTCGAGTTTGACCAAAGCCGTACTAACAAAAATGCCCGCGTCGATTCCCCAACCACTTTCCGGTTTGAGCTCACGATTCCCGACAGCACCAACACCCGTCCAGAACCTGTCATTGAAGGTTGGTACGCTTGACGACCTTCCCACCGAGCTTTTTAGACGGACGCGGCCGGACGAATTGAGCGCCACATTGATTCCGGCCCTTGGGCTCACTATCTGCCACGTGCTGCTGTCAACGAGTTGATATCGGTCGTAGCGCAAAGACGAATTGAAAACGAGTCTCGACAGAAAACTTTCGGTCGATAGATACACTGCCTCCGCGAATTCTGATTCGACGTCTGCAAGCGATGGATGTCGTGCAGTCGTGCGTTGGACAGAGCCTCCAAGAACGATCTGATTCTTCGCCGTTGTTCTCAGCATCTGTTGCTCCAGGCTAGCCACGGACGTGATTCCAAGATCATTTATTGCTCGAACCGGATTTGTGTATCGTATTCCGTATCGCTGAATCGACAGTTTAGACAGTGTCTTGAGGTTGCCTCCTATGCGAAAGGCCTGGCGGGCCCAGATTCGCAGATTAGAATCACGTTGTTCTTCATTTGCCGGGGTCGCTCCAACGCTTCCAGGCAATCCTCGTGATGTAGTCGAAACGGCCACGCCAACTGTCGGGAGGTTTGCGTCGAAGGCCACTCGAGCTACTATTTCGTGACCCGTTCTATTCGCGTTTTCCCTGCGGACGGACTCGGCCGGGAAGCGTGTGTCATCAAGGAAACGGAAATCTCCTGCGACCGAATTATACAGGTAGGAGAGGTCTACCGATGCTCCAGTTCCGACATAATGAGAGCTGAAGCCTGTCGAAAGTTTACCGAAAGAACCTGCGCCAACCTTGATCGATGTTGTCGTACTCTTGAATCGCGCGGGCTCGATACTGACTACGCCCGAAGCTGCATGTCCGCCCAACCACGACGACCCCGAGCCATGAATCACTTGCACCGTTCCGAGCCCCATTGTGCCGAACAGCGACACGTCAAGTTCACCCAGCTGGGGATTGATCAATTGGACGCCATCGTAGACGAGCGCAACTTGCGATGTCGTACCTCCTCGAATACTGATGGAGGACAGCCCTGCCGGTCCATAGTTTCGGATGTTGATTCCGGCGTGGTATTTAAGGATGTCGGCGACATCGTTAACTAATGGCGACGCGTCGCCGACTGGTACCGTCGTGATTCTTGCCGTTGCGTCTTTGGAAACCGCAGGGAGACGGGCGTCGGTCACTACAATCTCTGGCAGGACGACAGTTGAGTCGGCTGACTGACCTGATACCGTTGCTAAACACATGTGCGATGCGAAGAGCAGGAAGAATAAAAATATGTGCCGGTCCTTGAACAAAAAAAGCCCTGATCCGGAAACGGAGATCAAGGCTTACAATATGCGACGATCACACGAGACCTCAATTCCCGGAGGTTGATGATTTCGAATACGGCAGGTCTCCTGACTCGAAGAGTTTTTACTTGTCGCCTTCAAATGTGATATGCCTTCCCGGATTAACATCCAGTGGCAAACCACGAGTACGACACTCTTCCTACAGTTGCGGGTACAGTCTCGGATTTGCCCTCAGGCGCACCGAATTCCCTATTAATCCAGCCAGATTGCTATGGCGGAACCGCGTTCGTTATATAAAGAACTTCCAATAGATACGTACTGCCGTGGAGACATTCCATCTCCACACACAATATTAATTGCTAAAGTTCGAATGACGCCCCAAAATCAGGAATATTGATTTTGTCGTACCCTTTGTTTCGAAGGGCTGTCTCGAAGAGCTGCTGGCGCTCGTACGCTCCATGGACGAGGAAGATTTTTTTGAACCGATCTTTGTCCATTTTGCTGATGAAATCTATCATCCCCGGCTCATCGGCATGTGCGGAGTAGTTGTTCATCACGACGACGTCCGCTCGTAGCGTGTACTCTTCGCCGAATATCCTGACCTGAGGGTCCTTATCAATTAAACGTTTGCCAAGGGTGTGATCTGCGCAGTATCCGACCATGATGACTGTGTTCCGATCGTCCTCCACATTGTTCTTCAGGTGATGCAAGATTCGTCCTGCTTCGCACATCCCAGAGGCCGAGATGATCACCATCGGGACACGCATCTGATTCAGCTCCTTCGACTTCTCGACATCACGCACGTAGGTCAAGCGCTCAAACCCGAACGGGTTCTCGTCAGTAATCATGTATGTCATCAGGTCCGAGTCAAAACATTCGGGATGTGAGAGATACACGCCTGTTGCACGCACTGCGAGTGGACTATCTACGTAGGACGGTATGGGTGGCAGCTTGCCTTCGTTCCATAGCTGATCAAGCGCGTAAACAATTTCCTGTGTACGTCCGACGGCAAACGACGGAATGATTACTTTACCGCCGCGGGCACTGGTTCGCGAGACAACTTCAGCAAGCTTCTTCTTGGCCTCTGACGACGGCTCATGTACGCGCCCGCCGTATGTAGACTCGGAGATTAGATAATCGCAGTCTGCCATCACGTCCGGGTCTTTCAAAATTGGTCGGCCCGGATTTCCTATATCTCCGGTGAAACCGATCTTTGTCGTCTTACCGTTTTCCACAATTGTCAGATTGATCGAGGCAGCACCGAGTATATGTCCGGCATCCCTGAATTCAAATGTCACTCCTTCGGCCGGCGAGAATGGTGTCCGGTACGGGATACCGACGAAGTGCTGCAGGACATCTTCGGCATCCTTCATCTTGTACAGTGGCTCGACACGTTCCTCGCCTTTGCGCTTGCGGATCTTGTTCGCAAACTTGACATCTTTTTCCTGGATGTGCGCACTGTCCATTAGCATCAAACTGCAGAGACTGTAGGTCGCGTGCGTGCAGTAGATTCTGCCACGAAAACCATCGCTATACAACTTGGGAAGTAGTCCCGAGTGGTCAATGTGGGCGTGAGACAGAATTACAAAGTCAATCTCGGACGGATTGAACAGGAAGTTTCGGTTCTTCTCGTATGCTTCAGATCGGCGTCCTTGATAAAGGCCACAGTCGAGGAGAATCTTGGTTCCTGAGTTCAGCTCGATAAGATGTTTCGAGCCGGTGACGGTTCGTGCCGCCCCACAGAACGTAAGCTTCATGCCTTCCGGGTTTCATTTCTGATTATTATGCCGACGGAAAATCGACATTATCTCTCATATTATGAAACTCTACCGGATGTGGAAGCGAATCAGTTCGTAGGCTGATTCACGTTGGTTCCATCAGCCTGAGCCAGGTCCGGAATCAGCAGATCATGCAACGTGTTGGCAATCATCCGATGAGCTCTCTTGTTTGGATGAGTATCCCATGGTGCGAGTTGAAGCTCAGTCTCCTCCACACTAGCAATGGCCGGACGTAGATCATAGATCTCGAAACCATATTTGTCGGCATGTCCCTTGACCGCTCCATAGCTTGCATTATCTGCCTGCGAACCACCGAGAGACGGAATGTAGAGAACACTGACTTTCACGTCGTTCGAGTCGGCGTACGCGGCGACATAGCCGTACGCCCAGTCGACGATATTGTCGAACTCTGGTCGCAGTCTGCTAAATAGTTCACTCCGCGTGACAGTACTATCGATCTCCAGCTCTGCCATCAAGTTCTTCAGGTAGTCGTATTCCATGTCGATTCCATGCTCGTTCGCACGTCCGAGAACGTCGAATAATCGCCGGGCGTAGTTTCCATGGGCAACAAGGAATATTTCATCGGGATTAAACTCCGGTACCTGTGTGTCCAGCTGTTTCAGAGATTGCAGCACAGTATATGACGGTACCGAAAAATTGAGAATTTCAACAGATCGATTAGAACCGGCCAGTGTCTCATTCATTTTTTCTTCGACAATGGCTTCAAACACATCGACACCTTCAACACCCCAACCCATTTCTGTTGACGCTCCGAGTAGAGCGTACCGGTACGTGTTGGCCGGTTTCTCTTTGGTATAATCTTTATCTCGCATTCCCCAACGATTTGTTTTGAACGCAATCTCTTTCCATTCGGTGTTCACCGAAGGCACGAGTACGTTGAGGAGGATACTGGAAGTATCCTTAGACGCTCCTACATCTGAAAGCTGCGTATTCCAACCCGGAGGACGTTTCGATTTTGTCGCCCAGAGTGCCGACAGGTAGTCGGTTGGTTCGAGCAGCGATTCGTAGTAACCTCTTTCAAGGACTTCCTGATCTTTTCGGTTAAGCTGCTCCGAATTGATCGTCGCGAGAAATTCCTGATTTTTTTCAGGCAGTTGTTCGAGTAGGGGTGGGAAAGCAAGTAGCAATAACATCACAGCGACAGCGTGTGGATACCATCGCTTTGCTTGCGGTCCAGCGGGAATAGAAAGAGTGCCTTCCTTAATATTGAATACCAGGTACTGAACGATGGCACCCACTACGATAATACCCACGAGCATCGCCGCAAACAGTACAACTTCCGTCACTGTCGCGTCTGCAACGTGCGACACGAGGCCCAGGAAATCAGCCATAGTTGAACTTGACCACAACGACCAGAGGATCGTAATACTTGAGAATGTGGCAAGGACTTTCACAGAATGTTGCAATGCATTCTTCCATTCAAATCCCTTGATCCGTCGTCGTGGTTTACGCATCTCGATGAGCTGGCTTCCGAGCGCCAGCAATCCGAAGAAGAACCAGAACAATCCGTCCGTTACAGAGATTGGGAAGACGCCTCGCAACCAGAACCACTGATAGGCGTGGAGCAGCCAGGTAGCCAGAAAGACGAACATTGTGGACAAGATTACGGCCGGGTAGACACCGAGCTTCTTGAAGCGAACGAAGGCAGGATAGTAGAAGATCTTCGCCATGAAGTCCTTCCAGTAAATATTTATCCGGCGCCAGTAATCCGAGAAGCTTGACGCGAGAAAGTAAAGGTTGTTCGTCTCGGGCAGGTTATGTCCGAACAGGAGCATGATGCCGACTATCAGGTGGAATTGACCTGACACCCTGAGATACATCAGGTACGTCGAAACCATGGCCCCTGCAACTCCCCATAGGCCTTGCACTTCGGATGCCGATGGAACAAGATGGATATACACGATCCGATAGAGGAGCAAGTGGATGACACCTCTGAATATCCACGAAATGCCACGCTGATAAATGTCGCTCGCGGGCTTGTTGTAATAATTTTTCTTGTAGGTCGTGTAATCAATGACCGGGAACAGAAGAAACACGAAGTTGGGAAGCATGAAGAAATATGTCAGCCGTTGCCAGACGGATACTCCAGGCTTTTCATGTCGGATGTCGAACAAGTAGATGAGTATCCGAAAAATGAACATTGCACCGATGATCGGCAATACTATCGACGGTAAAGAACGCCACCCCACACGGAACAGTCCTCCGCTCCGTTCACCGACGGCTATCTTAACCTGGTACGCTTTCTCGACAACTTCTGGCGAGAAAAGATCTGCCCTTGCAGCTGCCAGTGCGGCACCTACGAGAAGTAATAGCGTGACACGCATCCACATTTTGACGGGGAGATGGCATATCGCTATCATTCCGAGGCCGATGGCCAGGATGGCCACAACATGTATCGGCGGCAAAAGGACGATCATGCCTATCACCGAAAGCAAAAAGAGAAAAGCAGGGCGATACTTGAGCGGTAGAAACGAGTGGACTACAAAGCCCCCGAGAATCACGGGCATGATTTTGTAGAAACCGAATAAGTGCTCGACACGGTACACCCAGATAACAGCCCCGATCAGGAGCAGTTGCGCCAACAGCTTAACAAAAGACTGGGGGTTGACAGAAGCGTTTTCGCTACGATTCATAATTGATGTTATCTGGGTAAAAGTATAAGCGGACGGATGATAACCGCGGGGTCGGATATAACCTTATCAAACTACTGTGAATCCCGACGGATATTATCGTCTGAAATCGCTAGTAGTCAAGATTATCGGATATGGTCAAACATTCTCGCAAGTCAGAGCGACGTGTTTTGAACAGACGTAATTGCCCGATGTCACCTTTTCCAAGAGCAGTATCTCACGCCTGGATGCAAAGCAAATGTGCAAACGAACCACTTCCCCTTTAATGTACTGCATAAAATATCCACCTTGAGAGAGTGGATTTTCTGAAGAAATGCCCGGAGAAACGTCCATTTTTCTGATGATTCAGCAAACAGACGATTGCTGGAACCACGTCAGATGATCCTTTGATTGTCAGTTCTTCAGGCGTCGGGCGAGGATACGGGCACGTTCCTCATCTTGATATGGGTCGTCGTCGGGTAGGTCGATGTGCCGGGAGGACGTTTGTGACGCAGGCAATTTCTCCACAACATCGTCCCAGGCCTGGGTTGTCACGATGGTTTCGAGGTTCTTGATCCGCTCGGCCAACCGATCGTTTGCGGCTCGCATTTTTTCGAGTTCTTCAGCCACGGAATCCACATTCCCTGCCAGGGATTTGGTCGTATTGCCCAGATCGAGTTGTTTCTCCTTAAATTTAAGCCATTCGGTAAAGCCGCCGACCAGAATGGCGACAACAGGAATAAGGGCCCAGATCATAAGTATGCCTTTGATACGTATTATTTGTACGTGTTGGGCCTACAATATAGAGATTATCGAAGGAATGCTTTCTATTCATGAGTAGCAAGTTTATGTACCAGGTTGCGTCAACCTGGCGTCGAATCTTCAGTCGTCGGGAAGAATCTCAAGGCGCTGGACCGGCCGTTTCCGCAGCCACGCTTGAAAGGCTGGAAGAAATAATCGGAGCAAAGATCAATTCACCAGAGTTGTTTTCTCAGGCGCTCCGTCACCGATCGCTGTTGCGGCGACGAGCGGACAGTCGCATCATCTCCAACGAAAGATTGGAGTATCTGGGAGATGCCATTCTGGGCTTCATCATCGCTGACTATCTGTTTCATCAGTTCCGTGGTGAGAACGAGGGGTTCCTGACCCGACTCCGCGCGAAGCTGGTGAAAGGTGAAGCACTTGCCCGATATGCAGGAGAGATAGAGCTCGGAAAGCTTATACAAATGAGCGCTAACATGAAGCAAATGGAAGGCGCCACCAATGCCTCAATTCTCGCAAATGCTTACGAGGCAATCATAGGTGCTATCTACATTGACATGGGGATAGAAGCGGCCCGAGCCTTCATCCACAAGACCATGCTGCAGCGAATAGACCTCGTACATCTTGCTCAAAAGACCGAAAACTACAAGAGCATCCTGCTGGAAGCGGCACAAGCCAAGGGCTGGAAACAGCCAGAGTATGTTGTAGAGACAGAAACCGGACCAAGCCACGACAAGACATTTACGATAAACGTAATCGTCAACAACGAAAAGATGGGCACCGGCATAGCCAATAACAAAAAGAAGGCTCAACAGCAGGCCGCCCGGCGAGCACTGGAAGTGCTCAGGGAATAGCGTTCTGCTGTTAATATTCTGTCAATCCGGTCTATATCAATTCTTTACTGAACAGTACGATTGTAGTATCGTTCGCACAGTTTATTGCACTCTTTGTCTAATGGTCACGCGCCAATGTCAGTAAGTCTTAACAGAACCGATATTTTTAGCGATCGACACATCGGCCCATCCGATGAGGAGATCCAGGAAATGCTGTCCGTCGTGGAAGCTCCAACCCTCGACAATTTGATCGATCGTACGATACCCGATGCGATTCGCCTCGACAGAGAGTTAAACCTGCCTCCGGCCAGACCGGAGTTCGAACTTCTTAATGAGCTGCGAACTATAGGGGCCGAAAACAAGAGTTTCAGATCCTACATCGGGATGGGCTACTCGGGTACTGTTACCCCCAGCGCTATCCTGCGCAACGTCTTTGAAAACCCAGCCTGGTACACACAGTACACCCCATACCAGGCAGAGATCGCACAGGGTCGACTTGAGGCTCTGCTCAACTATCAGACCATGATATGTGATCTGACCGGGCTTGAAATTGCCAATGCATCGATGCTCGACGAAGCCACTGCCGCCGCCGAAGCGATGATGATGATCAAGCGAGTGGAACGAGATGCCAACAAACACACCTTCTTCGTTTCGCATCAGTGTCACCCGCAGACCATTGCGGTGGTCCAACTCCGAGCCGAATACCTGGGTATAAAAATTGAAGTTGGAAACTCCTCGCTGTTTGAGTTTCGCGACGATGTCTTTGGTGCCCTACTCCAGTACCCGGCGACGGACGGGCAAATTGAGAACTATCAGGAGTTCTGCTCACGTGCACATGATGCCGGAGCACGGGTTGTCGTAGCCTCCGATCTTATGGCACTTGTGGTGCTCACTCCTCCTGGAGAATTTGGTGCTGACGTCGCTGTCGGGAATTCGCAGCGCTTTGGAGTTCCTCTTGGATATGGCGGTCCTCATGCCGGTTTCCTGGCCGCGACCGAAGAATTCAAGCGACAAATTCCCGGACGCATCATCGGAGTGACGGTAGATGCGGATGGAAACAGCGCACTCCGAATGGCATTGCAGACTCGAGAACAACACATCCGTAGGGACAAGGCGACATCCAACATATGTACGGCTCAAGTTCTGCTTGCTATCATGGCCGGTATGTACGCAGTCTATCACGGTCCGGATGGACTGCGAAAGATTGCAAACAGAATCCACAACCTTACCAAAGTGTTCGCCCTCGGCCTGTCTCATCTCGGCTACCAGATCAAGCACAAAGATTTTTATGATACCGTTCGGGTTGATTGTGGTAATAGTCTTGCGAACACTCTTGTCGACATTGGACAGAAAAACGGTATCAACTTAAGATCATATGGTGACGGTACTCTGGGTGTTGCACTCGATGAAACTGTCACAACCGATGACCTCAATGCTCTTTTTGCCGTTTTCGGACACGACAAGAACTTTGACTTTACGGCCGCAGAGTTGGCCGAGCATGTTTCGGATGGATACAAAGGAGCCTGTGCACGACGGTCGACTTTCCTCGAGCACCCGATCTTCAACCGATACCACTCGGAAACTGAGTTGATGCGCTACTTGCACCGACTCTCCCAGCGGGACCTGTCTTTAACTACCAGCATGATTCCTCTGGGCTCGTGCACGATGAAATTGAATGCCGCGACGGAGCTGATCCCTGTCAGTTGGCCCGAGTTTTCGTCGCTACATCCATTTGCGCCAGTCGAACAAACGAAAGGATATCAGCGCATCATTGGAGATCTTTCTGATTGGCTAGCTGAAATTACAGGGTTCGACAGCGTTTCGCTGCAACCGAATTCGGGCGCCTCCGGGGAATACACAGGGTTGGTCGTCATTAGAAAGTATCACGAAGCGAACGGAAATTCTGATCGTGATATTTGTTTGATCCCTAGTTCTGCCCATGGAACGAATCCTGCCAGTGCGGTGATGGCGGGCATGAAAGTCGTCGTGGTCAATTGCGATGATAATGGAAACATTGATATCGCTGATCTGAAGGAGAAGGCTGAGAAACATCGCGACAAGCTGTCCGCATTAATGATTACCTACCCGTCGACGCACGGAGTATTTGAGTCAGGTATTCGTGAGATATGTGAGATCATCCACATTAACGGTGGCCTTGTTTATCTCGACGGCGCTAATATGAATGCCCAAGTAGGATTGTGTCGACCTGGAGATTTCGGAGCCGACGTCTGTCACCTTAATTTGCACAAGACATTTGCGATCCCTCATGGCGGTGGTGGCCCTGGCATGGGTCCGATTGCGGTGACCGATGCACTTGCCCCGTATCTTCCGTCGCATCCGGTCATAAAGACTGGTGGAAAGGATGCTTCCGGGCCCGTATCGGCTGCACCGTTCGGAAGTGCGAACATTCTTCTTATTTCGTGGGCATACATAGCTCTGCTGGGACCGAGGGGTCTCACCAAGTCGTCCAAGGTTGCCGTGCTAAACGCGAACTACCTGGCACGACGACTCGAGGGTCATTACGACATTCTTTATCGCGGTCCGGACGGTAACGTTGCTCACGAGTTTATTGTAGACCTCAGGCCGTTCAAGGCTTCGTCCGGCATAGGCGAAGTAGACGTCGCGAAGAGGCTCATGGACTATGGATATCATGCACCGACAATGTCGTGGCCAGTGGCGGGCACGATGATGATTGAACCGACCGAGAGTGAATCTAAAGCGGAGCTGGACCGCTTTGCTGAGACGATGATCAAGATTCGCAGCGAGATCCAGGAGATTGAATTGTCGATGTCTGATCGGGAGGATAACGTTTTGAAGAACGCACCTCATACGGCAGGGATGGTAACGATGTCCGATTGGACGCACGGATATTCCAGGGAGAAAGCAGCGTTTCCTGATGAGTATGTAAAGGATCAGAAATTCTGGCCGTCAGTGCGTCGTGTGAACGATGCGCACGGAGACCGGAATCTTGTCTGCACGTGCCCTCCGATTGAGGCTTATGCTGAGAGCCCGGAAAGCTAGTAGCTTAGAGTAGGCGAACGTAGAAAAAACGATAAAAGGCGGCCGGGGAATCCCGGCCGCCTTTTATTCTGGCTACCCTGTTTTTATTCAACTTCTTACTTCAGAAGTGACACTGTTTTTGTGGCGCTGAAGTTTTCACCCTGCACTCGATAGATGTACAACCCACTTGACAGCGAAGAACCGTCGATAGTGAAATTGTGCGTTGTACCGCCCTCCAATGTACCAGCGTAAAGGCTCGCTACTTTTTGTCCGAGTGTGTTATAGACACTAACGTCCACCTGCTGCGTTGCCTGCACTGCGAGAGTAAAGCTGGCCTGAGGGTTGAACGGATTCGGATAGGCGTTACCGAGAATGTAATCGCCGGGAACGTCAATCGCGACTTCAACTTCAGGTCCGTAGGAATAATTTCCACCAACATCGACCTGCTTCAATCGGAAGGAATGCTTCCCTGGTTGCAGCTCGCTCATACGGTACGTATAGGAGTGCGATGATGACGATGTACCGTTTCCAGGAATGAATGCTACGGGAGAATAGGTGCCATCGAACTTGTGCTGCAGCTCGAAGCCAGCGTTCGCTGTCTCTGACAATGTGCCCCACTTAAGTTCAACTTGATCACCGTCGCGCAGCGCATTAAACGTGGTAAGTTCTACAGGAAGAGTATCCCCCGCACCCGCAGGGATGGAACCCCATTTTTTAGTCGAGTATGCATAATCGTTTACGCGTACTCGGCTACCATTTTTAGCGACATTAAGATGTAACCATCCGTAATGTGTATAGCCATCAATGACAAGTTCCAAACCAATGTATCCGGTAACTCCCATCCATAGTCCTTCGTTGTCACGAATTAGCCAGCGACTGCCCGGCTGGATGTAACTCGTCTCATCTACCATTTCTCCTTCCAAGAGGACGCGCGCATAGTTACCGTGCGCCGAGTGTACCCAGACACCCGTGAGATGATCGTTGGGATTGTTACCCGCGACGATACGCAGGTTCACGTATGCGCCGTCGCTGTGAGTGATGTTAAACTCGTTGATCCCGTCGTGGTCCATGTCGACGCCAAAAGATGCGTTCGAGAACGAATCGTCTGATTCAACATCGGTGTACGCGTACTGTGCCGTAGCAGTGTTGCCAAACGACATCAGTGCCAGTATTCCGGCACTCACTACGAGGAATGCACACCGCGATAACATATTTTTTGCGCAGTAACCTAGTTGTAGCATTGTTTTATCCATTTTTGATTATCCGTCTCACTTTGAAAAGCTGGCTGTTACTTTGAAAGGCCTGTTTAGCCAGCTAAGCGTAAATTTTCCGCCCATTAATTCTTGATCCCAGTATTTCCAAAAACCGGGCCGTCTCATTTTGAGACGGATAGTTTTTAACTTTTGAGGTATCGAGACCGCCGCTGACTCGTCATCCTATACCTTCCTAAAACGTTGATTAGTCAAGATTTAGCAATGGATTGCATCAAATGCATTTCGCGGCAGCGAGGATGACTAGACGAGTGTCTTTTGGTATGACAAGGGATTAGCTCGAGTACGGACGCCTGGTGAGTACTGCGCGAAGTTGCCTCGTAGGGATTTCCCTGTTGGAAACCTAATAGAGAGCTTATTTAGACGGGCACGTCAACATCGATTAGCTTGACGCCGGGGAGGAGGAAGCGGCGGCCCCCCGCGGTTTTACTGATCACACGGACTCACCAGTTACGACGTGCCCCATCCTCAAGTGCAAGACCAGCTGAGATTCTAATGTCGCACACGGAACTACTGGAATATCTGCGATCGTCGCGTCGATTGTCAAAGCTATCTACACGAGCTTGTACATCTTTCCCGGAAGTGTTGCCCCACGATGCCTCTCCAGGAGTCGGGTACATTCGCTAACCTCGGCGATCGCTATACCTGTCGAGATACCAAGGCTACTGCAGAGGTGAAGAACATCTTCGGTAGCGATATTCCCAGTGGCGCCAGGAATAAACGGACAACCACCCATCCCACCCAATGAAGTATCAAATCTGGTGATCCCGATTTCCAGCGCCGAAACGACATTAGCCAGACCTAGCCCCCGAGTGTCGTGCAAATGCAATACGACGGGGACGTCGTTACTCACAGGGACCAGGCGTTCCAGATATTCTTTAATCATCTTCGGATTTGCCATGCCCGTGGAGTCTGCCAGCGATATCGATTCGATGTTCTTCGCTGTAAAGCGAGCGACCAGGTCCTCAAGAAAGGCAATATCCGTATCCCCTCTGGAAGAATATCCGAAGACTGTCTGCAGTCCCATCTGGATCGAGATGCCCTCGGCGATCGCATCGTCGATCAATTTCTCAGCCATCTCAATCCCCTCGACAACAGACATATTGGCATTGTCTCGACTGTGACTTTCATTGGTAGCAATGGACAGATCGACGTGACGCACATTTGCGGCTATTGCCCGATCGAGTCCGCGCCTGTTCAGAACTAGCACCGTCAGAGTGGCATTTTCAACTGCGCCCAGCTCCCTGAGCACGTCTTCAGCATCCGCCATCTGAGGAACCCACTTGGGGTGTACGAACGATGTTGCCTGGATACGCGAAACCCCCGCGTGTATGAGCTGGCGAATGATTTTGACTTTAAGGTCTGTCGGTATGGGCACCTCCTCGAACTGAAACCCGTCTCGTGGCCCTACTTCACACAGCTCTACGAATTCAGGATACGCTATCCTACCCATTCAGACTAGCCTCTTCGATTTACACATTAGTACCGTTTATCCTATACTTAAATGTAACGCAACCATAAGTAATAGCGTATCCGATCACTACATCTTCGATTTTAGGCGATAAACTTTGAATATGCGTTTTGCCCTGGCCCTGTTGGCCTTCGTCATTGCCGATACCTCCAACGCCCAAGACCCGACTATTTCGAGTCAGCCGCTAAGTGACAGGATCGTTTCGTACGACATGGATGTCATCCTCGATCCTGACGAGCGGACAATTTCGGGCACCCAAATCCTGACATGGCGAAATCCAGATTCCGTTCCCGTGAGCGAGTTACAGTTTCACTTGTATCTGAATGCATTCAAAGATGAGAACTCAACATTTATGAAAGAAAGCGGTGGTTCTCACCGTGGCTTCTCTGCGGAAGGAGAAAATATCCGCGGTGGAGTAGAAGTCGTGACAATGAAGAGACTCGTGACCGTACCTGCCGACGCACAACGGCTTCAGGCAAACAATATTGAAGAGGACTTGACCTCCAAGATGAGGTTCATCCAGCCGGACGACGACAACCTCAATGATCAAACCGTGATGAGCGTTACGCTTGATAGGCCCGTTGGACCGGGTGAAACGGTTGCTCTTGAAATAGACTTCGTGTCCACACTGCCAAAAATCACTGCGCGCACCGGTTGGGAAAATGACGAGAATGGGGATCTGTTTTTTTTCGCAGGTCAATGGTTTCCAAAGCTGGGGGTTTACGAAGTCCCTGGGCAACGTTATCACCCTGCTGACGCGCCCACCGGCAAGTGGTCTACTCACCAATTCCATGCAAATAGTGAGTTCTACTCTAACTTCGGCACATATAACGTGTCCGTCTCCGTTCCAGATGCCTACACGGTTGGGGCCTCCGGCATCTTGCAGAAAGAAGCAGTCGAGAATGGCGTACGTACGGTCGATTATTACGCAGCTGACGTCCATGACTTCGCGTGGACAGCAGGGCAGGCATTTGTAGAATACACCGATACGTGGAATCATGTGAATTTGCGACTTTTACTACAGCGCGTTCACGATGGTCAGCAGCACCGACACTTCGATGCCGCAAAGAAATCGCTTGAAGCTTACGCCGACTGGGTGGGGCCCTATCCGTATACCACGCTCACACTCGTCGATGGAATCGGTGGAAGCAACGGAATGGAATACCCGACGCTCATTACATGTGGCACATTTTATGGCATTCCATCCTGGGTTCGTGTACCACTAGAGCTTGTAACAATCCATGAATTCGGGCATCAGTATTTTTATGGTTTGATGGCGAGTAACGAAGCGGAGGAAGCCTGGCTGGATGAGGGAATGAATTCGTACCTGGAGACGAGAATCATGGACACGTTTTATGATGGTGGCTCTGTGATAGACTTTCCGGGATTGCGTATCGACGATGGTCCCGTACAGCGCCTGGCATATACGAAGTCAAATCCAACGCGTGGCGCCCTGTTTACGAAATCCTGGGAGTATCAACACGGCGATTATAGCAAAGCGACCTACAACAAGCCCGCTACGGTAATGAATACACTGGAGCGCTACCTGGGCTGGGAAACCATGCGATCGTTTCTTCAGGAGTATTACAGGCAGTGGAGTTTCAAGCATCCTACGACGCGGGATTTACAGCAGGTTGCTGAGGATGTCTCCGGCGAGGATCTTGCCTGGTTCTTCGATCAGTATGTTTATTGGACGGCAGCAGTCGACTATGAGATCAACCGGCTTGGCAACTCACGATTGTCGGACACGGGAGTACAGGGAGATAGCGTTCGCTACAACGGATATGTGCTGGTTCATCGCAACGCAGATGGATATTTCCCGCAAACCCTGGAAGTACGATACAGAGATGGTACAGCTGAACGGCAGACAATCGACGGAAAGGACGAGTGGACGCGGGTTAACTTCTACGACCATGCCGGTATTGAAGAGGCTTATTTGGATCCCGACAATGAGGTCTGGCTGGACACGAACCGCCTCAACAATCGCCGAACACTCTCCTCAGGGGAAGGCCCGCTTCCACGAAAAATCCACTTCAAAGCCACGGTACTACTTCAGCAATTGTTCTTCACCATCGCTGGCATATTCTAACCTTTACACTTGACGGTATGACCGGTAAAAGCATAAGAAACGGGATTTCTTTCCTGCATCAAAAACCAGGACTCGTTATCCTGATTTACTCATTCAATCTGCTTGCCGCGTATGTAGTTGCACTGCCGTTGAAGACGGCGCTCACCGACCTGCTCGCGCCTAAAGGGTTTGGAGCAGATCTGGCCGTGGAGACAGACATAGTTGTCTGGACGGACTTGATACAAGAGCTGAACTATGTTTTCGATGGGATCTTTTCACAAATCGTCTGGATGCTACCACTGCTTTTCATCGGTAAAGTAGCGTCTTCCGTAGGGCTCATCAACGCACTGCGTGACGGGGGTATCCGATCTTTCTGGCCAGGCGTCGGATATTATACCGGCAGGGGCTTGTTGTTGGGACTCCTTTTTCTAGTCGTTTCAATTGTCGCTATTGTCGCCTCCATAGTATTTTTCATCCTGCTCTACGGAGTGTTCTCTGGAGAAGCGGGACGGTGGTGGGTTTCAATCGCCGTGATCCCCGCCATTCTCATTACTGTCTTCGCGTTCCTGGATATGGTGCATGACTATGCACGGATCAAATTGGTAAAGGATGAACCCGGAGTGTTCAAATGTTTCCTCGAGGGCTTTCGCTGGCCGTTTGCCCATCGATCCGCCCTACCGATTTATGCTTTCTGGTTCCTGGCGGCAACTGTTACCGTCATCCTGCCGTCGTTTATTGATGCTAGCATGGCTGCCACAACGACAGGCGGTGTGTGGGCACTATTCCTCATTCAGCAGATCGTAATTCTCGTACGTGCCGCACTCACTGTTGCCTGGTTTGGAAGCGAAGTATACTTTTTCGAACAAGTCGAGTGGGGGCTCACACCATTAATCGCCAAGACTCGGGATGTCGATCGAGATCAGGCGAGCAGTGCATTGAGTCTTGACAAAAGCCTGGACGATATCTAGGCCTATGGGCTTTGGTTGGACCGGCAGAGGCCTCGCGAGGTCCTCAGAAGCCTACCGCAATGTTGCTGGTATTCCCGGGACGAATTGCGTCGAAGAGTGCTTCGGCCTCGCACGCTCGCGGTAGGTACAGTGACTCATCATTATCTATTGAGTCGAGCATGTAGGATGCGAATGCTTGTCGTTCTTCCTTGACGATACCTGGTAGGTCGCAAACCGCCGAGAAGCGGCTCCAGTTTCGTTCGTCGATTTTACTATTAATGTATCGGGAGAAGAGGGCCTGAAATGGTTCGACACGATTAGTCATGATGGTGCAGTTGGTTTGATGTGTAGCATACTTGATGTACACAGCGTTAACCAACTACCCTGCCAACGAACTCGGGCCTTTGTTTTTCAAGTACTTAGCAAAGGTCGCCGACTATTCCATGGGGAAATATTTGCCCCACGGAGAGAATGATGGGCCGTGAAATGAGTCCTAGGAAAGGACTATCTCTTTACGCAAACGTGCTACAGGAATACCCAACTGTTCGCGGTATTTGGTCACTGTCCGACGTGCAATCTGAAAACCCTTCTCGTCCAGCATCGTCGCGATGCGTTGATCCGATAGCGGTTTCGTTTTGTCTTCCTTGGAGATGATGCCTTCGATGATGGCTTTAACTTCCTTGTTGGATACTTCCTCACCTGAGTCTGTTGACAGCCCTTCAGAGAAGAAATATTTCAACTCGTAAACACCAAATTCAGATTGAACGTACTTCCCGTTCACAACGCGACTGACAGTAGAGATATCCATGTGTATCTGTTCCGCGATGTCTTTCAAGATCATTGGCTTCAGATAACCTTCCCCGAATTTGAAAAACTCCTCCTGTATAGATACGATGGAGTCCATCACTTTCATCATGGTATTGCGACGTTGATTTATCGAATTGATAAACCAGCGAGCAGATTCTAATTTGTTCTTCAGGAAATTCTTTGTCTCTCCGTCGATCTTGCCATTTGATGTTCCGGCTTTCTGCTCGGATGAGATCTGCTGCAGCATATTCCGGTACTGTTTCGAGATACGCAGATCCGGAGTGTTACCGCCGTTCATAGTGATAATGAACTCACCATCGACGTAAGCAACGGTAAAGTCCGGTGTTATATAATTCTGAGCTGCGGAGAATTCTCCTTCGCCTGGCTTGGGGTTCAGGCGTTGAACCAAATCAAAAGCTTCCTTTAGTTCCTCACCGGAGACATCGAGCTTTTTCATTATCGCCTGGAAATGCTTCATCGTGAAAGCCTTGTAAGCTTTCTCCATCATCCCGATAGCAACGTTGCGTCCCGGTACGTCGTCGTCCATGACTTTCAGCTGCACTGTGAGGCACTCCTGTAGATTCCGCGAGCCGATTCCTACGGGCTCAAGTTTTTGAATGCGACTCAACACTCGTTCGACGTCAGCTTCCTCGAGCATGATGCCCTGATTAAACACGATGTCGTCAATGATAGATTCGAGCGGGCGCCTTAGATACCCATCTTCATCGATCGATCCGATTATCTGGTCCGCGATCAGTTCGTCGGTATCGTTGAGATTAAGGAACGACAACTGCTCACGAAGGTGTTCTGTCATCGAGACCTTGGCGGGCATTGGCATATCGCGTTGCTCTTCTTCGTCGCTGTTATCGACGCGAGCCTTGTAGCCATACAGGTCCTCAGAACTGTCTATAAACTCTTCCCAGTTGTAGTCGTCATCCGTTTCAGAATCATCCGACGGATCGTCCTGGGCAGTTGTTTGATCATCGTCGGTAGATACATCCGACTCTTCCAGTTCGTCAGTCTGTTCGTCGACCTCATCATCGAGCCCTTCTTCGAGAAGTGGGTTCAGTTCAAGTTCGGCCTTAATCCGCTGTTCAAGCGCAAGAGTCGGAAGCTGCAACAGTTTGATATACTGAATCTGCTGCGGTGACAGCTTCTGCTGCAGGGATTGTCTTTGCTGGAGATTAAGCATCTACACGAACAACGTCGACTAGGGTTGATTAATTTCTGTTTGACTCTGGCAGGCTTCAACGAATTTCTTATACCACTTTTTCCCGTACTTCCTTACCAGCGGCTCTTCCAAAAAGTTCGGCAACATCACATTCTTCTTGCGGCCCATTTTTACAGCCGGCTGGCAAATTTTGATCTGCTCATAATTCAATACTTCATGTTCTCCATTGTGCGATACACGAATAGGAAACAGGTGGCAGGAAATCGGCTTGGGGAAAGTTACCTCTCCTTTTTGATATGCGATATGAAAAGCACATTTGGCAACCTCCCCTTCGTAGGTGACGAATACACATTCTGCATCGTCCACGCAGGTCGTTCCATAAGAATTTCGGCCTTCCTTTTCCCATAGACCCTTCTTTTCGATCGTCTCCAGAGCCTTGGGTCGAAGATATTTCTTAACGGCAGGGAAGCTTTCTTCCAATTTCGGAAGTTCGTCAGCATCGAGGGGAGCGCCGGACTCTCCTTGAACACAACAACCACCTTTGCATGCACCTAGATTGCAGAGAAATGGTGCCTCAAGCACATCGTCGGAGATTAATATGTCGTCAACAACAAACATGTTCTTAGTACGCCTCGTAGCACACAATGTTAGAGCTTAGGCGTGGCAGACCAACTGCCACAGTGCAAATACCTTTTCGCAGTCTTTTCGATTCCCACCATATATATTGTAGGATCGGTTACCCAATGCTAGAATTCAACAATGAAGCCGTTAATTAAGATCCAGAATGCAACCTTCTGACCATATATCGTCTCTCGATCCCGGCAGACTCGGCGTAGATGCTGATCTGGACAGTGCACTCAGGCCTTCATCCCTGGATGAATTCATCGGGCAGCAGTCTATCAAGGACAACCTGGGCATTTTTATTCAGGCGGCGCAACAGCGCAATGAGACTCTTGATCACGTGCTGCTCTCAGGGCCCCCCGGACTCGGGAAGACTACGCTTGCATACATTATTGCAGGTGAAATGGGCGCACCGATTAAGGCGACCAGTGGACCTGTTCTTGATAAGCCCGCAAGCATTGCGGGAATACTCACAAATCTGACCGAAGGAGAGGTCTTGTTCATTGACGAAATACATCGGCTCAACCCTGTGGTTGAAGAGTACCTTTATTCTGCCATGGAAGAGTATGCTATCGATATCGTCATTGACAGTGGACCAAATGCAAGAAGTGTAAAGATAAACCTTCCATCTTTTACGCTGGTCGGAGCCACTACGCGAAAAGGCTTACTCACGGCGCCGTTGCGTGCCCGCTTTGGGATCGACTTTCGATATGATTACTACACGGCTGACCTGCTGCAGAAAATTACGCAACGTTCGGCACGCATTATGGATGTAGAAATCGACGACGCGGGGTCTCTTGAAATTGCAAGGAGAAGTCGGGGTACACCTCGAGTTGCCAACCGTCTTCTTAAACGAACGAGGGACTTTGCTCAGGTTGAAGGAGATGGAACGATAGATAGAACCGTGGCCGATCGTGCCCTGAACGCCCTGTCGGTGGATCAGCACGGACTGGATGATATGGACATGAGGCTTCTGCGTGCCTTGATAGAAAAGTATCGTGGGGGCCCGACGGGCCTATCAACGCTGGCAGTCGCCGTCGGAGAAGATTCGGGTACCATTGAAGAAGTTTATGAACCCTATCTGATTCTGGAAGGTTTTCTTGAAAGGACACCGCGGGGTAGAGTGGCTACAAGGCGGGCATACGAGCATCTTGGTCTTAGTTTCCCCAATAGTGAAACAAGCCTGTTCGATTAGCAGGAAGGTTGTTCGAGTGTTGCCGCAGTGTTATTTTCTCATAACAGCCATTCATTAAGAGGGAGAGCGAATGCCGTATGTAGTAGCCGAGCCGTGCATAAACTGCAAGCACACGGACTGTGTTGAAGTATGTCCGGTGGATTGTTTTTATGAGGGACCGAACTTTCTCGCAATTCATCCGGATGAATGTATTGATTGCAATGCATGCGTTCCTGTCTGCCCGGTAGAAGCAATTTATGCTGACGATGAACTCCCGGAAAAATGGAGCCACTACTCGGAATGGAATTCGTATCTGGCTGAGCAATGGAGTAGTGAACACAATATCACTGAGAAGAAAGATCCGCTGCCTGACGCTGAAGAGTGGAAGGAAAAAGAAAAATCTGAAAAAGATATTCTAACATGGGAAGGATCGGAATAACCATGCCCTCGTGCCGATGCTTCTCCGTCCGCCGTTGAGTCTGGCCTGAATAGGGTGCCGCCCCTTGGTCAAGTCGGACAATAATGATTGCCAATAAAAAAAGGAGCTGCCCAATGGACAGCTCCTTTTCTAATCGTAATCGCTACTGACGTTTGATAAGCTTGAGCCTACCAAACATCATGTGCCGGCAGAATAGTCAGTTGCGTATGCAACTTGCTCGTCGGAAAGGGAATCGATCGAGAGTCCCATTGTCTCCAACTTGACACCAGCAATTTCCTGATCCAGTTCTACTGGAAGGTCGTAGACTGTATTCTCCAGGGTCTCGCCTGCTTCATGCTTGCGAACCAGAGTAAGGTGCGCCATGAACTGGTTGGCGAAACTCATGTCCATTACTTCGGATGGATGTCCCTCCGCTGCTGCCAGGTTGACGAGTCGACCGTCAGCAAGAACATAAACTCTTCGACCATTGTCGAGAGTGTATTCTCTGTTGTCGTCACGAACCATTCTGGTGTCGTTGGATATCTCTGCGAGTTCCTGAAGGTTTAGCTCGACATCGTAATGTCCAGTGTTGCACACAATGGCTCCATCCTTCATCTGCGCGAAGTGCTTGCCACGAATGACATCTCGCATTCCGGTTGCGGTAACGAAGATGTCACCAACCTTACAGGCTTCTTCCATTGTCATCACGCGGAAACCTTCCAACGTTGCTTTGAGAGCTGCAGTAGGTTTGATCTCGGTAACGATAACATTCGCCCCCAGTCCTTTTGCCCGCATGGCAACACCGCGGCCACAGTGGCCATATCCAGCGACGACAAAGTTCTTGCCTGCAATCAATACTGAGCTTGCGCGAAGGATACCATCGAGTGTACTCTGACCGGTACCGTAGACGTTGTCAAAATCCCATTTGGTTTCCGCATCATTAACGGCATAAACCGGATAGAGTAGCTTTCCATCTTCGGCCATCGCTCGAAGGCGATGAACTCCAGTTGTAGTCTCTTCACTACCGCCGATGATATGGTCGGCCATATGAGCGTGCTTTTTGTGCACGGTAAAGATGAGGTCCGCTCCATCATCCAGCGTCAGGTGTGGCGGCTTGTCGATGGTACGTTCGATGCTCCAGTAGAAATCATCTACGGATTGTCCATACCATGCATAGATCTCGAGGCCGTTCTTGGCAAGAGCCGCAGCGACTTCGTCGTTCGTGCTAAGTGGGTTACACCCGCTCCACGCGACTTCGGCACCACAGGCGGCAAGTGTCTCGCACAGCACTGCAGTCTCTTTGGTAACGTGAAGACATCCGGTAATTTTATAGCCTTTGAACGGCTTGGAGTCTTTGAATTCCTCGCGGAGCTTCATGAGCACCGGCATTCGGCTCTCGGCCCATTCTATCTTTAAGCGGCCAGCATCTGCCAGTGACAGATCCTTGACTTTATAACTGCCTTCTTTGTGATCCATGTATCGTATTTACTGATTATCCTTATGTAAGCTGCCTTTACACTATCTGGCAGAAAAAATGTTTGATACGTAATTAGTGAATTACGGTTATCGGCTCTGACTCTAACTTCCCGGAGGCCTCGAGTACGACGTAATACATCCCCGCTGCAAGCCCTGTTGCGCTAATTTGAAGGCTATAGTTTCCCGGCTCGTGTTCGTAGTACGCCAGAAGGCGCACTCTCCTGCCTAAAACGTCATAAATCGACAATTTTGCGAGGCCCGTCTCCTCGATGGCATACGTGATGTTTGTGGTCGTCGAGAACGGCTCCGGGAAATTCGCGCCGATGCTTACTTCCAGGGGTATGACGGCATCGGTATCGCGCGTTGTTGCTTCAACTGTGAATCCGGTTACTTCCCAACTTTCGCCAAACGCCAGCGGCCGCGAAGCACCCAGATCCAGCTTCAACCGAATCTCCTTTCCAGCATATTCTTCCAGGCCAAAACGCACTTCCTGGATCCCAGGGACATTGCCTTCGAAGACTGGCTCGCCGTCCATCGGATGTCCCTCTGCATCAAGCGAACCTGGATAGCCTCCGACGGGCTCCAGTATCTGCCACGAGCCTCCGTCGTCCTGTGTGATCTTAACATTTCCTCCCGCGCCAGGCAGCAGGTTGTACCGATGACGCAACTCCACCGAAACGACATCCGTGTTTTCCGGCAATGTTACCGGCGTCATAATCAGTGCCGACCGCGGGACATCCGTTCCATCACCATCCGCTATCCAGCTCTCGCCGTCACGTCGCCAGAGTCCGGTGGCTACCGGATCCAACAACAGGTTAGCGCTCAGGAATGTTCGGAACTCCAAAACATATCCAGCACCCCCGTTGTCGAGGACAGTTACATTTCCGTCGAAGTCCTCTACCTCCACTATATAATTGATGCGGTCACCCGGCAGTGGATCCGAGGTGGTCGTGAAGGCTCCCGAATAGAGCGTACTGTCTGCGGGATTCATCGCAAGTAATACATCTCCGGCTGAAGCCGTGCTCACCGACGACCGGACGATGAACTCAGCTCTGTTGATTCCGGTGTTATCAGACAACACGATTTCAACCGGATCAATTGTTGAATTAGCACTAACCGGCGTCAACGCCTGCGGCGGCGTAACAACAACAGGCGCCTGGTTATCTACGGGCAATTCCGTCGTTACATTTACATCGTCTATGTACCAGCCGGCGAAAAACTCAGTCTCTTCCGTGTTCGATGCGTCTGTGCCAAAATCAAATCGTACCTGCACCGGGCCACCCGTTGGCAACGCAACTATTTCTCTCCTCCAGCCGAAGCTGTAACCTCCGAACACCTGCTCACCCGCCAATGGGTTAGACCCGTTTGAGACTTCTCCCGTATATCCGCTTTGCGGAGTCGTGGCGATCCAGTTTGACCCTCCATCCGTCGAGATTTTGATGTTGCCCCCATCCCAGATCTCCGCGTCGTTGGAGACCTCATGCGGCGACACCGTCCCTTCGTATTCAACATCATACCAGTGCCAGAAAATCAAATAGGCCGTCGACACATTAGCAAGATTCAGTTCTGGCAGATCCAACGTGGATCGACTTGTCACTGCGCTGTACGTCGTCTCGAGCGACGTTCCCCAAACATTATTCCCGGAGTGGGCAATTGCCAGTCCATAAGCCGGACGGCCTCGCTGCCATTCTCCAGAAGCATCCACGTTGGCTGATCCGTCTTCAAAATCAAAAGAGACGAGTGACCCCTGATTGGTTACTACAAACGTGAAAAGGCCTGACTGTGGTAACATCGTTTCGTTTGCCGCATTTGATGCGTCGGTCGCAACTATTCGATAGCCTATACTATACCCTGGAGCAACAGACGACTCTGCGATCGGGAAATCTCCCGAATAATCATCCGTTGTTGACGTAAGATTGAAGGAGTCGTTTTCGACTAGGACGCCCACCTGATCGCGCACTTCATAGAAAACCTCAACAGAACTAACACCCAGATTATCCGTGATCGTTGCGACCAGCCGAGGTGGCCAGAGTACTAACGATGCGGACGTGATCGGACTGTGGATAATTTCCGGGGCTTCCATGTCAGGACCGACATCAAAACTAAACACCTCCACAGGGGCGTCGCCGGGAAGCACGCTCCGCTGCCTGGAATCGTCGACTGCCTCCAGATAATACTGTACCGATCCCGGTGACGTTGGCAATGGCAGCTCTGCTTGATAGGTGTTGCCGCCTACGTTAGACAATATCAGTCGTTGGTCAGGATCGCCTTGACCATACCAGACAAACACGCTATCTACTGCCGCAGATGACGTAGAAACCGTCGCTGAAATTGTTCGCGATCCACCGAGCTGCTCAGTCGCCGACAACTCTTCGTGTGTAATTACAGGGCCATATGAACTCTCGTTGATGTAGCCCCGATTGCCCAGGATATTTATCAGCACTGCCGTATGCAGACCGTCGAAAAGATCAATGTCGGCCTGAATCAACGCCTCCGCAGCATCCACAAATGTGGCAGGCGACATGAGATACATGTGTGACTGCAGGTTCAATTGGTCCGTGACGGTCCGATCCAGCTCGTCGAAGATTTCCATGAGCGTTGCCGCCCAGATTGTACCGTCGTCATAAATGTCACATCCGTCTCCATTAGAGTCCCCGGCATCTTCACAGCGCGTGTCATCCGGATAGGTACCATTGCTCTCGATGGTTCTTCCCGCCCAGATCGTACCGTCACCACTATCCCATTTGAATACTTCGCGCCAATCCGTACGGAGGCTGACACCTTCAGCGACCTGAAATCTCAAGTAAGAGCCTGCCCAGTAGTCGCTCCATCCCTCGTGCAGCGCCTGCCCTTCGGACGTTGCTACGAGAGAGGGTGCGCTCGACTCAAGAAGGGCATGGCCATATTCGTGCCAGAGCACTCCTGCATCCTCGGCATCATCGACCCCGCCGAGACCGAACTGAATGAGATTCTGGCCAGGAGAATAAACCGAGTTGTCTGATCCGAAAGCATGCGGGTTTACAGAAAGTGGCGAATTGGCTACGTCGTCGAATCCAAGAGATTGCACATATCGCTGACTCTTGTCGATATGGTAGTACGCGTTGACGGCCTCAAAATGAGTCGCCGCTCGCGTGTACTGAAAATTATTCGGTGAGCTCTCGGCAGGCGGGTTATAGTCGAGACTACCACCACCGACGATCTTGATGTGAGGTCCTTCGAGAACGTAGGATCCACTCACCTGACTAATATCTTGTAGCGTAACGCTAACACGTTGCGCATTTAATTCCGGAATGTCTGAATCGCCGTTATCTACAAACGGAGGAGTATAGCTGGACCCCGATGTCGATAAAGGGTCCGGATCGAACACCAGCCCTGTACCGTCGACTACGCTTGCTGTCTTAGAGCTTTGCTCTTTCAGTTGCGACGTCGATGGACTTTTCACTTTAACGTTTGCCGGATCAGCGAGTACTTCTTCACTTTCCAGCTGTTCGCCGTGACGTTTAAACGAATGGCTTAATACATGCAAGATGGCTCCCGAGCCAGCGTGCACAATGAACTCAAACTCTCCAGGGGTTTCGATAGAGGATGCAACTACGCGCCAGACCTTTACCATCGTGTCGTCTTCCAGAAACCAGACCTTATCGCCTTGATGAATTGATGGATCATTCATTCCATTGACGGTGCCAATAATCGCTGGGATCTCAGCACGCGTCACATTGTCTGCTTCATCGAGGAGGTATAGACGGCGTTGTACTCCCGGGTCGTACGAAGACAGAACCATCGTCGGTGTATTATTTCGGGAGACGTTAATCTTGACGTGTCGCCCGTAGACGGGCAGATCCTTAAACACCTGACGATACAACAGATGCGCGCCTGCGAGAGATGTTTTCGATTCAACCAGTTCGAGGTCGCTGGCGTCCGCGAGCCATCCGAACTGGAGTGTAGACTCTGTTAAAAAGGCTTCTCCAGCCGCCTGTGGTGTGGCAAACGACGGGAAACTATCAATTCGATATTGTGCACGAGCGACACCATGTTGAGTATCCAGGCGCTGGTTGTTCGCACGAATAGTCTGAAAAGAAAGCTGCGAATTGACGACATGATTATCCAGTTGGAGCACGTCCTGCGCCAGGACGGCAGGTGCCCACAGGATAAATAGAACTACGACAGCAGTAATTTTTCTAAGACTCACTCGCATGCAACGATAAACTAAAGACAGACTCAAGTCGCGCATCAGACCATCTGAATGCAACGCGGTTTCCATCTTGACACGGAATATGTCGCTACGATGGAAATCAAACGTTTCCGTCCGATATCGGCGGGGTAAAATTCGATGACGTTCGGCGACTACGCCAATTGAGCTGCAGCTTCTTTGAGCTTATCGACGTGGTCGAGCTTCTCCCACGAAAAGTCATCTCTCCCGAAGTGACCGTACGCGGCCGTCTTACGATACCCGGGGCTAAGAAGATTGAGTCGTTCAATGATCGCGGTTGGACGAAGGTCGAATGTCTTGCTGACCACATCTACCAGATCGGTGTCCGGGAGGGCACCCGTTCCATAAGTTTCGACATAGATCGAAACAGGTTTCGCGACTCCGATAGCGTATGCTATCTGCACCAGTACTTCGTCGGCTAACTCAGCGGCAACAATATTCTTGGCGACATGGCGAGCCGCATATGCTGCTGAGCGGTCGACTTTAGATGGATCTTTGCCACTGAAGGCACCGCCGCCATGTGCGCCTTTACCACCGTAGGTATCGACAATAATTTTTCGACCTGTGAGTCCGGTGTCTCCGTGAGGCCCGCCGATCACAAAGCGTCCCGTCGGATTGACATGTAAAATCAGGTTATCATCCAGAAGGTCTGCAGGTATTACTGCTGGAATGAGGTGTTCCCGAATGTCGTTGTAGATTGTCTCCTGGTCCACATCTTCAGCATGCTGCGTTGACACGACTATGGTGTGTACGCGCTTCGGTGTCTTCCGATCGGCTTCATACTCGATTGTGACCTGGCTTTTCGAATCGGGACGCAGATAGGTCATCTTCTCATTTCCCTTGCGAATTGCGGCGAGCTCCTGGACGAGTTTATGGGAGAAGACAAGCGCCATCGGCATCAGCTCGGGCGTCTCGCGACATGCATATCCGAACATCATTCCCTGGTCACCGGCACCCTGATCGGAAGCGTCAACACCCTGTGCGATATCGGGACTTTGTTCATGAATTGCACTGATGACGGCGCAGGAGCCAGAGTCGAAGCGTAGCTCCGGATCCGTATATCCAATATCATGAATGACCTGGCGGGCTATCTCCTGGACGTCGATATAGGCCTTCGACCTTACTTCTCCAGAGAGGAATACCAAGCCGGTAGTTACAAGGGTTTCGAGAGCGGCCCTGGATTCGCGATCTTCAGTAAGGAGAGCATCCAGTAGGGCATCCGAAATCTGATCGGCTATTTTATCAGGATGACCTTCAGAAACCGATTCAGATGTAAACAGATATGCCATTGAACAACTATGCTAGTGATTATGAGGTCAAACTTGTGATAAAACAGGGAGAAGCCGCCCGATTTTAAGTCGTCGCTTTCCTACGCCGGTGGTGTAATTTAGATTCTGATGGGCCGTTTACCAACGCGCGACTGTTCATATTCGTTCAAGAATACTGTATCAAGCGTGTAGGCAAAATTGCTTATACTGGATGACTACGTTAATTTTTGTTGTTTTTGGGAACCTCTGCCAGCAGATAGTGTGGTAGCGTGTTCCCGAAAATATGGGCACGGTGCCCATTCATTTAATAGTACCATTTTCATTGGAGGCCAGCTATGGCAAATGATCTAGCGTCCAAAGTGACTTCGATCATAGTAGAGAAGCTTGGAGTTGATGAAGCAGAAATTGCTCCTGAAGCTTCGTTCACGAACGATCTTGGAGCGGATTCTCTGGATACCGTCGAACTCATCATGGAATTTGAAAAAGAGTTTGACTTGACAATACCTGACGAAGAAGCTGAAAATATAGCCACCGTAGGTGATGCTATCAGTTATCTGACGGAAAAGACCGGCCAGTCATAGTCTTGGACCGGCACACCCGATGACCATTCAGTGTCAACGGGTTTCTTATTTACAATCGCCGCCAACTACTCCGAAAAATGGCTAAGACGTACCGCCGCGTTGTTGTTACCGGAATGGGTGCAGTCACCCCTATCGGGCTCACCGTCGATGAGTTCTGGGATGGGATGATGAACTCCAAAAGCGGTGCAGCGACTATCACCGCCTTTGACCCTGAACCGTTCGAGACGACGTTCGCCTGCGAACTGAAAGACTTCGATCCTTTCGAATATGTTGATCGAAAACTTTCAAGTCGCGTGGACAAGTTCTGTCTCTACGGGTTAGCCGTCGCTGAGCAGGCCGTACGTGATGCCGGGCTAGATCCGGACACCATGACCCGTGAAGAAAAGGAGCGGGTCGCTGTCATTTTTGGAAGTGGTATTGGAGGGATGCGAATCTTCCAACAGGAAGTTGAATCATTCCTCAAGGGTGGCGCTCGTCGGATTTCCCCGTTCTTTATCCCGAAGCTTATTCCTGATATCCTTCCGGGGAATATCTCGATACGTTACGGATTCAAAGGTCCGAACTATTGTGTTGTCAGTGCCTGCGCGACCGGCAATAACAATATCGGCGATGGATTAATGCTCATTCAGCGAGGTCTGGCTGATCTGGCAATATGTGGCGGCGCCGAGGCGCCAGTCACAGAAATGGGTATTGGTGGATTCAACGCTATGAAGGCATTGTCGACTCGAAATGACGATCCCGCCGGGGCAAGCAGACCTTTTGATGCCACGCGGGACGGGTTCGTGATGGGTGAAGGGGCAGGAGCCCTGATTCTTGAAAGCCTGGATTCCGCCATGGCGCGAGGCGCGAAAATTTATGCGGAGGTCAGCGGTGTAGGTATGAGTGCAGATGCATACCATATGACTGCACCGGAACCAGACGGACGTGGCGCCTTTCTCGCAATGCAACTCGCTCTGCGCGATGCTGAAGTCGAGCCTGAAGAAGTCGACTACCTGAATATGCACGGCACTTCAACTCCGCTCGGTGATGCTGCGGAAACGAATGCCATCAAGGCCGTCTTCAAGGACCACGCCTATGACATGAACCTGTCGTCAACCAAGTCGATGACGGGACATCTGCTGGGAGCTGCTGGAGCCATCGAAGCTGTTGCCACGATCATGGCCATCGAGAAAAGTCGGATCCCGCCGACTATCAACTTCGAGAATCCGGACGATTCCTGTGACTTGAACTATACGTTTAATAAACCGCAGGACCGAGTCGTAAATGTTGGCCTGACAAACGCCTTCGGATTTGGCGGCCACAATACCTGTGTTGTCTTTAAGAAGTTTGCCGAATAACGGTCCTATCGGAATTCGATAGATCGAATTACCTTCTTCCCGACACTCGCATTTACCTTATCCTTCCAGGCATTTCGCTCGAGATGCAGTTCCGCTCGCCACGTGGAGTTAGTTATCTTGACGTGCATGACACCATTGCGCACCCAGACCTTTTCGGTGACGGCACGGAGCGGTTGGTTGATCACCGCGTCCCAGGCTTCAATAGCGCGAGCCTCATCGATTCCACGAGACATACCTGAACGACTGATTAGTTCGCTGAGTACATCTCCAAGACGCTGAGGTATTCTTGATCTCATTGAATAACGGTTTTCGATCGCCTGACTAAATTGTTATGAACCGCAACGGCATATTTGCGTAACCCGGTCAGTAAAAGATAGAAACTGGCTCCTTATCCGTTCGGGAAATCAATCTCACCAAATGCGAGTAACATTCTTAACGCTACTTTTTGGAGCCAGCCTGCTCTTTCCTGTCCAGGGTTTCACGCAGAGTCCCGATACCCTGTTTCTCAATCTTTCGAGTAGCATCAACCGAGCCGTAGCAGTTAGTCCTGAAATTGCGGCCTCGCAGGAGTCAAAGAATTATGCTCTGGCACGATATCGCCTCGCTATGTCGAGTCGCTTCCTGACAGAATTTTCCGCAACGACTGCGCACGCCCCAGTTCCGGGATTGACAAACCCGAATGAGGTACCAACCAACAGACTGTATCTGGATCCCGACGTCACGAGTACCTACGACAAGATTCGTATTTTTAACCGACTCGAAGCCGAACTCATTCAACCAATCTACACGTGGGGCGAGTTAGGTGGAAATATCGCCGCGGCAAGACTTGGTGTCGGTGTTGAAGATTCGGACGTCAACATGAAGCGCGAAGAAGTCGCCTTACGAACAGGTGAACTCTATTACAGTCTGCTTCTTGCCAACGAGCTATTCCGGATCGTCGATGATACGAGAGATATCGTGGAGCAGGCCAAGTCCGAAATCCGGAGGATGATCGATGAAGGGAGTCCGGACGTTGATGATGCCGATCTCTACCAGGTACTGATAACCGAGCAGGAGTTTCGCCGACGGGTTGTTGAGGTCGAACAGAAGAGAGCCACAGCAGAGATGGCGTTGTCTCGCCAGATCCTCGCCGGCGACGATGTCCGCATTATAACGGAAGACACTGTTCTTGAACCGATTCCGTTCATTCGGGACTCGCTTAACGTTTACCAGGACCTCGCGATCTTGCATCGTCCTGAACTGCAGAAGGCTGAGGACGGTTTTGCTGCACGAGACGCCCTGGTTCGTGTCGCACGCTCCGACTATTATCCTAAACTATTCCTTGGCGCTCGTTTCAATGTTCGAACGGCGCCCGGACGATACGAGCAGGATGGTCCATTTCATAGCGATCGTTTTCAGGGCGAGTCGATTGAAGCAGGCATCGGATTACGCCAGAAGCTTAACTTTTTCCAAACGAAAGCTAAAGTCGAACAGGCGGAAGCACAGCGGAACGAGGTGGAACATCAGCGACGTGCTGCCGAGCAGCTTATTCTTTTCGAGGTTGAAAATGCTTATCGCAACCTGGCAATTGCTGAATCTGCTCTGGAGTCGCAAAACGAAGCGTTGAGGATCAGTCGGGAATGGCTACAACTTGAGTCAATCAATTTTGACCTTGACCTTGGCGACACTGAAAATCTGGTCAAGGCTGTGCGAGCAAACCTCGAGTTGCAGGCTGAAGCGCAACAAGCCGTCCAGCAATATAATGTCGCGGTGTTGCGCCTCCTCAACACCACGGGTACTCTATCCTCTCAGATAGCAAGTGGCACACTTGTTGTTCAATAGGTCTAACCAACACATTCAAGCGTATT
>CBDUKH010000002.1:0-87296 GCA_965367755.1 uncultured Rhodothermales bacterium
ACGGGATACGGGATACGGGATACGGGATACGGGATACGGGATACGGGATACGGGATACGGGAGGTTAGCGTCGTTGAGTCGAGTTAGAAACCCACTTATCCGATCGGTCACTTTTGAGCATCGATCTCATTTCTAACGTCCGGATTCATTATTCCCAGGCAGGCACAAGTCTCCCGTTGACATCGGCGTACGGCACCCAGGCTAACCCGACAAGTTGCACGTCAATATCGGTACGTCGAGGTTTGAGTTCGACTTCTTCGAGGCGTGCGGAATCGGCGTCGAGTTGTTCTTTCAACTCCTCAATCTCGACTTCTATTTCTTCATTGAGGGCATCGTATGCTTCGCGACGGGCCTCCAGGTCATCCATCGCTCGTTCGACATCCTGTTTCTCTTTCGCCGATCGCGACATGCCCCGCATGGTCGTCGTCGCTTTTCCGACACTGGACCGGCTAAGGGCTTTGCGACCCATCAATGCGCTTAGAACTGTGGAACCTATGTTAACCATCGTTTGCATCTTGTTAGCTTCCGCCTGCTCCTGTTCACGCCCCACTTTCTGTTCTGCTTTACGAATTCGCTCTTCCGCCATCTCAATTTTCCGTCCGTATTTGTCTCGCAACGCTTCGATCTGTTTGTCACGTTCTTCGTGTGCGGCGTCGCGAATGCGAATGCGAAAGTCGCGTTCGCTTTCTCCTGGCTCCGAGACAACATCCAGACCGGGATGTTTAAAAAGCGAGCCTCGCGCAGAGTGGTACAGTTCATCTTCCAGGTCTTTCTTCCACTTCCGGTAGTTCGACTCTTTCAGCGCGGGAGATGGCACCTCTTCAAAATCGGCGTTGGGTGCTGGCTCCGACTCGAGATCCGATACACGATAGTCCAGAGTTGTTGCGGTTTCCCAATTCACGGGTACGGGGCCATCTTCGACACCTGTTATCAGCACCATGTTTTTCTCCTGGTCGGCTTTTTCACGTGTGTTGACGAGATGAACCTCGGCTGCGCCGACAACGAAAGGCCGATAGACAATTTCTTCCCTGGCATTCGCTCTGAGGTAGTACTGGTCGATGTCAGCCGGTACAATCTGACGTACTGACGTCAATTGTTTTCTGTCCACCATTGTGGTTCCGCTACCTGAGGTCGACGCACTCACGGATTCTGCCGGAGTATCGACTACCCTGCCGTCCATCAGGATCTTAATTTGCGATCGAGTAATTGGGCCGCGAAGATATGACATAGCCCACCGCGTATGGAACGTGACGGGTTCAGGTTCATGAACGTTGTGGGCGAGAAACACACGCTTGCCCAGTCCCGCGAGTGTTTCTTCCATAGCGCTCTTGTCGAATGCTCCTGCTCCGGCAGACGCACCTTCGAGTCCTTCGAGAACTCTCATCTTGTCTCGTTCCGTTTGGAGACGACCGAT
Source organism: uncultured Rhodothermales bacterium (assembly GCA_965367755.1). Classification (GTDB taxonomy): domain Bacteria; phylum Bacteroidota; class Rhodothermia; order Rhodothermales; family JABDKH01; genus JABDKO01. The sequence goes on from CBDUKH010000002.1 coordinate 1,415, forward strand.
AAACCACGTGCCAATATTGGACAGTCCCTTGTAGTCCAGGTCCACCGGATTCTGGGTCGCCAGAACCAGGCCCAAACCGTAGGCTCGTGCCTGTTTGAGCATGGTGAGTAGTGGTTGTTTGGATGGTGGATTTGCCACAGGCGGCATGTACCCGAATAGTTCATCGATGTACAAAATCGATCGAAGTGTGGTGGTACCTGACTTGGTGCGCATCCAACCGAGAACCTGGTTGAGCAATAAGGAGACAAAGAACATTCTCTCCGATTCGGAAAGATGTGCTATGGAGAATATTCCGACGCGCGGCTTGCCATCGGGTGCATACATTATTTTGTCAATATCGAGTGGCACCCCTTGCAGCCAGGTTTCGAAACCCGGGGAAGCAAGCAAGTTGTTCAGCATCATCGATAGTTCAAATCGTTCTTTCGACGGATAAAAAGCGTCAATATCGAGGACGCCGATTTTCTTGACGGGTGGATCCTGTATCTGTTGAATAAGCTGACCGAGATCAAGCGCAACACCTTCCTGCCATGCGCGATCGAAAAGGTTAGCGATTAGAATATGTTCTTTGCTGCGCAGTGGATCGGCATCGATTCCGAGCAGGCCGAGAATGCTGGTTGTGGTTGTGTTGATTCGTTCGCGAAGCAGGTCGCTATCGTTCATTACCACTTCAGCGGGAGGAGCAAAGGAGTCAATGATGGAGACAGGAATACCGGCTTCGCTACCCGGGGTATATATTGAGACATCAGCAGATTCCTTTAGCCGAGCGATCCTTTCCCCGTCTTGTCCCCAGCTGGCAAGGCCTTTTTTCCACAGCGATGCCTGCGCTTCTGCAAAAGCATCCGGTGTCATTTCTTTACGTCGAGCCTCATCTTCATTCACCCAGGGCCGAAATTCTTCGGCTGTCAATCCCGGGAATGTCAGAAGCAGGTTTGAAATATCTCCTTTGGGATCAATGACGATGGCGGGGATGCCGTCAATGGCTGCTTCTTCCAACAGTGAAACACACAATCCGGTCTTACCGCTGCCTGTCATCCCCACACACATGGCGTGCGTTGTTAAATCCTTCGAGTCATACAGGTATAAGTCATCGCCCAATTCTCTATCAGTGAGATCATATCCTCGGCCGAGATAAAAGGCACCAAGTTTTTCGTACTTGTCAGCTGTGATTTCCATGCTCATTATTTGTGGGCTGTACTTTGTAGGATGACTTCCAGTAGTTTCAATCGACGCGCAGGACAGGTTGAAGATCTTGTCTGCACGTAAAAGTAGTTCAAATATAACATTAATGGGGATACTTCGGTCGTCCGGGAGGTTACCTTAGTTCCTGAGGGGTATTCCAGGTGATGTATCATTTTGAGTTGAATACTATTAACAAGACGAGGATCTATCAGTGTTCTTTAAGTTCAGATTTCTTTTTGCTTTCGTGTTCGTCACATTTTCTGCGTCCAACTTATCACCCGTGATGAGTCAGGATGCAGAAGCAACACTTAGTTCTTCGTATTTCGAGCTCGCCGACTTGTACCCCGCACTTTCTTTTTCGGTGGGCCCAATCCTGGAAGTCAAATCTCCTGACCCGGCCAGATATCGCAATCTCAATGTTGCCAGCTACAATAATAAGGTCCGACTGGGCTTACTGGATGACTACGACACCACATATGGCTCGCAGCCACAAGATACCAGGCAGGCGAAGATGGCTGTGACCAAACGACTCGCTGCTGAGAGAGAGGTTTATCTGGGACTCCTCGCGATGCATTTTGGGGCAGAGTATTTTACTGCCGAAAACTTGCTCTTCGAGGACGCCGACAACCAGCGGGCGTTTTTTTCTATCGGATCGTATCTACCGAGAGGTTACGCTGGTTCATTGATTAGTAATGTAGCAGTAGACGGTGTTTACACCGATTATTACTGCGGGAAGAAACCAGATTGTGGTAATGCCTCCGGTCGATTACTGTACTTGTTCGGTCCGGGTCCCAACCTGGCGCGAGCACGAAGCTGGGGAGGCGGGCAGGATGAGTTTTCTGCCAGAACTGCCGTCGAGAATTTTATTGAGACGGATCTCCAGGCTCTCCTGGCATGGTCAGAGGACGTTCCCACTGAGGTTGCCGTAGTCGGGTCGCTGCTCTTGCCTGAATACGATTTTGAGCGGGGAGGCTTTGTGTTCGACGTGGTTATCCCCAGCGAGGCTGGACCACGGTCTAACGAGCTTGGGTTCTATTATCTTGAACGACCCACGGCTGAGGTAAAGGTGCTATCCGATAATGGATACACGAGCACCGCATTTCTATCGATTGCGCCTGCTGAGGCGGAGTCGCTGATCGAAGAACTCAAGTCCACCACCCGGAATACGATGATATATTTCGTCGTCGAGGGCCGTTTCTTCAACATTGACCTGCAGATGCCAGAAGCCAGAAGTAACAAGTCGATGTTACTGTATGAGCTTACAGGTTCGGACATATCGTTCTACCGAGATTTGTCGTTGACCAGCAAAATTGGTGACTCAACACTTGGAGTTCAATAGGCTGGTATTGTCAGCACTTTTTCTTTTTGACCAAGATATTATTGAGTTTGTTATGACGTGTATACTACGGGTCTCCGGACTGCGCTTGAATGTTTTTGTAGCGTCCTTGGTGGCGGGATCCCTCCTGTCGATGTCATTGAGTGCCCAGAATGCGAGGGAGAGCTCGGCCAATGTGACGCCGTACTTTGATGACGATATTGTCATTGTTGAACCTGAGGATGCAACCATTTTGAATGCATTCCGGGTAGGGGGTCATCAGGGTCGTCTTCGGATGGGTCTGCCGTTCGATTATGCTGACAGGGCGATCACTCATTCCATGTCCACTAGTGAAATATTGCCACGACGGCGAGGTATGATGGTGAAGCGGAGTGGTTATCAGTTGTTTATGGACCTTTTGACGTTAGGTGAAAACAAGGATATTATAGGCACTGATAATCTCAAGAAGCTTTACCAGAATGCCAAGCAGCCGCTGCGGACGGATCCATTTATGGCGGGTTGGTCTGTGGTCCTTGAGCGAGCTGCGCGCGGAGCGTTATCGGATGAGGCGTATCGTGAGGTGTTTTGCGTGGCGGAAGCTCCATGCCCGTTGGATAAGTTTTACGGAAGTCGCCCGTATGATATTACGGGGCTCACTCCGGTGTGGGGTGCTGCATATAATGAGTTTCGATTCCGTAGTGCTTACCAGACGTTTCTCGACAAGTACGCGACGGCTCTGATTGACTGGGGGGCTTCACTTGACCGAGCGGCGGCAGTAGTAACATCGGTGCGACTTGCCAATTATGATTTTGAGAAAGGAGCGTACGTGTTCAGGTTGGGACCGGCTGCACGCATGAAGGCCCCTGAAGGTGGACTCCACAATGTCTCGACGGATGCTTATGATATTGAATTTCATTTCAGAAGCGAAGGTGGTGAGTTGTCGCAGATACTCATCACGTGGAAGCTTCCGCGAGATAAAGCTGAGGCGTTGCGAGAGGAGATGATGTCTCGAAAGACCAATCAGCTGTTTGCGTTGATTGATGGAGAGTTGGCGTTTGATGATGCCGACAGAGTTGGTATGAACAGTCCGATGATGCTGGAGACGGACACCTATGTAGTGCTCTCCGGCACGGCGATTCAATTTTATTACGATTCGAAATTGACAGAGGAGCTCGTGTCGTTTGAGCTAGAGTAAAACAGGCTGAAAAGGAGCTCCTGCTATTCTTTTTGCACCAGGACTTTTTCCTAGGAAGTTTCCTAGGAAGTCTCTAGCAAAATCGCATTGGTGCAGTGCGGAAAAATCAGTTAAGTTGCTACCGGGGAGGAGGTTTGGTGGCCCCCTCGGGGTTTTTGTTGATTTTTCCACCCTTCCCAAGGGTGCCCACGAGACTTTGGGAGGATGACGCGCCTGCTCCGAAAACCTCGACAGGCTTTTCTTTCCCTGTTATCATCGTACCGTCTACGATAACTCCAGTCGGCTTCGTCACAAACGTGTCGCGGCCTCCACCCATGCTTGCGTGACCTGCATAGCCGCCGAAGATACCATTCAATGGCCATGCCTGAGTAACCACTAATCCACGCCAGTTTCCCATCACCTGTAACTTCCCGCGTACAATCATCGCCGGCTGGTTAATCACATGATCCAGATGCTCAAGGGTGTTTGGCAACACAATAGTCTGAATCATTCCGGTTTCATCTTCCAGTGTGACAAACAAAACCCCCTTCGCCGTAATCGGCCGTTGACGCAGCGCTGTAATTCCTGCTATAGTTACGATTGTAGGGGCCTTTCCTGATCCGACAGGCACAAACTTACCTAGCCGATAGCACATCTCAATCGGCCTGATCTCAAGTTCGTTTAATGACCTGCGCATCAGCGTCATCGGATGCGTTCGCGCCGCTCCGTGTGTTTCATAATCCCAGCTGTATCGCTCCATCGTTGTTAAGTCATCCAGCTTGGGAATATCCTCCTCCCTGATGAGTCGCTCCTCGAAGAGGGCTGGTGTTGGACTTGATCCTGGCTGACCGTGCCTCCGAGCCATGAGGCCTACTTCCCACAACGCTTTTCTGCTGCCGCCGGCGATACCATCCAATGCCCCCGACCGTGCGATATGCCGGAACGCCTCGATGCCAAGAGGTACGCGGCGATAAAGATCTTCTACATCCTTAAACATTCCATGCATCCGTTCCCATACTATCAGTTTTGCGGTATCGATTGTAACCGCTTGAATAGATGATAGCGGCTTTCGAATAGATAGCTTCCCATCGGGAGTTCTTTCGAGGTCATACCGGAAAGATGACTTATTGATGTCAGGCATCAAGATCTCTACATCAAACCGACGCGCTTCCTCTTCAAGCGTCATCAGGTTATAGAACCCCGGGCGGTGCTGCATGAAAGCAGCCATGAAGGCCGCCGCATAGTGCTTCTTCATGTAGGCAGACTGGTAGACGGTCTTGGCAAATGCAGCTGCGTGACTTCTACAAAATCCGTATCCCACAAAATTTGACACCTTGTCGAACACCTCATTCGCCGCGTCTTCGGGTACCCCTTTTTTCATAGCACCCGACACAAATTTTGATCGCATGCTTTCCATCTCCCCGGGATCCCTGAACTTCGACATCAGGCGCCGAAATTCATCTGCTTCAACAAGACTCATTCCTGCAAACTGGTGCGCCACCTCAAGAACCTGTTCCTGATAGATAATTACACCGTACGTGTCTTTTAGAACTGGTTCAAGATGTGGATGCATATATTCAACTTCCTCGAGTCCACGGCGCCTACGGACAAACGGGTGCACCATCCCTCCCTGTAGCGGCCCGGGCCGAAACAGCGCTATCTCGTTAATAAGATCCCCGAAATCTTCCGGTTGATGTTGCCCCAACAAATGAAGCTGACCCTGAGATTCGATCTGGAAAACTCCAAGCGTCTTCCCCGCCCTGATCATGTTGAACGTCTGCGCATCATCCAATGGCAACTCATCGATGTCAATACGATCCGGCATGTGCCGCTCGATTAATTCGACTGCTTCACTCAGGCACGCCATCATCCGGAGCCCCAATACATCAAACTTGACAAGTCCCAGCGCTTCGATATCATCCTTGTCGAAGGTGACCATCTTGACACCATTCGCCGATACCTGAATTGGCGTGAAGTGATATAGCGGTTTTCGTGACAACACCATGCCGCCTGAGTGGAGACCCAGCTGCCGCGGTGACCCGTAGAGCATTTCTGATCGCTCAAGCAGAATCCCCAGTAGTGGCGACGGGCCTACTATCTGCTCCAGTTTCACCCGGTATGCATCCACCGCCTTCCCTGCATGTGGTGATACAGCCTTCGACATCCTGTTAACCTGTTCGATCGGCCAGCCCAGCGCTTTCGCCGTATCGCGTAGTGCGGATCGAGTGCGATAAGTAGTGATCGTGGCAGTCATCGCCGTCTGATCTATTCCAAAACGCTCATCCATCCAGGAGATTATTTCGCCACGCCGATCTGAGTCGAAGTCTACATCAATGTCAGGAGTGCCACGCCTTCCGGCGTGCAGGAATCTCTCGAAAAGCAGATTGTGCTCCAGCGGATCTACTCCCGTGATGCCAAGCAGATAGGCGACGATGGAGTTGGCTGCAGACCCTCTACCTGCGCAGCGAATTCCCCTCCGCCTCGATTCCTCGGTTATCTCGCGAACAACCAGAAAGAACTCCTCCAGGTCTAGCCTTCGAATCACATCCAGCTCCTTGACAAGCTGTGCCCTCGCTTTGTCCCTGCTCTTCTTCTTTTTATAGCGCCGTTCGAAAGCTGTATTGCACAGCTGGAGCAAATATGACTGCGCCGTCATCGATGCCGGTATCGAAGCGGCCGGCGGCGTGATATATCCTGGCAACAAGTCAACGTTGCATTCTTCCGCTATCTCCTCTGCCCGATCAAACGCTCGCTGAAATGGAATCAGTCGACGCAGCCCCGCCTCCGAACGCAGGAAGGCCTCGGCATTGGCCGGCCTCTCTTCGTGTGCATCAAATATTGTGATGCCTAACCGGATGCAGGTAACCAGATCGTATCGTGCATAATCTTCCGCTACTGCATAACGCACATCGCCGGTCGCAACGAGCGGCACATACGTCATCTCCGACAACCTGTTCAACTTGTGGATGCGACGTGTATCCCCTGGATACACATGGTGACTGACTTCAATCGATAACCTTCGACCGAAGATAGCGTGGAGCTGCTGAACCCACACCTGTGATGCCTCCATCTTGTCCCTGTCGACAAGGTGCCAGAGATAACTGCCGCGACTGCCAGTCAGGCAATGCAATCCTTCTGCGTGCTCACATAACTCATCAAAAGTTGCAAGATGATCCAGACGCTGTCGGAAATGCGCAGCCGTCAACAGCTTGCAGAGATTCGCATATCCATCGAGGGTACGCGCCAACAATACGAGTGTATATCCATCAACATTTACTTCCGCGCCAAGAATCGATTTGATGCCGTGCTCGCGACATGCTTTCTGAAAACGTACCGCTCCATAAACGCCGCCAATGTCTGTGATTGCAAGAGACTTCATTCCATGAAATGCAGCAGTCTGTACTATGGCCTCGGGAGATGACCCGCCGGCCAGAAAAGAAAACCAACTCCTGGTATGTAGGTGTGTAAACATGCAAACCGGATTTCAGAGTTAGTCCAACAATTTCGAAAGCACCCAATTGTCCCCGGAACGGTAGACCTCAATCGTTCCACCATCCGTCCACAATCTGAAATAAACCCTGCGTTCTTCTTTCGCCCACCAGCGCGTTTGAACAATCCAAAAATCTACCACCTGCCTGGTGAAGTAGACCTTGGCGTCTCGTTTGATATGCGAGGGCCAGCCTTTCTTTATGCATGCCTCGACAGGTCTATCTACACGTTTCATATTGACAGCCTCGTTCTAAACCCGTCTTCCTTCTTTGCATCTTCCGGAAATGGCTCGAAGCGCACTTCATCTTCAGAAAAAAGGACGCCCGGTTCCACAACTGCCTGCTTTATGGCACCCGGAAAGCGATGATGCACTGCCTTGACGGCTTTCAGAAGCGATGGACGCTGTCGAAACAATGTCGTTTGTGTGGGCGAGGCCGTACGCAGTGCACCGGCCTCGATAGACAATGCCTCGATCTGTATACCGCGGAAGAGAATCTTGTTGATAAGAATGTGTGCGGCATTTAGCAGGGGCTTCGTTCCGTTGATCGGCTCGACAAGCACGCGACTTGCAAATAAAGGCTTATCGTTTCGGTAGATGCGTGCAGCAATTTGTAACCTCCTGCACTTTTCAGAACGCATGGCTGTGGCAAGCCGATCTACGAGGTGGTCGAGGATTTGTAGCAACTCATGAGGTTCGGTGCAGGGCCAGTCGAAGTCATAACTTTCTCGAATGACACGAGGAGGTTGATAGATACTCACTGCCGGGTCATCCTCGGGATGGATCAGCTCAAAGAGTTTTTCTCCTTCTTCGCCGAACTGTGCTTTAAGATGTTTTAGAGATAAGCGGTGTGCTGCTCCGAGGGTGTCGAAGCCGAGTAGTGAAAGTTGCTCGATCATATCGATCTCGAAGCCGAGTTCTTCAATACGGTCGACTGGGAAACGCGACAGGAAGTTCAACTGATGCTGTGGCCGAAGAGCAAGAACGTTTCCCGGTGCCGCACGCATAGCTGCCAGCAGCGCTATGGACCGGTTGCCAGCAAAGGCGACCTGGGCTTTCAACTCTGCTGTCAGTTTGCGAATATCAGCGAGGTCCCTCGATCGAAAATAGACGTACGGAGCCGGGGCATTTTCAATGAAAGGTGTTACGCTGTTTAGCCGGTGCAAAGCTTCTTCCCATTCGGCACTCTCCAGGTCAGGGTTACGCAGGGCGACAGTTGCGCCGGGACAGAGCGCAGCCACGCGCTCTGCCGCTATTCCCGGCTCAACCCCGACACGACGCGCCGCTTTGCCAGCCGTGATGACGCGTCCGCCGGAAACGACCACCACCGGTCGATCTTTTGGATTTCGATGTTCGAATACCCACGCGGGGTAATAGGGTATGTAGAGGCATCCGACCATGTGTCATATCTGAAATTCGCCCGCAGGCTCAGTTTTCCAAGGGGGATGTATTATATGTAAGATATATGTGTATTGTCAATGCACTCCCCGAAGAATTATCCGGTTGAAAGAAAAAGATCTTGACAGTCGATAATTATATATATAACTTGTTTGTTATATAACATTATGGGTATACAATGACTGCCACCGAGCACCTCGATGCTACATTCGCCGCCCTGGCGGACCCTACTCGCCGGGCGATCCTTGCACGTCTCGCCGAAGACGGAGAAGCGACTGTGTCTGCTCTGGCTGAGCCTTTCGCGATGAGCCAGCCTGCGATATCAAAGCACCTGAGAATCCTGGAGAAAGCCCGGCTCGTGCATAGTTCCGTTGACGGCCAGCGACGGCCTCGACGATTGAATCCGACTCCTCTGAAGGAAGCGAGCGAATGGATCAAACGATACCGAGACACCTGGGAAGAAAATTTTGGACGCCTGGATATTATTCTAACTGAACTCCAACGCAAGTCCGAGTCCCAGTAACTTTTCCTAACGAAAACAGAACCGAATTATGAAACCAGCTGCATTGAGTGAAGCGAATGTCACACTTCCCGACGAGACATCTGTCTGCGTCACTCGCACATTCCAGGCGCCTCGCGCACTTGTCTACAAAGCATTTACAACACCGACCCTGGTTCAGCGCTGGTTACTCGGACCTCCAGGTTGGTCCATGCCCGTTTGCGAAATGGATGTTCGTGCGGGCGGGAAGTATCGCTGGCGTTGGCGAAACGATGACGACCAGAGCGAATTCGGTTTTCACGGTGAATACGTAACGGTAGATGCACCGTCTACAATCGTTCACTCGGAGACATTCGATCCCGGAACGCTCGGTGGCGACATGGGCGAGCCGGCAATGGTGACGCTTACGCTAAATGATTCCAATGGTGTGACTACAATGACAGTCGTCATCGACTACGGCTCGCAAGAATCCCGGGACGCAGCGATGGCAACAGGCATGACAGATGGCATGGAGACGAGTTACAAATTACTCGATCAGTTGCTGGAAACTGAAGCTTGATTATCGACCCTTAATTTGTGCGTAGTTTCTTTTTTGGAAATGGAAATGGTCAAAGTCAGCGAGCCGGGCAACAACGGTCAAAAAAAGCAATGTGTTCGGTAGAGAAACACTGGTGTTCACCAGCGGACGATAGGCAATTGAACAACATGCCGGGATGCCTGCTTTGGCACTTATAGTGCCGAACTGGTTGTGGCATAGTATTCGCCGACCTGTTTCAAAGCACAATGACCTGGCATTACATGCTGCTGAATTACCTAAAGATCATACTGCGAAACCTGCGTCGACAAAAAGGTTACGCCTTCATCAACATAGCCGGACTTTCTCTTGGAGTCGCGTGTTGCATCATCATCTTTCTCTATGTGCAGCATGAGCTCAGCTACGATAAATTCCACCCTGATGCGGACCGTATTTACCGCGTTGCGGTAGAGCGCAACGCTCCAAACGATGTTACAGTCTCTGCGCAGACACCTCCTCCTCTTGCTGCCGCACTTGTAAATGACCTGCCGTCCGTCGAGAAAGCGACACGGATCTGGCGGGACCGCTCTGGTCGCACCACGCTACGGTACGACAGCAACCAATTCTATGAAGAGAGGGTATTTTTTGCCGACTCAAATTTCTTCGACATCTTCCCAATGCAGTTTATCGACGGAGACCCCCAAACTGCGTTGTCCGAGCCCTTTGCAATCGTGCTAACTGCCTCGATGGCATCCAAGTACTTTGGAACAGACAATCCGATCGGGAAAACCATAACGTTGCGCGAGCCATCGGATCGAGACCTTTTTCAATATCATGTTACAGGAGTAATTCAGAATCCTCCTGCCAACATGCACTTCAAGGCGGACTTCCTCGCGTCGTACATGTCCCAACGGTGGAGCAGATCACAGAACTGGCATGGGTTTGCTCCTTACACCTATATAACTATTCAACCGGGCGCTACACCAAAAGAGGTTGCTGCGAATCTTCCCGCAATGCTTGACAGATACGCAACGCCTCAAACTGCTGAAGCATTTGGTCTATCAGAAGATTCCTTTGAGGAGGCCGACCACAGTTACCGGTATTTTCTCCAGCCCGTGACGGATATACACCTTGGATCTCACCTCAGCGATGAGATAGAAGCAAACGGCAACGCGACTGCTGTCTACCTATTTGGCATTATAGCGTTGTTCATCCTTCTCAACGCCTGCGTAAACTTTATCAATCTCGCTACGGCCCGATCGACCAAGCGCGCAAGGGAGGTTGGAATGAGGAAAGCCCTGGGATCCAGCCGGTGGCAGATTGTCCGACAATTTCTAGTCGAGTCACTTGCATACAGTTCAATAGCAGTTGTACTTGCAGTAATCACAATCAACTTCACTCTTCCAGTCTTCTACTCTCTGACTGGAAAAGAGCTTGCGCTACCTCCATTTAATGAAATATGGCTTTGGCTATCGCTGATCGGATTGACAGTAACTGTTGGATTGCTTGCGGGCTCCTACCCTGCACTTTTCTTATCAGCCTTTCAACCAACCAGCGTATTGGTCGGATCACCGCGTCTTTCCAACTCACGATCGATCCTCCGAAACGGACTGGTGATGTTTCAATTTGCGATCTCCATTGCCTTAATGGTTGGTGCGATTGTCGTCTATTCGCAATTGACGTTCATGATCGAAAAAGACCTGGGCTTTGACAAGTCGCGCACACTCGTAATAGAAGGTGCCGAAGTATTGCACCCGAGGGGCGAGACATTTAAGGATATCCTTCGACAACAACCGGGCATCCTGAGTGTATCGAACGCGGAGCGTACACCCGGCAGTCCGATGGAAACAGAATTATTCCGTCTGATTGATGTGGCAAACGCCGACCTCACCCCGCTTCAATACACCTACACCGGATTTGATTTCGTAGAAACGCTTGGTCTGACCGTAATCGATGGACGATCTCTTTCAAGGGACTACGCATCCGATTCTACAGCCGTTCTACTGAACGAATCGGCCGTTCGAGCACTCAACATACTTGATCCTGTCGGAAAAAAACTCGAGTGGCTTGACGAAGGAATATATACTATCGTCGGCGTTGTTGAAGATTTTCACTTTCAATCCCTGCACACTTCAATTCAACCCCTTGCCCTGCTTGGCCCCGACCCCCGAAATCAGAACCGACCTAACCTGTTGATGACAGTGCGAATCGACGGTCGCGACCTCCCAACGACATTGTCCTTAATTCAGAAAACATGGGAGGCCTTTGCTCCGCAGAATCCATACGCTTACAGATTCCTGGATGCAGATTTTAGAAGATTACACCAGGCCGACCGATTAACCTCACGTCTGTTTGGCGCCTTTGCTGGCCTCGCTATTCTCATTGCCTGTATGGGGTTGTTCGGATTGGCAGCATATACGGCTGAACAACGGACGAAAGAAATCGGCGTGCGTAAGACTCTCGGCGCTACCGCAATACAAATCATCACCCTCCTGTCAAAGGACTTTTTCAAACTCGTACTTCTTGCATTTATTATCGCCGCACCCCTCGCCTATCTCGCAATGAACAAGTGGCTCAGTGACTTTGCATATCACATCGACGTGTCATGGTCGCTGTTCGTACTGGTCGCAATCATCGTGACCACCGTAACAATTATTACCGTCAGTTTTCAGGCAATCCGTGCCTCGCTTGCAAATCCTGTCGACGCTTTGCGTTATGAGTGAAACGGTGAGGTGTCGAGGGCTCACTCTAAGTCTTGTCGATAGCAACGTGATGTTGGCTTAGAGTCACCAAATAGATACTTCGCTTCGCTCAGCATGACAAAACAATTGTCGCGACCATCCCAACGTCCAAATTACAGTCGCACTCCACACTTCCATCTTCCCTCTTCCCTCTTCGCACTTCCCCTCTTTCCCTCTTTCCTCATTCCCCTCTTTCCCTCTTCCCCTCTTCCCACTTCCCCTTTTCCCTCTTCCCCTTTTCCCTCTTCCCACTTCCCACATCGCTCTTTCCCACTCAACCAAATTTATTACCTTCCATATCTTATCCCCTCATCCCTCATACCTCACCCATGGACCCCATCTCCATCCTTCAAGCTGTTGTCAGGTGGATACACGTCTTCTCCGCCATACTGTGGATCGGGCAAACGTATCTCTTCAACTTCATGGAAAAAAGTCTGGAGAGATCTGAGGACGCCAATATCTTCGGCAACCTCTGGATGGTGCACGGTGGCGGATTCTACTTCGTCCAAAAGCAGAAGCAGCCCAAACTCATGCCAATGAAACTGCATTGGTTCAAGTGGGAAGCTGCCAGCACATTCTTGAGTGGACTCGTCCTTATCATCCTCACCTATTACATCGACGGACTCCTCGTCGAACCCGGACAAAACTTCTGGGTCGCAGCTGTCGTCGGTATAGGCTCATCAATCCTCGGTTTCGGTATTTATGACGGACTCGTTCGTTCTCCTTTAGGCAAAAAACCCATCGCCTTTGCCATCATCGGCCTCGTGCTTCTACTTGCACTACATCAGGGATACCTCCAGGTGATGAGTGACCGTGCAGCATTCATCCACATCGGTGCTGTCATAGGCACGATCATGACTGCTAACGTCTGGGAGCGCATTCTCCCCGCACAGTCAAAAATGCTTGCTGCTATTGAGCGCAATGAACCGTTCGATCCTAAAATTGCTGCTACCGGACCCGCCAGATCCAGACATAATTCATACATGGTGGTCGGACTTGTCCTCATCATGATCAGCAACCACTATCCCTCCATCACCTACGGCAATGATTACAGCACAGCGATTCTTGGGCTCGTCATCGTTGCTGGCTGGTACGTCGCCTATCTTTTCAGAAGGAATCCGGAGCAAAAGCCGACCGAATCTGTTTCCTGAGAAACACCCGAACGAAGATGTCTGCTCGAATTCACTTCTATCTCAATGACCGCGAAGTGCACGCCTCGCTCCCCGACGGAATGTTGGTGTTGGACTACCTGCGATCTGTAGAACGGCGGACCGGTACCAAGGAAGGCTGCCGCGAGGGCGACTGCGGAGCCTGCGCGGTCCTGGTCGGGACGTTGGAAAACGATCGGGTAAGCTACAATTCAGTCACCTCATGCCTGATGCCCGTTGGCGAATTGCACGGCAAGCATCTCGTAACCATTGAGGGATTGAACATGGACCACCTGTCTCCCGTCCAGGAGGCTATAGTCGACCTTGGCGGATCGCAATGTGGTTTCTGTACTCCCGGCATCGTCGTTTCTCTCACAGGATATTTGATTGAGAAGAAAGGTCCGGTTTCCAGAGAAGCCATAAAGTCGTCTCTCGGAGGACACCTCTGTCGATGCACCGGGTATCGTTCGTTAAAAGATGCCAGTAGTTTGCTGGCTACAAAAACTGATGACCTCGTAAGCGTTGATGACTTGATCGCCAACAACGTCATTCCGAAATACTTCCGCACCATCCCTGAACGCTTGCGCCTCATCGGGTCCAAGAACGGATCAAAACAACCGGATGGTGCCACCTTCAATGTTGCCGGTGGTACGGATATCTACGTCCAACAAGGTGATAAACTTGCCACAACAAGCACCGAAGTACTAAACCTGCATCCCGATCTCAAGGGCATTGAAAAAACGAACACCCACCTGATCGTAGGCGCCCTGACTACATTCGAAGAGTTCGGCCAACACCCTGATGTCGCTGCAGTCATTCCCGACATTGCAGACTACATGCAAGAAATTGCATCCATACAAATCAGGAATCGCGCGACCCTGGGCGGCAATATCATCAACGCCTCCCCAATCGGCGACATGACCATACTCATCCTGGCTCTAAATGCCAACCTCGAGCTTCGTAGTGGCACTTCATCCCGCCATGTACCGATACGGGACTTCTACCTCGGCTACAAAACACTGGACAGGAAAGAGGATGAGATTCTAACCCGCCTTCATATTCCACTGCCGCCTGACAATTCTCGAATTAACTGGGAGAAAGTGTCCAAGCGCAAATACCTGGATATCGCGAGTGTCAACAGCGCCGCCATCATCTCGGCGAATAATGACATTATCGAAGCAGCTACCATTACAGTTGGCGGCGTGGCTCCGGTCCCGTTCATCCTTTCCAGGACAAACACGTTTCTCGCGGGCAAAAAGATCTCTGCGGATATTATTTCCGCAGCGGTCGATATCGCGCTCGAAGAAATTTCGCCAATCAGTGATGTACGTGGAAGTGCTGAGTACAAGCGCCTGCTCACGCGGCAATTCGTCATCGCGCACTTTGCGACAATGTACCCGGAGTATGTTTCGGCTGAGGTGCTCGTATGAAAAACGTCGAAGCAACCCTTCACGTCCGCGGCGAAGCAGAATATATCGACGATGTCCTTCAGCCGGCCAATCTGTTGCACGCTGCAGTCTTCGGGTCACCGGAAGCTCATGCACGCGTGGTATCTCTGGATACGAACGCCGCTCAGGAGTTGGAGGGTGTTGTTCGCGTCATAACAGCCGCCGACATTCCCGGCGTCAATGAAATTGGTCCCATTATTCATGACGAACCGCTCCTGGCCGAAGATGTCGTCCGATTCATCGGTCACCCGCTCGCCGTCGTATATGCAACGTCTCCCGAATTAGCACGACTGGCTGTTTCGAAGATTCAGGTCGACCTCGATCCCCTTCCGGTTGTCGTAGATCCGCGCGAAGCATACAAAATGGGACACGTAATCGGCCCTTCCAGAACCTTCGAACTCGGCAATGTCGAAAACGCCTGGTCGGACTGTGCTCATATCGTTGAAGGAAAATGTGAGATCGGAGGTCAGGAGCACGTCTATCTCGAGACGCAACGGGCCCGAGCAATTCCTCTAGAAAACAATCGTGTTCAGGTCTTTTCTTCAACCCAGAGTCCGTACGCCGGACAGAAGCACATCGCTCGCGTCCTCGGCGTGCCAAACCACGATGTCGAAGTCGACGTCAAACGTATTGGCGGCGGCTTCGGCGGCAAAGAAGATCAAGCCACGCACTGGGCCTGCTTCGCGGCTCTCGGCGCCTATCTCACTCGACAGCCTGTCGAAATTGTCCTGCGTCGACACGAGGACATGACGATGACGGGTAAACGCCACCCGTACTCAGCAGATTTCAAACTCGGTGCCGACCACGCCGGAACAATTATCGCCTACGAAGCCTCGTTCTATCAGAATGCCGGTGCTGCCGCCGACCTCTCGCCTGGCGTGCTCGAACGCACTCTGTACCATGCCACCAACAGCTATTTCATTCCGAACGCGAAACTGTTTGCTGCTTCTTGTCGCACCAACATCCCACCTAATACTGCCTTTCGCGGATTCGGCGGGCCGCAGGGAATGTTTGTTATCGAAAGCGCCATTACCGCACTCGCTGAGAAAATGAACCTCGATCGTGCCACCATCCAGCGGAACAACCTCCTCCAGGAGGGTGACCAGTTTCCGTATGGTCAGAAAGTCACCAACAACCGGTCCTCGCAGACATGGGACGAGGCTGAGGCGCAATTCGATTTCCCGGCTGCATTTAAATCCATTGAGGACTTCAACGCATCCAGCAAGCTTGTAAAGAAAGGTGTCGCCGTCATGCCGGTGTGCTTCGGCATCTCGTTCACAACAACGTTCCTGAACCAGGCCAGCGCCCTCGTCCATGTCTACACCGATGGATCAGTCGGCATAACAACGGGCGGCATCGAGATGGGTCAGGGACTCTTTACGAATATCGTCCGCATCGCGTCTGAAGGATTTGGTATTGACCCTGGCCATGTCCGTATCGAGAGCACCAACACGACTCGGGTCGCCAACATGTCTCCGTCAGCAGCAAGTTCTACTACACTGCTGAATGGTAATGCAACACTAATCGCCGTCAAAGATATCCGGTCAAGACTACTGCGTTTCGCACGCGCTGAACTCAACGCTCCCGGAGGCACGACACTTTCCATCTCCAACAATTATGTATGCGTGGATGGTAACCCATCTGAGTTGTCATGGGCGGACCTCATCGAACGCGCTTATCGATCACGAATCGGACTTTCCAGCTATGGATTCTTTTCGACTCCGAATATTCACTTCGATAAGTCTAAAGAGAAAGGTAACCCCTTCGCTTACCATACGTGTGGAACCGCTATCATTGAAGTGACCGTCGATTGCCTCCGAGGCAGGTACGACGTCGACTCCGTAAAAATCGTCCACGATGGAGGCAGACCGCTTAGCCGTATCGTCGACATCGGACAAATCGAAGGCGGCCTGGCGCAAGGCCTGGGCTGGATGACCATGGAAGATCTTCGATACAGCGACGACGGGCGCTTGATGTCAGCAAACCTGGCTTCGTACAAAGTCCCTGACGCATATTTTATGCCTGACGACATCCAGGTTTCTTTCCTGGAGGATGCCTCGGAAGAGCTCGGTCCATTCGGGAGCAAAGCAGTCGGCGAACCACCTCTCATGTACGGGATTGGTGTCTACTTTGCCATCCGTCAGGCCATGCGTTCGTTTACGTCAAGAACTTCTCTGTCATTTGATGCACCGATGACACCCGAACGAGTTCTGCTCGGGCTTTATCCTGATTTCGTTCATGTTGCGAATGCTGCAAAAGTGTCCCCCCAACAAACAGAGCACACCGAATGAGCCGCCTGGAGTTCTGGAATTCCATTCTCCTGCAATTGCGCAGCGGCAACGATGTCTTTCTTGCAATTGTTGTCGACAACACTATTCACTCGCCCGGTTCTACGGGTGCCAAGATGGCCGTATATGCATCAGGTGAAAGAGTCGGTACCATTGGCGGCGGCATCATGGAGCAGTCTGTTATCGAAAGAGCATGTGCTATCCTTCGACGTCAGAAATCTTTCCCGCCTGAGTGCCACAGGTTGGTTCACCGGCGCGAAGGCCCCGGCGAAAAGTCTGGCCTGATCTGCTCAGGTGCACAAACGAATGTGTATCTCGTTCTCAGTGCCGAGCACGACAGTGAAACCGTCGATGGGGTAGTTGAGAAACTCGACAAAGACGAGCAGGCAGAGGTCAGTGTTTCTTCTAGTGGTATTACTTTACATACATCGGTTTCACCAACCGCGCCCGAACAAGCCAGGTATGTCGAAGACGATGGCGGATGGGCCTACACCGAATTCCTTTCTCCGCTTAAGCGTGTAGCCATCTTCGGCGGAGGCCACTGCGGATTCGCGTTATCACGCCTCCTGTCAGTTCTGGGCTATCATATTACAATATTTGATGACCGGCAAAACTTGAGCACGATGGAGGCGAACTCCTATGCAGATCGAAAGCTAACGGTAGAGTCAATGGATCTCGCTGCGGCCCATATCACCAACAAAAACATTACCGCGGCTATCGTCATGGGGACGGATATACACCGCGACATCGCTTCGCTTGCTGGAATTCTGCAATACGATTTCGATTTCGTCGGTCTGATGGGCAGCCCGGCCAAGATAAACGAGATCAAGAAAGCGCTACGATCGGACGGGGTCGGCGATGATAAAATATCAAGCATTACTGCACCCGTCGGAATCGATATTCACAGTAAAACACCTGAAGAGATTGCCGTAAGCATAGCAGCGCAGCTTATTGGACGACACGGGCACGTGCATGCATGACTCGTATGTCATACGGAGTAGACGCGTCGTAACCGATGATGGTATTCATCCTGCCGACATCTCAATCAGCGGGACCATAATCGACGGAGTCAGCGAATATGGAGGCTCTGCCTCAAAGGATGTAATCGATTGCGGCGATCTCGTCGTCATGCCTGGCCTCATCGATGCACATGTTCATATCAACGAACCGGGTCGCACTGACTGGGAGGGATTTGAATCCGGTACGAAGGCGGCAATAGCAGGTGGAGTGACAACGATTGTTGACATGCCGCTCAACTCAAGTCCTGTGACAACGACGCTGGACGCGTTCGGAGAGAAGATATCGGCTACCCGAAATCAGCTCTATGCCAATTGCGGATTTTACGGTGGCGTCGTTCCGGGCAATCTTGAGCATCTGCCAGCCCTTATCGATGCCGGCATCCTCGGCCTGAAAGCGTTCCTTGTCCACTCCGGGATAGACGACTTCCCTGCTTCGGGAAAAGAAACCCTCAAGGCCGCCATGCAACTGCTGGCTGGCTACAAACTTCCGGTGCTCGCTCATTGCGAACTTCCACGATCAGGCACAGCAAAAATTCAGGGTGACCCGCGGGTATATAACAATTACCTCTCTTCCCGTCCCGAGCTATGGGAGCACAACGCCATCGCATTGATGATCGATCTCTGTCGGGAAACGAAGTGCCCGGTTCATGTGGTACATCTCTCCGCGGCATCGTGCCTGGATCTGATTCGGTCTGCGCGCGATGAGGGCTTACCCGTGACGGTCGAGACCTGTCCGCACTATCTTTACTTCAACGCAGAGTCAATCCCCGATGGGTCGACGTTGCACAAATGCGCTCCACCGATTCGAGATGAAGAGAACGGACGCCGTTTATGGCAGGCGGTCGAAAATGGCGATATCGATTTTATAGCAAGCGACCATTCTCCATGCTTGCCGGAGATGAAACGGTTGGATAGCGGAAACTTTGCCGAAGCCTGGGGTGGCATCCCATCTATTCAGCTGACGCTCGCCATCATGTGTACGCTTGCTCGCAAGCGGAAACTCTCACTTGATAAAGTATCGTATCTGCTTTCGGCGCGACCGGCCGAGTTCCTGGGTATGGAGAGCCGGAAGGGATCTATCCGGGAAGGCTTCGATGCAGACATCGTCATTTGGAATCCGGAACAGCGCTTCGAGGTAGCGGCCGACGGGCTCCATTTCCGGCATAAAGTATCTCCTTATGTGGGACATACCCTGTATGGTGAAGTAATAACAACAATCGTCAACGGCAGTATTGCTTTCAAAAACAATACAACTTCCGATATACCTCATGGGAAAACCGTATTTTCGAGCTAGTCGTATCCTACCAATTATACCTACACTCTTTTGCAGCCTGCTTTTACGCAACTCGTAAATCTTGCTTCGGAGCGCCTCGGAGCGGTCGCCATCGCAGCAAGTGACGATTTTTTTGCTCCGAAGGAATGCCTGGTTAAGGACAATCCCGCCGTCTTCAAACCCGACGAGTACACGGACAGGGGTAAATGGATGGATGGTTGGGAGTCGCGTCGAAGAAGAACACCAGGCCACGATTGGTGCATTGTCAAACTTGCGATGCCCGGACGAATCGTCGGCATTGATGTTGATACATCTCACTTCATTGGCAATCATCCGCCGCAGGTTTCGTTAGAGTCTGCCAATATCCGCGGTGACTCTTCGCCCTCTGGTGCAAACTGGATATCGATCGTCGAGAAGAGTGCTGCGGACGAGAATACCAGCAACTATTTCAGAGTTGATGCCGAAGAGGTCTTCACCCACGTCCGACTCAACATCTTCCCGGATGGAGGCGTTGCACGCCTGCGTGTTTACGGAGAAGTGGCCGCAACCTTTCCCCAACATCCCTCCGAGGTCTTCGACCTTAGCAGCGTTGTATATGGAGGACGAACAGTCGAATGTTCAGACGAACATTTCGGCAAGATGAGTAACCTTCTTCTTCCCGACACGTCGATAAATATGGGTGACGGCTGGGAAACGCGACGACGACGTGGGCGCGGTAACGATTGGGTGATCGCGCAGCTCGGTTGCACTGGAATGATTGACCGGGTCGAGATTCATACGACGCACTTCAAGGGCAATTATCCTGCTTCCTGTTCGCTCGATGCAGCTTTTACAACGAAGCTGGATGAAAACACCCGGTGGGTCACCGTTTCTGACGAAATACCGCTGGAAGCCGACGCGGTACAGGTTGTCAACGAGCTACAATCTCGTGGGCCGTTCTCACATGTACGACTCAATATCTTCCCTGACGGCGGTGTAGCGCGGCTTCGGGTGTTCGGAACTCGGGGTGGATGATGAGCGGTTTGGCAGCACTCAATTCTATGGGCATGGGCCCTGCCATTGAAAATCTTCTGCACTGCTGTGGAAGCTTGATCTGGGCGCACAAGATGAGCACGTCTCGGCCCTTTCCGTCCGAAGCAAGCCTGCACGAGAATGCCGACCTGTTCTGGTCGGAAGCATCCTATGAAGACAAACTGGAAGCATTCGACGCACATCCGAGGATTGGGAATCAGGAAATTGGCAGCTCCACGCCACATGAGAAGTGGTCCGCCCAGGAGCAGCAAGGTGTCGGAGATGCGTCCGATGAACGTCTCGCTGATTTCAGGGCAAAGAATCTGGAGTACGAACAAAAGTTTGGATTTACCTTTATCGTGTGTGCTACCGGAAAGTCGGCCGACGAAATGTATGATCTCTTGACGCAGCGGCTTGAGCGCTCGTTGGATGAAGAGGCAGAGGAAGCGTCGGAACAACAGCGCCAGATAATGCACCTTCGCCTGGATAAACTCTTGCAGGAACTCGATGCCTGATTTATTGACGATAACAGAAATCGCGGACATGATGGCAGCACTATCGCCTGCTAATCAGAGGTTTGTGCAGCATAGACCCGGACAGCGATCGGACCGGCAGCCCGTTCATACGGTTTATGGCGGGGCACAAATATTCAGGGCTGGCACGGCTGGGAAAATGGGTGAGGTCGCACTTCGAAGTTTGAATACGTACGCTCCGGACTACGCAACATTTGCCAGAGCTTTCCAGCTTCCCGGCTTTCGTGGAGATTCTGCCGGTGCAACTACCTCCGAATCAGAAATCGCCAACAAAATCTACCAGCGCGTTGTCACCAAACTTGAGCAAGAACCTGTAGAAGATTTTCGGATTGATTTTGAAGATGGCTTTGGTGTCCGGCCGCAACAGGAAGAGTTGGATTATGCTGTAAGTTCAGCTCGAGAGGTGGTGATGGGGATGCGGGAGAACACTCTTCCGCCTTTCATTGGCATCCGTATCAAGCCTCTTAATGATGAATACGGGAAACGCTCTTTAAAAACGCTGACTACTTTCATCAGTACGGTACTGGAAGAGGGAGATGGCACATTGCCAGACAATTTCGTTGTTACCCTGCCAAAGATTACGATCCCGGAGCAGGTGACCGTTGCGGCAGCAGCACTTTCTCGAATCGAACACAGTGCCGGCCTTCCTGACAAGTCGATCGGGCTGGAGCTGATGATTGAAACGCCGACATCTATTGTCGATCTGAAAGGAGCTGTGGCGGTCAATCAACTCGTCAAAGCGGCGAGTGGTCGCTGTAGTGCCGTTCATTTCGGAGTTTACGACTACACCGCCCTGTTGGAAATCACAGCGGCGCATCAAGGGATGCGCCACCCGGTTTGCGACTTCGCCCGCATGTCAATGCAAGTTGCCTTGGCCGGCTCTGACATTTGGCTCTCGGATGGCGCGACCAACGTGATGCCAGCACCTCCACATAAGGGAGCCGACTTGACGGATCACCAGCTGGCTGAAAATATTGCTGTCGTTCACAGGGCGTGGCGGGTCGCCTTCGGCGATTCAAGGCATTCTCTGGTCAATGGTATTTATCAGGGATGGGATCTGCATCCGGCCCAGTTACCAGCACGATATGCGGCCGTCTATTACTTTTTCCTCGACGGGTATGAGCAGGCTGCGCTTCGCCTGAAGACGTTTGTCGAAAAAGCGGCACATGCGACTCTTGTGGGAGACGTGTTTGATGACGCCGCAACTGGCCAGGGCCTGCTCAACTATTTCCTCCGCGCGTTCAACTGTAGCGCCATCACAGAAGCTGATCTTGAAAAGACCGGACTCTCTATCGAAGAGATACAAACCAGGTCTTTCAGCGCAATCATTGCTGGAAGGGTAGCAGACAATGGGTAGTCCAATTACAACACATGTTCTCGACACGTCTGCAGGCAAGCCGGCTCAGGGCATTGTAGCAATACTGGAATTCCGCGAACCTGATGGCACGTTAAGAGCGGCAGGGCGTGGCACGACAGATGAGGATGGCAGAATTCAGGAGCTCATGGCGGCCGATTTCCAATGGAAGACAGGTTCGTACCGCTTGACGTTCGACGTCGGGGCTTATCAGGACAAAATGCTCGGTGCGTCTTTCTATTCAAGCGTCAGCGTTGACTTTAATGTTGTCAACCTGGATCAACATTACCACATCCCGCTGCTGCTCAGTCCATTTGGATATACGACCTATCGAGGGAGTTAGTCGAAAAGAAAGCCGAACAACTGAACTCCGTTAGAGCAACGGGTATCTATTAACATCGGTTAACAACTTGTTAACAACGTTAATTTCACCGTGCCGTCACTTGCATTTTGTTCGGGACTTTTTTTGCAGGGATTGCTACGAAATATCGTAGTACCATTAAACCGGTCCTTGTTTGTTGAAAACCATTGGATTGCGGTCATGTAATGATGTCAAGCACGATCTGAATGGCATTCAATCTACACAAAAACGCCACTTCTAAGCAGCGCATTTGCAAGATTACAGCCATGTTAACACGTTGATACCTTGTGGATAACTGTTGAGAACTGGGGATTCCTTGTGGGAAAAACGACTACATGAAGTGCTTGCAATTGGGGCGGTTTCGGGGCTAGACTTGGGTACTCGTTCGTCCCGGCCAAGGGCGTTCCATCCGCACATTCGTCACGGTAAATGCCGTCATGGTAATTACTTGGCTTTTAAAAATTGCATGGTTCTGCCCAATGGCACTCGAAACATATCTCAACTATAATGCACATGCTGCCCACTGCAGACAAAATTTGGGAAGATTGCCAATCAGTTCTATCCGATAAACTAGCTCCTCCGATTTACAAAGCATGGTTTGAACCTGTTAAGGCAGGTTCGCTAACCACCACCGACGATCAGACAGTTCTCACTCTTGAAGTCCCAAACAGGTTCTTCTATGAGTGGCTGGAAAAGAGATATAGTGATTTGCTCGGTCAGACCGTCGACGGTGTCGTCGGCTTAAAGACTACGATTTCGTTTGATATCGACGAAACGAGCAGCGTCGATGAAGAGAACATTGAACAGGCTCCTCCTCCAATCTCGAATCAGTTCAACGGCATCGGCCGGGCCGCTATGGCTCCTGCCGCCGGACACCAGAATTTCCGGGTTCCTGTTAGCGGTCATAGACCGGCGCACCTTCAGGCCGATGTTCGCCATAAACATGAGCTAAACGAATCTTACACGTTCGACACCTACATCGAAGGTGATTGCAACCGCCTCGCGCGAAGCGCGGCCCTGGCCATTGCTGAAAATCCTTCGTCGTCCTCGTTCAATCCGTTCTTGATTTACGGAGGTGTTGGACTAGGAAAAACACACCTTGCCCAGGCGATTGGAAATCACGCTCTGGCAAATGGCTGGAGAGGCAAGATTCTTTACGCGTCAAGCGAGAAGTTTACAACTCAGTTCGTTCAAGCGATCCAGCAAAATCGTATTGGAGATTTTACGCAGTACTATCGCAATATCGACTTGCTCATCCTTGACGACATTCAGTTTTTTGACGGGAAAGAAAAAACTCAGGAAGAGTTCTTTCACATTTTCAACACCCTCCATCAATCCGGTAAGCAAATCGTTCTCTCGGCTGATCGCCCACCTCGCGATATTAGCGGAATCGAAGAACGATTGTTGTCTCGGTTTCAGTGGGGCCTGACGGTCGACGTTCAGCCTCCCGACCTGGAGACGCGCATCGCTATTCTCCAGGAAAAGGCAGAAGTCAACAATCTCGTTTTCGATACTGACGTTGTCGACTACATTGCGCGAAGTGTGAAAACGAACGTTCGAACACTTGAAGGCGCACTCGTGAGACTGATTGCACATTCGAATCTGCACAACAGACGAATTGATCTGGCGTTCACGAAAGAGATCCTGACGGACCTGGTAGATCATAAACCTGCTCCCCTTGATATCGAGGAAATAAAACGAATAGTAGCGAACTACTACCGCCTCGACGTAGATCTTCTTTCTGCAAAGACACGCAGGCGCGAAGTTGTCCAGGCCAGACAAATTGCTATGTACTGCTGTAAACAGTTCACGCAGCAATCACTGAAGACAATAGGCCTGCGTTTTGGTGGGCGGGATCACTCGACTGTTATCCACGCCTGTCGCTGTGTGGAAGACAGGAAGTCTGTAGAACCTGGCTTCGGCGAGGAGATGGAGCACGTCTTATCAATGGTTTCTAAAGGAAAAGTTGCTGCCTAGCAGTTACGATTCCTCCATCGTCGATATGACAGTGATATTCCCGGCGCCGTAAATGATCACGTATGTAGAAGGAAAACTCGTCGAGAAAAAGCCGACTGCCATTACCATCGATGTGCAGGGAATTGGCTACAGCTTGCTGATTACGACATCGACGTTTGAGGTTTTGCCAGCCGTAGGCACGAACATTAAATTGCATACGCACTTTCATGTTCGAGAAGAATCTCAGTCGCTCTTTGGATTTGCTACGCTCGACGAGCGCGCGGTTTTTCGAATCTTGATCAGTGTGTCTGGAGTCGGACCCAAGTTGGCGCTGGCTGCTCTTTCAGCAATGAGCCCGAACGAACTTCGTTCTCATGTGGTCTCTCGCAACCTTTCGATCCTGACGAAAATTCCCGGAGTTGGAAAAAAGACTGCCGAGCGAATGGTAGTTGAACTCAAGGACAAACTGGAACCCGTAGAGTTGTCCAATACGTCCGGAACCATCCACGGTAGCGCTCCCTCGGTGAGATCCGATGCTATTGCAGCACTACAGGCTCTCGGACTCTCCCGGACGAACGCTGAAAAGAACGTCGACAAAGTCATGTCTCAGAATAGTGACGTAAGCGTCGAGCAAGTCATTCGAATGGCATTGCGAGACTAAATCAGTAGCCTGGCAGACGGTACTTGTACGTTGCTTGCTTTACTCGTCTGTTATCCCGATGCTTTTTATGGTCAGGATAATTCGGAGTCTGATGGAGATAACATGTCGTATCCAAACGAAGTAGATCGGAGCTTGAATCCGATTAAGTGCGTCCCTCTCATACTCTGCTGTTTCTGCCTCATTTTGACTCCTCGGGCGCACGGGCAGGAATACGCATTGACAATCGGGTCTTCAGGATTTGATAACGGAATTGCGGCTGCAACAGACAAAAGTGGGAATGCATATTTCGGAGGCACTTTTGCCGGGACCGTCGATCTCGATCCGGATTCCCTCGTGCATAACCTTACCGCTACCTCGGCAGACATTTACGTAGCCTCTTATTCAGCAGCTGGTTCGCTCAGGTTCGCGTTCAACATCGGAAACCAGTTCGCCGTAAGCGAAGAACTTGGTGACATGACTGTCGATGACACGGGTCGCATCCTGCTTACAGGTCGGCAGCCATTCGGAGAAATTGACTTTGATCCAGATTCTCTCAGCCAGGCCTTAAGAACCGGAATCCTTTATGTCGCAGCTTACGACACGTCGGGCCATTTTATTTTTGCCTCTAATGCATACGCGATAGATGGAGGTACAGGCACGGGAGAAGCTGTAGCGTCAGATTCTGACGGCAACGTGTACATAGCGGGATCCTTTGCAGGTTCTGTTGCTTTCGGAACCAACCCACCCGACTCATTATCATCGGAGGGAGGGACCGATGTTTTTGTCGCCGGCTATGACGATTCCGGAAACTTGTTGTACGCATTTGCTCTCGGCGGTGCAGGTGAAAGCAGCGGGCTCGCTGTAGGTGTGGACTCTAACAACAATGTCTTTGTGGCGGGACGGTTTACAGATACAATGACTTTCGACCCGTCCGATTCTAACGGCGATCTTGACCTCGAATCACGTACATCTTCAGGTGGAGCTGACATGTTTCTGGCAAGCTACGATCCGACCGGCGTTTTTCGGTTTGCCCACACATTCGGCGCACCGGGTTCGAGCACAGATGACACGATCTTTGATCTTGCGGTAGATGAATCTGACAATGTCTTCGTTACCGGACAATTTAATGGAACAGTAGATTTCGATCCGTCAGTGGGCGTCGTCGATCAAACAGCGACAGGTAACGGAAGTGCATTCTTTGCATCGTACTCAGCGACCGGCGAACTTAACTGGGTGAGCGTACTTGCCGGCGGAAGCAGCGAAAGCCTCGCAATTCAGGTAGATCCTCTCGGAAAGCTGGTCGTCTCTGGCTCGTATTCCGGTACTATAGATCTTGACCCCGGGATCGGGGTCGTCTCGTTTGAATCCAGCGGAGGTACCGACCCCTTCATGGCGAGATACACGACAGACGGACAGTACAGTCTCGCCTTCGTACTCGAAAGCTCCGGTCTTTCCAGAGCGAATGGCGTTGCACTTGGACCCGATGGTTCTATTGTTGTTACTGGTACGTTCTCTGGAAACCTCGATGTCGATCCAGATCCCACTGTCGACAACCGAACTGCCGTCGGGCAGTCCGATATTTTCATGGCACAGTATTCATCGTCGAGAATTGTCCCGATTGTTCCGCAACCAACGCCTGGTCCCGGCGCACTTACCGTTGCCCAAGCCTATCCTAATCCGTTTACTGCAAGCATCACCATTCCAATACATTTGCCGACCCCGGCTGTCGTTTCGGTTGAGCTATTCGACATTGTTGGGAGGTCAGTATTCAAGAGAGCGGGCAAGTATTTGAACGTCGGCGAGAATTCGGTACAGATAAGACCTTCAATTGCTTCAGGATACTACCTGGCAGTAGTGACAAGTGGTAGTTACACTGTAGCACAGGTAGTCGTCAAGTACTGAGCCGGGGAAATACAACCCGACTAACTAGTTATCCCATAGGTGTAAACACGTCATGGAGTTCGCGTTCACAGCAGCGATAGTTCTCGGTTTTATCACAGGGTTCAAACACGCGTTCGAACCGGATCACATCTCTGCCATCTCGACACTACTGCATCGCGAACCCAAACTGTCTAGCGCTTTGCGAATCGGCCTCGCGTGGGGTGCCGGACATACAACCATGCTGATGATTGCCGTTCTAATCGTCGGTGTTCTCCGTCTCCAGATCTCGCCTCGCTATATGAGCTACCTCGAAGGCATTGTGGCTTTCATGCTCCTTGTCCTGGGTGTCTGGGCAATTTACGTTGCCATCTCTGCGATTCTTGCTGAACGGCGAAGCCCGGACAAAGTAACTCGTCATCATGACCATGAACAACGCAACGGCCCTGTCCGAAATGGGTGGACAAGCTATGCAGTAGGCCTTATTCACGGACTCGCTGGTAGCGGCGCATTGCTCCTGCTCGTGGCCGCCAGTCTTACCACGCTGGGTGAAAGGGTTTTCTACACTGCAGTTTTTGGAGCAGGATCAATTCTGGGCATGGGGATGGTGACAATCGCCATCGCGATTCCCTTTCTGGCATCTCGCTCGCGACCTGTACTTTTCCATTCGCTGACGGGATTATCTGGTGCCCTCAGCATTGTTGTCGGTTATGGACTGTTTCAATCACTGCTGATGTAGAAGCTAGTCTCAACGCACATACAACGTTTAGTCGTCGTCAGTCACCAATCCGAGTTTCTTGCCGAGTGCGACGATTGCCTTCTTATCCGAATCCGACAAGTCTTTCGGCACCTCGACCTGAATCTCTACAAAAAGATCTCCTTTAGATTTCTTCGTCTCTATTCCCTGATCTCTTACGCGTAATTTTTCTCCCGGCTGAATACCGGCAGGAATCGAAAGCTTGATCTGCTTACCGTACGCGTTTTCAACATTCCGCTTCGTTCCAGCGATTGCTTCGAACATGTTTATCGTCTCGGTGACGTAAAGATTGTTGCCACGCCTGGTAAATCGCGGATGTCCTGCGACTTGAAACGTTACGAATAAATCTCCGCGACCGCCTGTTCCCTTTTCGCCTCGATCTCGGATCCGAATCTTGAAACCACTCGACACTCCCCTCGGGATATCGATACGGACACGTTCGTTCGAAGGTAATACGACTTCGGTTTTACCTCCTTCCAGGGCCTGCAGGAAGCTCAGATTGACGGTTGTCTCGAGGTCGCGACCTTTTGTCGGGCGGGTATATTGTTGCTGGGATCCGGTTGAACCAGGTGCCGCCCTGCCACCAAAGATGCGCTCGAAGACGTCTCCGAAACCGTTGAACTCGTCTTGATGCCCGGTACCCCCGCGCTGTGATTCAAAGCGAACGTAGGTACCATCCGGGGCCCGATAAAATCGCCCTCCGGCAGCAGTATCGTGTCCGTCACCAAACCCAAACGGGTTCTTGCGCTGAAGGTCGTACTGCTTTCTCTTTTCGGCATTGCCAATAACATCGTTCGCTTCCTGGATTTCCTTGAAACGTTCCTCGGCCTTCTTGTCACCCTGATTCTTATCCGGGTGGTGCTTTCGAGCCAGTTTGCGATAGGCTTTCTTGATTTCATCCTGGGTCGCATCTTCTTTAACACCCAGGATCTTGTAGTAATCTTTGACTTCAGCCATTGCCGAACGACATATTTAACTCCTATTATCTCTGTGAACAGGACATTTTCACTGACACAAGGTAGCAACAACTGCCAAATCTTCCTGTTTCACGCTACTGTAGCTGCACTATGCACTCATAATACGATCTGCAGAGATCGTGCCACAGCCTGAGTTTATATGGCCATAAAGCCCATTACAAAAGTCCTGATTGTCAACCGCGGGGAGATTGCGCTCCGCGTCATCCGAACGTGCAAAGACCTGCAGGTTAAAACAGTCGCGGTTTTTAGTACACCGGACCGAACTGCGCCCCATGTGCTACACGCTGACGAGGCGTATCATATCGGGCCGGCGCCCTCGTCTGAATCCTACCTGAACATCGATAAGATCCTTGAAGTCGCTGACGCATCTGGAGCTGATGCAATTCATCCCGGCTATGGATTCCTTTCTGAAAACGCAGACTTCGCCGAGGCCTGCGAAAATGCTGGTATCACTTTCATCGGTCCGTCCGCGAGTGCGATTCGATCTATGGGGGACAAGACGGCTGCCCGGGCGCTCATGGAAAAGGCTGGTGTCCCTATGGCTCCAGGAACGACGGATGCTGTAAAAAATGCCGAGGAAGGTCAGCGTGTCGCTGAACAGATCGGTTTTCCCGTGTTGATCAAGGCCGCCGCTGGTGGTGGTGGTAAGGGAATGCGCATCGTATCGTCGAGTGATGAGTTTGCCGGGGCGATGAGAACAGCGCAATCCGAAGCACGCTCTGCCTTTGGGGACGACCGCGTGTTCATTGAAAAATATATCCTTAATCCACGGCACATCGAATTCCAGATCCTTGCAGACAGTCACGGAAATACGATCCACCTTTTCGAACGTGAGTGCTCCATACAGCGGCGACATCAGAAAGTCGTTGAAGAAGCCCCATCCGCTGTTCTGAGCGAGCAGTTGAGAACCACCATGGGTAACGCTGCTATCGCGGCTGCCGAAACCGTGGACTATACCGGAGTCGGAACTGTCGAATTCCTCGTTGACGACGACCGGAATTTCTACTTCATGGAAATGAATACGCGCCTCCAGGTGGAGCACCCGGTTACAGAGTTGGTCACCGGAATTGATCTGGTGGAAGAACAATTACGAGTTGCCGAAGGGCACCCTCTACGCTACCGACAAGACGACATATCTTTGAATGGCCACTCGATTGAGTGCAGGGTCTATGCTGAAGACCCGTCAAACAACTTCCTGCCCGACCCCGGTCATTTGTATCGACACTCTCCTCCGATGGGACCCGGTGTGCGTGTTGATTCGGGAATTGAAGAGGGCGACGACGTGCTGATGCACTACGACCCTATGATCTCCAAGCTCGTCACCTGGGGAAGCGACCGCGACCAGGCGATCCGGCGTATGGTTCGAGCACTCGATGAGTACCAGATCAGCGGCGTTAGCACCACAATTCCCTTTTGCCGATTTGTGATGACACACGCGGACTTTGTCGCAGGAGATTTCTCGACTCACTTTGTTCAAACATCTTTCAATGCTGACGAGCTGTTTGCGTCTTCGACCGAGCAACTGGATACGGTAGCGGCACTGGCGGCAGTCATTAATCCAGGTCAGTCAAACGGTTCGTCCAATGGGGGCGGGGCGGATGATGGAAAGCAGACAGTAACTTCGATTAAACCTTCCTCAAGGTGGACCAACCGCATCGTACGTCGGTAGAGCGCCACTTAGAACCAGGTGTCAACAACTTCCATACCCGCGGATTCAAACGTCCCGGTGAGTATTTTTACTGCATCCGCGACGCCTCTGGTCAGGACAGGAGACCCAAAGCGCTTCAATCCCAGGTGATATCCTTCCTTGTGAGGTCGAATCTCAATCAGGATATCCTGGCGCAAGCCGTCTTCTTCAACGAGGACCACGAAGACGTATCCCGGGCTGTCACCCGATCGCAGGATGTCGAGAATAACAATTTCTCCTGCATCCGTCTTTACGACTTTCTTTTGATCCTGTGATATTTCGGGCAATTGACCCTTCAAAAAAGCGTGATGCATATCCCCTTGCGGAAGGTTGGTATCGATGGCGGGTGCCCGCTTGAGTAGTCCGAACTCGATGTAATTTATGTCACGGTTTTCTTCGAGCCACTTCTGTGCATAACGCGTGGTCAGGCATTCAGGTGGAGGATCCTTGATCGTCTCATCGAAGAGCGTTGTCTCCCGGGCTTCATCACGAGCAAACTCGAAATAATTTTTGTCGTCTGTCGCCAGACACAGCTTGCCATCTTCAGTCAGGCGTGTTGATGTCAGCTCAAAGAATTCTCTGGTCAACAAGCGCCGTTTTTTATGGCGTTGCCGAGGCCAGGGATCGGGAAAATTAACAGCGACCTTTTGTATCTCGGCCGACCCGATCAAATTTTGAACAAGGAATCGGCCGTCGCAACGAAACAGGCGGACGTTTTTCACACCACTGCGCTTCAGCCGTTTATAGGCGCGATTCAGTGATGACAACGACACTTCGGCTCCGATGCAATTAGCATCGGGGTTGCTTACAGCCATCTCCTCAAGAAACGACCCGTTGCCGAAGCCTATCTCGACAAATAGCGGTGCCTCTCTCCCGAATTCTTTCTGCTGAACGATCGGAATATCAATCTCTCCAAGCCTCTTCAGCATTCGCTTTCAGATTATGCCTGTGCGTCGGCCGCAGGAGTACGAGCACCCATTTCCCGGTCGAGCATAAACAAGCCAGGACCGGAATTACCTACGAGAGTAAGAGCATCGATTGCTCCCCGGGCATTCTCTTCTTCTTCAACCTGTTCGTCGATGAACCACTGGAGCAGAGACTGCAGCGGATAATCGGCTTCCTTGACGGATAGGGTGTAGAGCTTATTGATCTTGCCTGTGATATACTGTTCGTGCTGCAGAACCTGCTCGAAACACTCGAGAGCAGTCTCGAATTTTGCATCTGGCTTTTCGATAGCAAGCAAGGTGACGTCTACATCCCGCTGGATCAAGAAGTCATAAAATTTCATGGCATGATCCAACTCTTCCTGCCACTGCAGCTTTAACCAGGAAGCCATTCCCGGAAGTCGCATTTGCTCCATCCTGGCTGACATCGCCAGATATATGTAGGCTGATTGCAGCTCGGCCTGAATCTGCTCGTTAATAGCTTTTTGAACTTCCTGCTTCATAAGTTTGTACTGATGGAACTTTGATATTTTAAAAAGTTACCCGCCGATAGTACGAATGTCACGATACACCTGTTCACCATTGATCATGGATTTATTTGAAAGAAATCGGTTGCCACACTTTTTCCAGCTGGCCAGTGCTGTCCTATTCGCTCTCCTGATTGTCACAGGCTGCAATTCGCCGGAGGCCGATTCATCTTCGGAACCGGAAGCTACATACCTCTTCCCGATTCTCGATGGCGGACAGTGGGGCTACATCAATCAGTCTGGCCACCTCGTAATTCCCCCGGCGTTTGAAATGGCATGGGATTTTTCTGAAGATCGTGCCCTCGTTCGATCAGGCGGCAAGTATGGCTTTGTAAATAGCCGCGGCGAATTGGTTATTGAGCCTCAATTTGAGGATGCCTGGCATTTCGCAGAAGGCCTCGCTCCGGTCCAGATAGATTCCAAGTGGGGATACATCGATCTCGACGGTAACGTAGTCGTTGACCCTCAATTCGACCTCACTACGAAAGATCTGGAATGGACAACGTATGAAACGGATGCCCCCGGTCGGATTAAAGTAAATAATCGGTATGGCTACGATGACGAAGACGGCAATATCGTTATCGACCCTGACTTCGACCAGGCGTGGTTGTTCTCCGAAGGTAGAGCACGTGTCCAGGTGGATGGCAAGTGGGGATTCATTGACCGGCAGGGTAATGGAATCGTTGCTCCGACGTTCGACCTGGCATGGGATTTCCGTAATGGACTCGCTCGCGTGAAGGTCGGCGATCGCATAGGGTACGTTAACCGTGATGGAGACTACTTGTGGCCGCCGACCATGTAATGCCAGCTGCCCAGGCCAATCGTTCGGATCAACTTACTGATTATTAGGCATGAGGCGGCGGCCGGTGAACCTGCTCCGTGGCCGACCGTACAACCCATCACCATATTTCAGCCGACTATTCAATACGACCTATCGAGAACAGCTACGGTAATCCCACGTATCCATTCTAATACCGTATAACTACTTTTCGAATGTCTAATCCTCGAATTCTCTGGGCCGATGATGAAATCGACCTGCTCCAACCTCACATCCTCTTCCTTGAATCCAAAGGATACGATGTAACGAGTGTTTCCAACGGCTCCGACGCCGTCGATCGTGTTCGCAATGAACGATTCGAGATTGTTCTTATTGATGAGCAGATGCCTGGAATGGGAGGGCTCGAAACGCTCTCGGAGATCAACAAAATCTCTCCCGAGATGCCGGTGGTGATGATCACCAAGAGTGAAGAAGAGCGCATCATGGAAGAAGCGCTTGGATTCAAAATCAGTGATTATCTCACCAAGCCTGTGAACCCTAGCCAGGTACTGCTAACGTGCAAGCGGATCCTCGATCGTGCGCGCTTGCGCAATCAGAAAGTATCGCAGTCTTACCTGCAGTCGTTTGCAGAGATTACCAGTTCTCTCGGCGGTCGCCTCAATCACGAAGACTGGGTCGATTTGTACCTCGAACTGGTGCGTTACGATGTTGAGCTAGAGGGTGACGATGGTGTTCGACAAATCCTACAGGACCAGTTTCGCGAAGCGAACAGGGCGTTCGGAAAATATATCGAGGAACACTATCCACGTTGGATAAAGAATATCAAGAGCCCGCCCGATGAGGAGAGGCCAGTATTGTCCAACGAGGTGGTCTCGCAATTCGTGTTACCCAAAATGGACAAGGGAAAGCCGGTCATCTTTTTTGTTATTGATTGTATGCGATACGATCAATGGCTTGCGTTCGAGTCCCTGTTGTTTCCATACTTCGACATCGAACAGGACTTCCACTTCTCGCTCCTCCCTACCTCTACACCGTACTCCCGAAATGCCATTTTCAGTGGATTGCTGCCAGCAGAGCTTGCCCGAAAATATCCTAAAATCTGGCAGGATGGTGAGGAAGACGAACATTCCAGAAATCGTAACGAAGAAGAATTTCTAGGCGCATTGCTTGAGCGCCACCGGAAGTCTGCCAGATTGCGCTATGACAAAGTGATCACCACGAACGATGGTCGCGAGTTCGAAAAGAACGTCAACGAACTTACCGGGCATGACCTCAGTGCGGTGGTCATCAACTTTGTCGACATCCTGGCGCATTCGCGTTCGGATTCTGCGGTCTTGAAAGAGCTTGCTCCTGATGAACGTGCTTACCGCGCGCTTACGCGCACATGGTTCGAACACTCCTGGCTATTTCAGGCATTTCAACAACTTGCAGCTCAGGATTGCACGATCGTCATAACCAGCGATCATGGCGCGATTCGAAGTTTGCATGCGACAAAAGTTATCGGCGACAGACAAACATCGACAGCACTGCGTTACAAGTATGGCCGCAACCTGAAGTGCGACTCAAAGCATGCCATCTTTATCAAGGACCCGGAGAAGTATGGATTGCCAAGTGCCGGTATGAATCAGAACTACATGGTTGCGAAGGAGGACTATTATTTTGTCTATCCTACGAACTACAACCAGTATCTCAATAAGTATCGGGATACCATGCAGCATGGTGGCGCCTCTCTTGAAGAGATGATTCTTCCGGTCCTGACCTTGAAACCGAAGAAATAGTTGGCACCTATCGACACTGAGAGTCTTGATTCTCTGCTCCCGCTGGTCACGAATACCGTAGACGAAACAGTCGAGGTTGGCAGAAGGCTTGGTGCACTTCTACAAGGTGGCGACGTAGTCGCCTTGCTGGGAGATGTCGGAGCAGGCAAGACGCATCTTACGAAAGGTATTGCAGCTTCGAAAGGAGTCGCCACGTCGGATGTGACAAGTCCGACCTTTGCAATCGTCAATATCTATTACGGTAGCGAGGAGATTTATCATATCGACACCTATCGGGCAAAGTCCATCGCGGATCTTCTGGAAATCGGAATTGACGAATACCTTTACGGAGAAGGTATTTGTATCATTGAGTGGCCTTCAATCGTGGAGGAGTTATTGCCTGAAGATTGCCTCCGGGTAGAGCTCACCCACTACGATTCGACCAGAAGAAGAATAGCGGTATACCAGCGGTAATTGCATCTGAACAGTTCTGAGAAATACCTGGTTTCTCTGCCCCGATTCAGTCAGCTCGGTGTTGCCGCATACAAGCCCGGCCTGCAGCGGATTGAAAACATTTTGTCCGGTATCGATAATCCGCATCGAGACTTATCCGTTATTCACGTAGCTGGAACGAATGGGAAAGGCAGCACGTCTTCGATGATCAGCGCAATGCTTACCGCCCAGGGCTACAAGACCGGGCTCTACACTTCTCCACACATCTCGTCCGTCCGAGAAAGGTTCCGAATTGACGGGAAGCCTATTCCTGATAGTGATGTTGGAGCATTGGTCCATGAGTTACAACCATATTTTGATCGCGTGCAGCCATCGTTTTTTGAAGGCATGACGGCCCTCGGCTTCCTGTATTTCAAACGGGAAAAAGTAGATGTGCTTGTAGCAGAAGTTGGACTCGGCGGGCGTCTCGATGCGACGAATGTCGTAAACCCTGTTGTCAGTGTAATCACGTCAGTCGGGCTGGACCATACCTCATCTCTTGGGGACAACCTCACGTCCATTGCGGGTGAGAAAGCAGGAATTATTAAGCATGGCGTCCCGGCGGTGGTGGGGTTCAATACGGAAGGGATTAGTGCGATCGTGGAGCATGCAGTAGCTGTGGGCAGCGACTTGCATATCGTTCCTGAAGAAACCGAGCACACCGTCCTGGATCACGGACTGTCTGGAACCACGTTCGACCTCTCGACTCCGGAAGACATCTACAGATCGCTCCGTATTCCTCTTCCTGGCAATCACCAGATTCAGAATGCGTCTACAGCCATTCGGGCGCTTGAGGTAGCCGGAGAACGTTTTCCTGTCAGCGCTTACAGCATTCGTAATGGCCTGTTGAATGTTCACGGACTGGCAGGGCTAAGAGCGCGGCTCGAGGTAGTTCGCCACGAGCCGGCCATCATCCTGGACGTCGCCCACAACCCGCAAGGTATTCATGCTGCGTTGCAACACGTACGGAGCGAGATGCCAGGCGCCCCAGTATTTGTTGCCCTCGGCATCATGGCTGACAAAGATCTTCCTGCGGTAATGCAATCGATTGCAGACTCCGGAGCCACGTTAATACCCATAGAGCTTTCTTCAGAGCGAGCAGCGAAAGTACATGACCTGGCTAGCCTGGCCGTTTCGAACAATGTGGAGGTAATGCTGGTCGATTCCCTGGAAGAGGCCGTGCGATATGTCCGGCAAAAAGACACCGAAAGTGTGCTTCTGATCACGGGATCGCACCAAACGGTTGAGCAAGCATTCGAAAAAGAGGTCTGGGATACGATTTCTGCCTGAACTCTTTAAAATGCCTGTTTACGGTCGATTTTAAATATATTCGGCGTTCAGAGGCTTCTTGGTGTTGAACACGCAGTAAACTTTTTGCGCACAGGCAAGAACCGACGTTGATATTAGCCGTTTATGTCCTATCTTGGGAGCTGTACCCCGTCGCGGGTACCTGTAGTTTTAACCCTAAGTTAGGTCGTGGTGCCCTTTGTGTGGTAATACACACTCTCCTCTCGGCACCCATTAATTCCTAGAAATCCCGCCTTAACGTACCGCAAGTAACACGCGTAATAGGCTCCGACTAAGCAGGATTTTATTTGTCCTGAATAATCCTCGACTCAAATCAAAAAAGTACGCCATTCTATCGACGCTCGTCGGTATGCTACCTCTAGCTTATGAACATCTCTGATCTCAAAGACCAAAAACTCCCTGAACTGAAAGAAGTCGCCCGCAATATGGGTCTGACCGGTTTCTCTACCATGAGAAAAAAGGAGTTGATCTATCTCATTCTTGAAGCCAATGCCGATCGCGTTTCGGGCAAGGCGAAAAATGGCAGCGCCGACACTTCTCGGGCGCCGCAGGAATCCGGGGATAGCGATGCTGGGAAATCCGCGAAAGCGAATCCTGAAGCATCGTCAATAGCTAAACCCGACGTCAACAAACAATCAGACCGGAATAAACGCTCAAACAGAAGCGACCGATCCGAGGATCGATCCCGAGATAAGAAAATGGAATCAGACTCTGAACAAAACGAGAAGACGAGCAGGTCGAACGGCGACAATGATCGTCAACCGTCATCATCTGAAAATCGGGACAGTCGGGATAGCCGGGATAGTCGGAATAACCGCGACCGCGACAATCGACGGGATCGTCAGGGCGGCGGACGAAAACCAAAGAATAGCAACCGGGATCGAGATCGAGACAATCGAGATCGAGACAACCGCGGCGACAGGGACAACCGCGGCGACCGAGATACCCGAGATCGAGACAATCGCGGCGAACGCGATAATCGCGACCGCGACGGTAACAAAGAAGGCGGCAATCAGGACAACAAGAGATCGTCGAACCGAAACAACAATCGCAGACGTAACGATCGTAGAAGCGGACGCAATCGCAACGACAGGGACAACAACGGCAATAACAACCGCCGGTCGCGCGACCAGAAGCGTGCAGAGCGTGAGGAGCGCCGCAAAAAAGTATATGAAGGGCGCCCGGACTACATGTCGAAGTACGACCCGAATTCCACCGAATTAGATGGGATGATTAGAAAGGTCGGCGTCCTCGAGGTTCTGCCAGACGGATATGGATTTCTCCGATCCGCGGAATACAACTACCTCCCGAGTCCGGACGACATCTATGTATCCCCTTCGCAGATAAAAAGATTTTCTCTCAAACTGGGAGACACCGTTGACGGTGAAGTTCGACCTCCGAAAGAAGGCGAGCGTTTCTTTGCCCTTATCCAGGTCAACTCGGTTAACGGACGACAGCCTGCTGAGCTTGAAGAGCGAGCCACCTTCGATTATCTGACGCCTCTGTACCCGGAGACGCATTTGAATCTGGAAACAGATGCCTCGGAATACAGCATGCGGGTTCTCGACCTGTTCGCTCCAATCGGAATGGGACAGCGTGGCCTCATTGTCGCTCAGCCGAAAACGGGTAAGACCGTGCTACTGCAAAAGATGGCAAACGCCATCGCCAAGAATCATCCAGATTCCTACCTCATTATCCTTCTTGTTGACGAGCGACCGGAGGAAGTAACCGACATGGTTCGAAACGTCCCCGACGCTGAAGTAATTGCTTCTACGTTCGACCAGGACCCGGAACGACACGTTGAGGTTGCTGAGATCGTCCTGCAGAAAGCCAAGCGCCTGGTGGAAGCTGGTCAAGATGTCGTCATTCTACTCGACTCTATTACGCGACTTGCCCGGGCTCATAACGCTGTTATGCCAAACACCGGAAAAACACTTTCTGGTGGTATTGAAGCCGGCGCTCTACGTGGACCAAAAAGATTCTTTGGCGCTGCTCGTAACGTCGAGGAAGGCGGATCCCTGACTATCATCGGCACTGCCTTGATTGATACCGGTAGCCGAATGGATGAGGTGATCTTCGAAGAGTTCAAGGGTACAGGTAATTCTGAGCTTGTTCTGGATCGCAACATGTCCGATAGACGAGTTTTCCCTGCTATCAACGTCATCAAGTCTGGTACACGACGCGAAGAACTGTTGATACCTGAGGCCATGCTCCAGCGAATATGGATCTTGAGAAAGCTGCTCGCCGACATGGATCCACTTCAGGCCATGAACTTCATGCTCGATAAGATGAGAGGAACTCGTAACAACGAAGAATTCCTCATCGTTATGAATTCGTAACTCTTGCGGCAGACGAACGACCCGCAAGGATCTCCTTGTCCGGCTCGTCCCGTAGCCTGATCACGTCTTGAATACATCGACCTGAGCTACGGGGAGACGACTTTTCTGTACGGTTCTGTCGCAACCCCAAGACTTTCATCTTTGGGTTCGGGCAGCAATTTCCAGACCAGCAGCGCCATTGCAAAGATGGCAAGGGCGCCCAGGTACGTATTGCTAACATATCCGTATCGAGTATAAGCAGGACCAGCGATGGCAGAACCGATGCCCATTCCGACCTGGCCGATTGCAATAGCCAGGCTCATGAGCATGCCACGACGTTCCGATGTTACCAGCGCCGTCATGAGTGATTGAAGTGGACTGAATCGTAGAGCGAACATTACCATGGCCATCGCGAACATGATGTACGCATACCACGCATTCGTAACGAAGTAGGTAGTCGCCACCATGATTATTCCAAGGCCAATGCACGAAATAATGATTAGCGGCTTCCGACCGACCTGATCGGAAAGTCTTCCAGCAACAGGGCTCGACAGGACATTAGCGACACCGCCCACAACAAAAAGCACTTCCACCTGCCATGCCTTGAGGCCAATCACGTTTTCCAGCCACGTCGGGAAAAAGATGACGTAGAGTCCCAGGCTCAGAAACATGAGAAAGTACACCATCGAAGCTGCGAAGACTTCCGGTTTCTTGATCAGGTTGCCATACCGAAGAAAGACGCTGGAAAATGTAAGTTTCGACGTATCCCGTTCGACGTCCGGTTGTGGGACGAAGAACCACACCAGAAAAGCAGATACGGTCATTGTTATTGCGAACATCAGAAACGGCCACTTGAATCCGAGATTGTTCGCCAGAAACTTCCCGGCAGGAATTCCGAGAATCTGTCCGACCGCGACGCCGGACACGACCCAGCCGTTGGCCCACCCGCGCTTCTCATACGGAAAATAGTCGCCGACGTAGGCAACAGCGGCACCGCTCAGCATTCCGGCAGCAGCGCCTGCCAGGGCACGCATCGTTAGCAGGGAGACAAAACTATTTGCGACGCCGTGCAGGTACAGGGTTGCGGCGAGACTTGTAGTGCCAAGCAGCAATATCCGTCTCCGTCCGACTTTATCCGAGATAGGACCGATGAGCAGCGCCATCAAGCCAAGCATCACGGTATACGAGGTAATCAGCGTCCCCTGGAGTGATGACCTGATCGCCAGCTCCCTCGAAATCTCAGGCAGGATGGGCGCTACGATGATAACCTGGGCGCTGGCCGAAAACATCATCAGCCATAGCGCTAAAAGAATCAGGTTAGGATTGGATTTTTTACCCGGCAAATGTTTCTGACGGACTCGTCTAAGCCGGCCGCGTCGCTATTCTGAAAAAGCTGGTGTTCGGGGATACGAATATAGAAAGATTTGTTTCTTTCCGACTACTAATGATAAATACTCATTAAAACTCCCAATCTCGATGACGTCAATGCCTCGCCCGGACAGAACTTTTCCGATTCGGACGTCCTGCCGATACTACCAGTTGACTCACGCCCGCGCCTTCATTTTCGTATATTAACCACTCCCCACCACCATGAACATTCTCGACATGGCTGTTCAACCCGAGATCACCCAGCTCCTTGACCAACTCGCTGGCGGTAATAAAACTGTTGTAGACGAACTCCTGCCGAAAGTCTACGAACAGTTGAAGTTGTTGGCTCGCAAGCAGTTGTCAGGTGAACGCAACGACCATACGTTGAACACGACGGCACTGGTTCACGAAGCCTATGTCAAACTCATCGGGCAGAAGGAGGTGGACTGGCAGGGCCGTTCGCATTTTTTCGGCGTGGCCTCTCTGGCGATGCGCCGAATACTCATCAACTATGCGAACCAGCGATTGACGCAGAAGCGAGGTGGTGACGCTGTTGTCGCCACATTCGATGATGAGTTGATGGTCGCCGACTTCACCAGGGCAGAACATCTGGTGCAACTTGATGACGCGTTGAACAAGTTGGAGAAAATCAACGAACGCGCGGCCAATGTTGTCACCATGCGCTACTTTGGTGGACTGAAGCAAACGGAAATCGCAGACGCCCTTGGCGTATCCGAAGTCACCGTTCGTCGTGATTGGCGATTTGCAAAAGCCTGGCTCACTCGAGAACTGCAGGAATCGCCCCAGAATTGATGTTTTTAGAATCTCATGACCGGTCGGCCCTGGTTTTCCTGCGTTAAATAGTTGGTAGGCAATCCCAAACGCTTTCAGAAACCGAATTCGCAATGACCGCAAAATGGTGGGATGAGATCCAGAATATCTTCGAGGATGCGTTGGAATTACCTGCAGACCAGCGCGCCTCGTTCGTCGAATCGCAGGCCGGTGGCGACCGGAAGCTGATTGACGAAGTGATGTCTCTCCTTCAGGCGTATGAAGGCGATACTGATATTCTTTCAGGGAATGCATTTTCCATTCTTGTCCCCGAAGCGTCGGAAGTCGCCGAAGAAGGTGAAATCTTTGGTCCATACCGAATTCTGAAAAAGGTCGGCATCGGCGGCATGGGTACAGTGTACCTCGCAGAACGTGCGGACGGGTCGTTCGACCAGCAGGTTGCTATCAAGGTTGTCAAAAAAGGGATGGATAGCGAACTGGTATTGGAGCGCTTCAAATTCGAACGACAGGTCCTTGCCAAACTCCAACACCCGAACATTGCACGCCTCCTCGACGGCGGCGTCACTACCGATGGCCGTCCATTCTTTGTCATGGAGTACGTGGTTGGCGAAACAATTACCGCGTACGCAGACCGATTACAATTGTCAATCGGGGATCGCCTTCGACTCTTTACACACGTTTGTAAAGCAATCCATCACGCGCACAAGAACCTGGTTGTTCATCGGGACTTGAAGCCCAGCAATATTCTGGTTAACCCCGATGGTGTCGTCAAACTTCTGGACTTCGGTATCGCTAAAGTTCTTGACGAAACTGAAGATCCTTCTCTCACGCGCACTGGACAGAATGTACTCACGCCCGCGTACGCATCCCCCGAGCAACTTACGTCGGCAGACATCACAACCTCTTCAGACGTCTATTCACTTGGTGTAATCCTCTACGAACTACTGTCAGGAAGGCGACCATTCGAAGTAAAACGGTCACGCGAAGAGTTGCGTCAGCTGGTGCTGTCTACTGATCCCGACCGCCCCAGCACGGCGATCCTAAAGACGGGAGCCGCCGAGGAACTGGACGCCGACCCGCTATCACCCGAGACGGTCTCCAGGTCGCGTGGCACAAAAATCGAAAAGCTCAAGCGACAACTGTCTGGAGACCTGGATAAGATTTGCCTCATGGCTCTTCGCAAGGAACCGGAGCGTCGCTATACATCCGCCGAAGAGTTTGCGTCGGACATCAAGAGGCACCTCGATGGTCTTACCGTATACGCGCAGCCCGACTCCGTCAGCTATCGGACACAAAAATTTCTTGCCCGACATAAAGTAGGTGTCGGCATTGCAGGAGCCGTCTTCGTTGGGTTCCTGACGCTCGTGGCTTTCTACACAAATCGCGTGGAGAATGAACGCGACATCGCGCTCGATGAGCAAGCCAAGACCAACGAGGTCGTCAAGTTTGTCACTGGCCTGTTTGAGTATGCTGACCCCGACAATTCTCGTGGCGAAGAAATTACGATTCAGGAAATTCTCGACGAAGGTGCCGAGCAAATAAGAACCGACCTTAACGACCGACCAGAAATTCAGTCGACGCTCAAACGCGTCCTTGGTGAAGTCTACTACGGAATCGGCAACATCGATGCGGCGGACAGTCTCTTAAATGAAGCTCTTGATCAGCAAAATAACCAACCGAATATATCACCTCTTGAACTGGCTCAAACGCAGATCGCTCTCGGCATCATCAGACAAGATCTCGGGGACCTGGACGTTGCGGATTCACTCTTTCGGGAATCTCTCAAAATACGCCTGGACGAAAATGGGCCATTGGATGCGGACGTCGCTGAAAGCAAGAGCGCCCTCGGCTACCTGTATGAAACGAACGGTCGATACGCTGCTGCTGAATCGTTATATCTGGAAGTGCTGACTGCGAACCTGGCAGTTGCTAACGGAGCACCCGACAATCGGGTAGCCGAATCGTATCAGTTCCTTGCTGGCTTGTATCGATTGTCCGACCGTTCCGACGAGGCAGAAACCTACCTCCGGGCGGCACTGGATGTACAGAACGAATTGTTTGGTGGGGACCACCTGGAGATTGCTGAGACCAAACGTCACCTCGCCGCTGTTCTGCGGGACAGCGATCGCTATGTTGAATCGGATAGCCTATTCAAACAGGTGCTTGAAATGCGAACGCGAATGCTGGGTCCCACCCATCCCGAAGTCGGTAACACCTGGAACAGCTATTCGACTCTCCTGGCAAAAATGGGCGACGACAGCGGAGCGATCGCAGCCAACAAGAAGATGATGGATATCCTGATGGTCAACACGTCTGGCCCTTCCGCCAGCCTCGCCGCAGCGTATAACAATCGAGCGGTATTGTTGAGAGATTCAGGAGATATCGAGGGTGCTCGCGAGCATTACAGAAAATCCATCGAGATACAGGACGCGATTGGCCTCGACGCCAGACATCCCAATAGAGCTTTTCCACTAATAGGAATTTCCGGACTGTACGAGCGCGAGGGTAACTACGAAGCAGCGATCCGCATTCAGCGCGACGTCCTCGCACTACGCCGTGAAGCCCTGACTTCGGCGCATCGTCACACCATGGATACTGCAAGTGACCTCGCTGCCAATCTGACGTCGACAGGTGAGTTTGACGAAGCTGAAGCGTTGCTTACAGAGGCGTTTAAATACTTCTCAGCCAAGAGGGGTATCGAGGACTGGCGAACACAGCGCACCGTTTCTCGACTTGTTACTCTGTACGAGCAACAGGAACGTGGCGACGAAGCTGCGGAGTACCAGACGTTGCTGGTTCAGAAACAGTAACGTCTTCGAAGGTAGAGAGCTAGTCGTTGCCGTCGTAGCGTTTCTGCATCCACGTCTTCATCGCCTTACACTGATCGGCACTCCAGCCTCGCGCGATAAAGATATCGAAATCGGCGACTGCGCTGTTCAGCTCTTCACGGGATTGCATTCGATACAGAGCCCAACGGTAAAATTCTCTCGCCTTCTCAATATCGCCAGAGAGCAGCTTCGCATGCCCCATATTTAATGGCCATGAATATACCGAG
Organism: uncultured Rhodothermales bacterium; assembly: GCA_965367755.1. GTDB lineage: Bacteria > Bacteroidota > Rhodothermia > Rhodothermales > JABDKH01 > JABDKO01. The sequence goes on from CBDUKH010000002.1 coordinate 45,391, forward strand.
TTATCCAGATTCATTGCTTTCTCGGAAATGGCGTATGCGTCGTCAAAGCGTCCAGCGAGAAGAAGTGAATATCCGTAGTTGCCGAAGCCTCCGTCAAAAAGAGGAGCTAGTTCGGTGACTCTGCGATAATCTTCCAGGGCTCGATCGTTCTGATCTTCTGACCATAAATTTCCCCTGTTCCAGTAGGCATCCGCATGCTCCGGATCTGCCTCGATCACCTTCGTATACAACTCAATTGCCTTGTTAAACTCACCACTATCGTGTGCTTCTACCGCTTTTTGATACGCAGCATCTACTGTCGACTGTGCAACAGCACCAGTTGTCAAGAGAATGGCCATGAACGGCACGACTTTCCAAAACTTCATCAAATTCATCCTTCCGGGGTTTTCCTGCATTGATTATCAGACAGACGTCAACGCGCAAGGACGTTTCAGGATTCAACAATGAAATTGCCCCGTGGTAAAGCTATCGGGTTGGCGGAATAGCTTCGGGCCGACTGAAGGGTGTGGTACCAGGTACATTTCTGGACAGTTTGCGAGCAGGTAAGTCTCTCGAGTTGGTGTCGTCCCGGAAAGACGTCAGTCCGGAAGGAGCTGAGTCTCGACTCTCACTCACAAGTGGAAGCGTAACTGTAAATATTGAACCTTCTCCTTTCCTGCTGCTGACCTCAATAGTGCCGTTCATTACCTCGATCAATTTTCGAGTAATCGACAGCCCCATACCTGAGCCTTCGTAAGAGCGAGATGGACCGTTGGACTCCTGTTTGAAGTCATCGAAGATGAACGGGATGAATTGATCTGAAATACCGATGCCGGTATCTTCGACTTCGATCCTCATGGTCGTTAGCGTACTGGAGAGTCGAACCACCACCCCTCCCCGGTCCGTAAACTTGATGGCATTACCAACAAGATTATTAAGAATCCGATCCAGGCCTGCCTTATCTATCTCGCCGAGTAGAGGTGTTTCAGTACCTTCCGTCGACAAACCAATGCCACGTCGGATTGCCAGGGGCTGCAGCAATGCGACTGAATCATTTATCATCGTGGCGATGTCGAGAGATTCGGGTTCGACCTGGACATTGTTTGATTCGAGTCGAGCCAGGTCGAGGACAGAATTGATCGTCTCCAAAAGCCTCTTACCACTTTGTTCGATGAGCTCGAGAAATTCGCTTTGACTGCCTTCGATTTCTTCACCGAGGATCTGAGCAAACCCGATGATTGAGGTCAGCGGTGTTCGAATCTCATGACTCATGTTTGTGAGGAAGGCCGATTTCAGGCGAACCAGCTCTTCGGCATGTTCTTTAGCCGAAAGGATCTCGGTTTCGTAGTTCTTGCGCTCCTCAACAATCCGATGCTGATTTATTCCGAGGGCGAGGAGGTCGGCGAACTCCGAGATAGTTTCTACAACTTCGCCTTTGAAGGAGACTGGCTTGTATGCACCAAAAATCATGACACCCAGTATCTCGTCGCGCGCCGCGAGCGGTACACACGTATAAGATTTTATGTCCAGCGTACGAATCCAGGCGTCCAGCTGAGGGTCTCCTACCACGATATCTATGTGATCCGAACATACGGGATCGGGCCAGTTCCATTGACGCCGTTTGAACGGACTATTTGCAAGGGCCTCGTCCGGATTGTCGATTCCCAGCGTGGCCAGCTGACCGACGTGCCCAGTTAGCTGATTAAACTCAACTACGAGGGCGATGTCGAAGTCGACGAGGTCGACCAGGCGGGTTAATGTCTCACCGGCGATGGCCTCGACGGGTTCTGACAGAAGAGTCATTCGTTCCAGTTCTACCATTGTCCGAAGTCGCTCGGTATAGCGGCGCAAGGATTGCTCAGATTTCTTTCTCTCGGTAACATCGCGAAGGACGCTTTGTGCTGCCTGTTGCCCCCTGAAGACGGCGGGTACGGCGTGGAGCTCGACGTTACGGACGACACCGTCGATACCTTCGATCTCGAATTCGAGGGGCGGCTGAGACTCCGATCCGATTGACTGGGCCGCCAGTTGATTTGAGACCTCCTCGCGCAAATTCTCAGGGAGAAACTTACTCAGCGGGACGCCTCGAACGCGGTCCAATGTTTCTCCTCCGAGTATGCTTAGCCCGGATGGATTTACATACGCGATTGTTTCGCCTACTGTTATCACGATGGCATCGGGATTCTTCTCCACCAGTTTCATCCAACGCAGTTCGCTTTCTTTTAGTGCGGCCTCCGTCTCCTTGTGCTTCTCAATTTCGTCAGCAAGATTTCCTTGCTTCTCTTTCAGATTCGCGTTCAGTTTTTCGAGGTCCAGATACGCCGCATGCATCGCGTCTTCAAACAACGTTTTGTATCGTTGTTCACTTTCTCGAATCTCTTTGTTGCGACCTCTGTGGAACAGAATTTCCTTATCTCGATTCTCTACCTCGCGTACGATCTTCCGATTTGATTGCCTCTGCTTGATGTAAGAAATGATCAAGAGGACGCTGGAGAGTGCCAGCAGAAACACGGCTGCGTCGGGCCGGAGAATATTCGCCACAGTTCGAAATCCTTCGACCACCTCGGCTCGAAAGAACACCCCGGCAACAATCGCCGTTAGTACAATTGTTGCAATGCTAATAAGTGAAGGCAGCATCCCACTGGCGCGGATGAAGCCCTGACCCCTGTCAGTCATCGGGAGGTTTATTTGTTCGTTGTTTTTACCTCGTTTAGCGTGATCTGCAGGGTTACATACCGCCAAATTTGAGGTCTTCAATGTATCGACTAACTTCAAGTGGCCTAAACCGACCGGTTTGGCGCCATGAACACCCGCAATCGCCGTTTAACTTGATTTTTGCAGTATGAAGTACAGATGGTTACATCGTGGAATTGAAGACAACGAACCGGTGTCCCGTCTCCAAGAGCAGCTTAACGGCCTTCCGGAGCCTCTCGTTAGATCTCTGGTGCTGCGGGGAATAGATTCATTCGAGCGCGCGCGACTCTTCTTTCGGCCTGACAGATCTGCCCTGCATGACCCGTTTCTTATGGCAGATATGCATGTTGCTGTCGCACGGATTATCAAAGCACGCGAAGATGGTGAGAAGGTCCTTGTCTACGGGGATTACGACGTTGATGGCACGACATCTGTCGCACTCCTCAGTTCCTTCCTGACGTCGATTGGCATCGAGAGCACGTATTTTATCCCGAATCGAATCACACACGGCTACGGGCTCTGCAATGCAGGTATCGACCGTGCCACAGAAAATGATGCGAGCCTTGTAATCGCTCTTGACTGCGGTATTACCGCAATCGACCAGGCAGCTTATGCCAGTGAAAAAGGGTTGGAATTGATTATCTGCGATCATCACACTCCGCCGGAAATTTTACCGGAAGCGGTCGCCATATTGAATCCCAAACGCGTTGACTGCTCCTATCCTTTTAAAGAACTCTCGGCTTGCGGAGTCGTCTTCAAACTAGTTCAGGCGCTGACTTCAGAACTGGGGCTTCCGGAGGAAAATGCAGACGAATATCTGGACCTCGTTGCGCTGTCAATAGGTGCTGACATCGTTCCAGTGCAGGATGAAAATCGAATCCTGATGTCTCTTGGTATCGATCGCATACGAAAGGGGCCACGTGAGGGAATCAAACAACTTGCAGTAGTCAGTGGATTGAACGTCGCTGAGTGCAGCACGGGTCAGGTTGTCTTCGGATTTGCGCCGCGCATCAACGCAGCTGGTCGCGTCGATGATGCATCAATCGCAGTAGACCTGCTCATGACCCGGGATCTGACAGAGGCCCGCGTAAAAGCGAATGTTCTGGAAGAATTGAATGATCAACGACGGGCAATAGACCAGACTACGTTACTGCAGGCAAATACCATGGCCGAGCGGATGGTGTTGTCGCGAGAGCGGCACGGGTTGGTTCTCTTTAACGACTGCTGGCATCCCGGTGTCATCGGTATTACGGCGAGCCGGATTGTAGAGAGATTCTACCGACCGGCAATTTTATTAACTGAAGTGGATGGTGTCGTAAAAGGTTCTGCCCGATCAATTTCGGGAATCAACATTTACGATGCACTCGCAGCCTGCAGTGATTTGTTGCTTCAGTTCGGGGGTCATGATTTCGCGGCCGGGATGTCGCTTGAAGTGGGCAATGTAGATGAGTTTCGCGACCGTTTCAATGATGAGGTTGGCAAGAGAATGAAGGCGGAGTTGATGATACCGTCTATTCGGATTGATGCTGATCTGGACCCGGCGAATATCTCGCCCCGCTTCTGGGCGGTCCTCAAGCAGTTTGAGCCGTTTGGTCCCGGGAATAGTCGGCCTATTTATCTTGGTACAGGATTGGAGGTTGTCGGCAAACCCAAAGTAATAGGCAAATCAAAGAGTCACCTTAAGTTTAACGTCAGGGGTGGAGCGAGTTCGTCTCGCCCGTATTCGGTAATCGGGTTCGACATGGGTGGTCATCTGCAGACATTACAGCGATGTATGGAATCAGGCAGCGGTATCGACCTGTTATTTTCAATAGAGGAGAATGTCTGGAACGGAACCCGTAGCCTTCAACTGCGAGCTCGCGACATCAAGGCGAGTGATCTGTCAACCACGGTGGGGCACGGTCAGCAGGAGGTTGGTGAGGTTACTACCTGATGTCCTTTCTTCGCGTTGACTGGCATTTCTCAATCTAATGTCCTTAATTCGGGGATGCTTTTTGCCAAAAAACCCGAGTTTACGGGTTTAGGTCTACAATATTTGACAACCATACCGTTTTAAAACATGAAAAACGACAAACTGTCACGGCGCGATTTCTTTGTTCGCGCCACCGCTGTCGGTGCAGTTACCGTCGGTTCGGGTACAATACTGGCTGCTTGTGGTGGTGGTGACTCACAGTCTGCTGACAATGCTCCGCCGCCACCTGCCAATGACACTTCTGGTGATACAATGGCTTCCGCCGATTGTACGGATGTCTCCGCACTCACGGATGCTGAAAAGCAGACGAGGACGTCATTGCAATATGTTGATCAAACGGCTAATCCGGATCAGCGTTGTGATAACTGCCAGCTATATGTGGCGGCTACTGGCGATTCAGCGTGTGGCACCTGTCAGATTATTAAGGGCCCGATTAACCCGGCGGGGTATTGTATTTCCTGGGCTGCCGTACAGGCTTAGGTAATCGATAATATTAGATCAGGCAAAGGGTCGAACCGGAACGGTTCGACCCTTTTCGTTTTCTTAACATCCTTTAATAGCCCCCTTCGCGGCGCCGACTCCATTTCTTCTGCGCAACATCGCTGGTAAGCGCTATATTCAGAATCATCGAATTTCATTTTGAAGATGGCAACGAGTAGTACCACTCAAGCAGGACAATCGAGCGAAACGTCTGGCCACGGTTTCGGAACGCTCCCTGTTTTCCTCGCGGGCATCAGCACCATCCTTGGTGCTATCATGTTCCTGCGCTTCGGCTATGCGGTCGGACACGCAGGACTGATCGGTGCGTTCGCCATCATCCTTATTGGTCACCTGGTAACGATACCGACTGCACTCGCCCTGGCCGAAATTGCCACCAACCGCAAAGTCGAGGGTGGTGGAGAGTACTTTATTATTTCCCGATCGTTTGGAAAGACAATCGGCTCGGTAATCGGTATTTCCCTGTATCTGTCGCAGGCTATCTCCGTTGCCTTCTACATGATTGCGTTTGCAGAAGCATTTCGCCCGATCGCACCGTGGTTTGAAAATTTTGCCGGCATTGGGTTCGACCCACGTTTTGTATCCATACCCGCTACCCTTGCCCTGATTGGGCTTGTGCTGACGAAGGGTGCCGATCTCGGCGTCAAGGCACTCTATATCGTCGTTAGTGTTCTGCTCGTCTCGCTAGTAATGTTTTTCGCCGGCGGACCAGTAGACGGTTTCGACCCGGCTACGGCCACAATCAATGCCAAGACTCCCGATGCAGATCCCTTCTTTGTCGTCTTTGCCATCTGCTTTCCTGCTTTCACCGGGATGACCGCCGGAGTTGGATTGTCTGGCGACCTTGCGAACCCGAGGAAGTCGATTCCCCGCGGTACGCTCGCAGCGACTATCGTGGGCATGGTTGTCTACGTTGCCATTGTTATTAAGCTGGCGACGTCCGCTCCTACCGCGATGCTAGCCGATGAGCCGCTTGTCATGGGCGACATCGCCCTCTGGTCGCCGATCATTCCGATCGGCCTCGGCTGCGCTACACTTTCGTCTGCTATCGGATCAATTCTCGTCGCCCCCCGAACGCTACAGGCTATCGGTGCCGACCGTAATCTGCCACTTTCCAAAATCAATGGCTGGCTTGCCAGTGGCATCGGTTCGGTGAATGAACCGCGCAATACGACACTCGTAACCGGAGGCTTTGCGCTCGCTATCGTTCTTCTGGGTAATGTCGACTTCGTTGCACGCCTCATCTCCATGTTCTTCATGGTAACTTACGGAGCTCTCTGCGCTATCAGTTTCCTCGAACATTTTGCCGCCAGGCCCAGCTATCGACCCAGCTTCCGGTCGCGATGGTATGTAAGTCTCTTCGGTGCGCTGATGTGTCTGTTCATGATGTTTCAGATGGATCCTGTTTTTGCCATCCTCGCAATTCTCGTGATGGCCATGCTCTATTTAGTCGTCGTTAGAACGTCGGGAGCAAAGGGTGGAGACCTCGCGGAAATGTTTGAGGGCGTGATGACTCAGCTTACCAGGTATTTGCAGATTCGACTCCAACCGCGTCGGTCTCGTATCGCGATCCGTGAATGGCGCCCGAGTGTAATCATGGTCGATAGTCGAACGTTCGATCGCCGCTCTCCGCTCGAGTTTTTGCGCTGGCTGTGCCATCGACATGGCTTCGGGACGTACCTGCACATGATCCCCGGTGTGCTAAACGCCGAATCGTTACGACAATCGCGGGTCGTCAAAGAGAAACTTATCCGTCTGGCAAGAGATCAGAATTCCACGGTGTACATGGATACCATCGTGAGCCCGTCCATGATCTCTGCCCTTGCTCAGAGTCTACAGGTTCCGGGTGTTTCGGGTTTGCCAAACAACACAGTCATGTTTGAATTCTCCGAGCACGATGGAGAAAATGTACTGAAAGAAGTTGTTGAGAGTGCACTCTTTGCAGCCGAAACGCGTAAGACATTGTTGGTACTGAGACACGGTGATCTTCACTTTGGCGAGAAGAAAAAAATACACATCTGGCTGAGCTGGAACGACCAGAGCAACGCCAACTCGATGATCTTGCTGAGCTACATTCTTCTTGGCCATCCTGACTGGACTCATGCCGAGATAAGCGTCTATGCCGCTCTGCCACGCGACCAGGTCAATGAACAAAAAGAGGACTTCAAGAAACTCATCACGGAGGGCCGGCTTCCAGTTGCGGAAAGCAATGTCCGCTTCCTCTCTGTCGACGACGTTGAATCATTTCGAAAGCTTGTTGCTCGATTGTCCGCTGAAGCGGACCTCGTGTTGATAGGCTTTAATCTTGGCGGCTTGAAAACACGCAAGGAAGAAGTATTTTTAAATCATCCGTCACTCTCTGACGTTTTGTTCGTACACGCTCCGCATGAAATAGCCATCGAGTAATAACAGCAACAGAATCATGTTTAAGAAACCGACCTCCATTTCAATTATCATCGTTACAGCACTGCTCATCGGAAGTGGTTTTGGCTGTGCAAATGCTCAATCACAATCGTCTGAAACGGCTGTTCGAGCAGTAATCGACAACCTTTTTGACGCGATGAGAAAAGGTGATGGAACGGCGGTAGGAGACCTCTTCCACAGTTCTGCCAGGTTGAGTTCGATAGGTGTCAGGGAGGGGCAACCGTTCATCCAGGTTTCTGCAATAAGTGACTTCGTCAATGCCGTGGGTTCACCACATGACGAGGTTTGGGATGAGCGTATTTGGGATGTTGAAATCAAGGTAGATGGCAACATGGCGTCAGCCTGGGTGCCGTATGCTTTTTATCTCGGTGATTCGTTTTCACACTGTGGTGTCAACAGCATTACCTTCTTTAACGGCACTGATGGTTGGCAGATGACCTCGATCACCGATACCCGACGACAGAACGATTGTGGTATTCCTCCGGAAGTTGCCGGACAATAGATATCTACTTGTGGAAATTCAAAAAAGGGGGTGCAGTTCGCTGCATCCCCTTTTTTGTTTGAGTCGATTCGCAGTTTACGTTCGCACTCCAACAGTGACACGACTCCGGGATGATTGTCGTCGATCATGTTTTTAATTGAAATCCTGCGCGGATGTCTTATTCAAAATCCTCGACTAACATCAAGTCGCTATTCCGGCTCTCCATCTGCCCGAACAGTAGCCACTTTCCATCTGTAGAAACCGTAAACGAAGGATCCATTCCCGGGACATGCTTCGCCGGTGTAAAGAGCGTATCCGTTCTGCTTGTCGCAAGGTCGTAGAACGCAAGCACGGTCGGGTTGCCTCTACTGACGTAGAAAACTCCTTCGCCACTGACTTCCCAACTCCCCCAGTCGCGTGGATCGAAGTCGTCGATGATTCGCGTTGCGGAACCTCCTGTTGCCGGAGTTCGCCATAAACCTGTTTCGTTGTGCCGCGTATGGTAGATCCACTTTTTATCAGGAGACTCTTTCGGTCCGAAGCCTCCGCCAGTCATTACCATGGTAGCATCCCCGCCCTCGGAAGGCATTTTCCAAACCTCCCATGAGCCGCTACGATTAGAACTAAAATAAATCGACTTGCCATCCCGGGACAAACTTGCCGCCATTTCATCGGATGGATCTGATGTCAGCCGGCGTGGCATGGTCCCTTCTGCCTCGATGATGTACAGATCAGCCTGGCCTCCAGGTCGTGAAGTGAACACCAGACGTGTGCCATCCGGTGACCACCGCGGCGTACTCGTAAACGGCCCACCGAACGATGTCAACCGCATCGCCTCGCCACCGTCGCTGTCGCTTGTCCAGATTTCAAAGGAGCCCGATCGATTGGAAGTAAACGCAATCTTTGATGCATCCGGAGAAAACGCTGGATGTAGGTCCCATTTTGTTGAGGCAATAACTGGCGCGGCACTATCCGGCTGGTCGACGCGCATCCGCCAGATATTTGTCTCACTCGAGTGATTGACGTAACCGAGTCGATTACCCTGCCTTGAGATATCAGGGAAAAGTGCCTGCCCATCGACCAGGCCCAACCATCGCGGCTCGCCACCTGAAATGTCAAGCTCCCATAGACCGGCGCGCCCGGTTCGATTGGAAGAGAAAACAAGATGCTCACCATCAGGCTTCCATGTATGACCCAGAATATTCCGACTATCGCTAGTCAGCCTTTGTTCATTGTTGCCATCCACGGATATCAAATAGATATCTTGCATGCCTTCGCTAACACTGCGAGTGAAGCTCAACTGCCCACCGTCCGGCGAGAATGCAGGGTCATGGTCTCCCCAAAAATCAGATCGCGGCGCTGTGAGTTTCCTCTTTTCGAGTGTCGTGGGCGAGAGCAAATAGAGTCCATACGCGTCTCCAGGCGACTCCTTGTCATTGAATGCTAGCCACGCACCATCGGGTGACCAGGCCAGGTCGCCGTAGATGTTCGATCCGCACGATGCAATTTTTTGCGAGGGTCCGCCGAGAGCTGAGACAATGTAAATTGAGCACCCATCCGTGTCACTCTGCATATATGCGATTTGTGATCCGTCTGGTGACCATGCCGGGTTGTGATCGTGGGCTGGATTATCGGTCAGTCGGAGCGGCGTCTCCGAGCCAACCAGTTTCACATAAATGTCTTGATTGTCGTTCTCAGTGCCACCCCACGTGAAAGCGATTTGGCGTCCGTTCGGAGAGAACGTGAGACCACCTTCCGAACCGGGAAAGGAGGTTAGGGGAATCGGCTGATACACCGCTTGTTTGGGTGTATCATTTCGCTGTGCGAATACTACTGCCCCCGCAATAATGATTGCAACCACAACCAGGCTCCACAAGACGACAGGGGCCCGCCGTGCAGGTGCGGGTGCAGCAGCGACGGTTTTTTGAGTTTCAGTCGAAACCAGTTCCAGTGCGGGTACGTGAGGCGGGACACTGTCACCTCGATAGTCCGGAACGACGGGAGCAATCAATCGATAGCCCGTCTTGGGAATCGTCTCTATGACTTCGGAACGTCGCGGGTCATCACCAAAAACTTTTCGAAGCTCCGATATCGAGCGCGTGAGTACATCGTCGGACACTATCGTTCCTTCCCAGACGATGCTGAAAAGCTCTTCACGGGTGACAACCTCGCCTGCGTTCGCAGCCAGGCATCGAAGAACGTCCATCATCTTAGGTTCGATTCGGGTAACTCCCTCTGGCCCCCGAATACGATTCTGCCGCGGTTGGACCAGGCACTCACCAATGTAGAAAGGATCTTCCAACTCAGGCCGTATCACATTTCAGGATCAGATAAGAAGTTGTATCAGACGCACGTCTGGGGATCAAAAATACGAAACCCTGTCCTTCCGGTTGCCGCGCGATCGCCAAAATGTCCTTGTTTAGCAATCTTATAGGAAAACCTCAGTTTTTTTTCGTGTCCTGACACCACATCATGTCGTACATAACGGGAAGATTGATCATTTAACTTTGATGCAGAGAAAACAATGAATCGCCGGTCCTTCCATTTCATATTATGCTCTCTCGTCTTCGCGATACTCATTCAGTGTCGCACATCAGCCCAGTCAATTGACTATCCGGAGGCACGTCGCGCAGATCAGGTAGATACCTATCATGGTATCACTGTTTCCGATCCGTATCGATGGATGGAGGACCTGACATCTCCGGAGCTGCATAGCTGGCTCCAGGCTCAAGATGAGCATACCACCGAATATCTTGACAATACGAGACTTGCAAAATGGATTCAGGAGCGCATTCGTGTCACTACAAGCTTTTCCAGAGAAACCACGCCTACCCGTCGCGGTGACAACACGTTTGTAACGAGGATAAAAGCGGATGAGTCGTATGGAGCTCTGTACGTTTATCAAAAAAATCGGTCTGACTCACGCAAGTTGTTAGACTTCGAGATCTTGCGCAAACGTGGCAATGTTTTCGTTAACTCGTACAGCCCGGCAGGAAAGTATTTGACCTATTATACGACCGAGGGTCAGTCTCGCTGGATGCATGCGCACGTACTTCGCGTTGTTGATGGAGTCACACTCGACGATGATCTTACAGGCATATACACGGGCGGCAGCAGCGTAGCTTGGACCGTGGACGAAAAGGGTTTTTTCTATACCCGCTACCCGGTGCCCGACTTACAAAACGACCCGTTGGGAAGGCCGCAGATATACTATCACGTGGTGGGGACTCCACAGGCTAGTGACCGTCTCGTTTACGAACGGAAGAACGACCCGAATCTTACCTTCTCACTCAGGGTCACGCATGATGGTCGGTATCTCATAATTGAGGCGTCTGAAAGTGGAGGATCCTTCAATGGGACGTACGACCGTATTTTTTTTAAGGACCTTCACTCACCTGCGTCTTCTGTTCGAGAACTTTTCCCTGGCCTCGAGGCGGCTGTCGCATTTGAGGGAAGTGTTGGCGGCGACTTCTGGATCCGGACATCGCACGAAGCTCCGCAGTTGCGAGTAGTGCGGGTCAATCCCGAACAGTCAGATCCGAGCCATTGGAAAGAAATCATCCCGAACGATCCTGCAGCAATACAGGCTGTCAGCGAAATTGGAGATCGACTTGTGTTGCAGTACGTAAAGGATGCGCGGACTCTCGCACGGGTATTTGATTTCGAGGGTGCATTGAAGTATGAGATTGATCACACCTCACCGTCGATGTCGGGTTTTTCGGACGACCCGAGCAGCCCCTTAACATATTATACTGCTTCACAGCTATACGACCCTGGAACCATCTATCGACTTAACGTCGAAACTGGTGAGAAGGAGATATTTTTTCGTCCGACGCTCCAATACGATCCTGAAGATTTTGTTACCGAGCAGGTGTTTTTTGACAGCAAGGATGGCACACGCGTACCGATGTTCTTGTTGTACAAAAAGGGACTCACACGAGATGGTACCAATCCAGTTTTCATGTATGCCTATGGTGCGTGGGCGTGGTCAGCATTTCCCTGGCAGACGTATATGTTGCCGTGGATGGAAATGGGCGGAATTTATGCCGTCGCTAATATCAGGGGTGGTGGCGAATACGGCGAGGGATGGCACCAGGCTGGTATCAGGCATAATAAGCAAAACGGTATTGATGACTTTATCGCCGGCGCGGAGTGGCTAATTGAGAACCACTACACATCGTCGCAGCGCCTTGTTGGAAACGGAGGCAGTGCGAGTGGTGTAGTCCCCGCGGCAGCAGCAATCCAACGCCCTGATCTTTTTGGTGTCAGCGTGATCAATTTTCCCACACTGGATCAAATTCGATATATAGAGTTCGGCTCTGCAAACTCGTGGATTCCTGAATTCGGAACGCCCGAGGATCCGGACGACTTCGCCGCCCTGTATGCATATTCTCCATATCACAACCTGGAGCCGGGCGTGTGCTACCCTCCTACATGGATACAGGTAGGAGAAAAGGACGAGACGACTACTCCGATGCACGGTTACAAGTTTGCTGCGGCCCTGCAACACATCCAGAGCTGCAACAACCCTGTGCTACTGAAAACTGTTTGGGGAGCAGGGCACAGCTACGGACTTACGCCGGAACAAAGTCGCGAAACTCAATCCCATGAGTTGGCTTTCGTTGTTAAGGTTCTAGGATTAGACGTATCTCGTGTCCTGACGGAAAATTTCTGACAAGCACCTGGTCAATGAAGTTAAACGTTGCTCTTTTAGCCTGGCGTCGACCCTATCGATTACGGTATTGGCACGATCCAGGAGGCACTCGTCGATCAAGTAAACGCGCTCTCACCAGTGATTGCCCGCCCGACGATCAGACTGTTGATTTGTTTGGTACCCTCGTACGAATACAGGGCCTCTGCATCCCCGAGGAATCGAGCGACGTTCTCCGAGATCAAGATCCCGTTCCCTCCCATCAGCTCGCGAGACATGCTCGTAACCTGCTTGCAACTTACCGTACAGAAGACCTTCGCAAGCGAGGCCTGCTCGTCCGACATCCTGCCTTCGTCAAGCAAACTGCTTAACCTGGCAACCATCGTCTGCATTGCGGTGATATGAGATAGCATTTGCGTCAGCAGGTCCTGCGTCATCTGAAATCCGGCAATAGGGCGGCCGAATTGTTTTCTTTCCATTACGTACTTGAGGGTGTTCTCATAGGCTCCACGTGCACATCCTACAGCCTGCCAGGCCACTCCAGCGCGCGTAAGTTTGAGAACCCTTGCGGTGTCTTTAAATGAGTTTGCATTCTGGAGTCGACGAGCTTCAGAGACCTTCACGTCTTCCATAGTTATAAGCGCATTCTGAACAATGCGCAGTGCAATTTTGTCTTCTATTTTTTCGGTTGTTAGCCCGGGCGTTTCTCGGTCGACGATAAATCCTTTTACCTGATGATCTTCTTCGTCTCGGGCCCAGATAATAATATGGTCCGAGAACGTGGCATTCCCGATCCACTTCTTTTGACCGTTCAAGGTCCACGTGTCGCCATCACGCTGACATGAAGTCTGCATCCCCATTGATATCGCAGAGCCAACCTCAGGCTCTGTCAGGCCGAAGGCACCGATCTTCTCAAGTCGCGCCATTGGAGGCAGAAATTCCTTCTTCTGATCTTCCGAGCCGCACAGGTAAATGGAGTTCATGGCCAGTCCTGAATGAACTCCGAAAAATGTGCAGATAGATACGTCTGTCCGGGCAATCTCTGCTCCTATCATCCCGTCCAGGAGATTCGACCGGCCGTGGCCGCCATACTCTTCCGGGAGTGCTATTCCACAGATGTTGAGGTTCTTGAGGCCATCGAGTACCTGGAAAGGGAATTCTCCTTTCATCCAATACTCTGTTACGATTGGTGCTACTTCGGCCTGCATGAATTCGCGAACCTCGTCAATCTTTGCGCGATCCTCAGCATCCAGAAAGGATGCCGTGTCATAAAAATCCGCGTTGATGGGTGGTCGTTTGGGATTCCGTCTCTTCTTTATCTTTCGCGCCTGGTCAAGAAGGAGCATCATGTCTTCGCCGCTCATATCTCTTAAATACGAGAGTACACCAGGCAAATTCTTGATGGTGGCAAATTCTTTCTTGCGCCGCTTTTCAGCATCTTCAAACGATCGCTTGAGCTTCCCTCCGATGTCGTTCCAGAATTTTTCCATGTATCCTCGTAATGAAATTCAGTTCATACTGCGCGACTGATTATTCTTACGACTAAATCGAAGGAGAAGTCCCCGAATGGGATTGGATTTTGCAAAGGGACCCCGGACGCTCGTTAGCACCGTTGACTGATGTGACAAAATCTGTGATATTGGGCTTCCCTCATCAGATGCTAACATCGATATGAAATCGTTATTTGCCTTACTTGTCCTTTTTCTTTCGCTTTCAATTGTAAGATCGTCGGTCGGTCAGGACGCGATTGTTATCGACGGCGGTACGTTGATCGATGTTGTGACTGGAGGTATTAACCCTGATAGCAGAGTTGTCATTAATGGCGGTGTGATTACACACGTAGGCCGCGATGTAGATATTCCCGCCGGCGCGATGGTGATCGATGCTGCGGGAAAGTATATCATTCCAGGGCTTGCGGACATGCATGTTCACTTTAGTCTTGGGCTGCCTCAACCGCGGATTGATGATGAAACCAAGATAGTCCTGCACCGCTTACTGTATTACGGAGTAACTTCCGTGTTAAATCTGGGCGCGTCTGACGGGAGTTCGGACAATATCAAAACGTACCGCCAGTTGATTGACGCCACCTCTATTGCCGGTCCATACATATACGGAACTGGTGGTCACATTAATATTCCCGGGACCCATCCTATAGAGACAATCTTTCCTCCCCATGTCCGTGATTTTGCAGACAAGCTTGTCCTGGAGACACCCCTGGATTCTCCGGCAGACCTAACCGCGATCGGCATCGCCATTTCACTTGTGCGGACGGAAGCCGCTGCCCGCAAAGCGGTTCGCGAACGTGCAACAGGAGGTATGAATGCCATTAAGATCACGATTGAGCGCGGTCCAACGGAGTTCGGCAATCACCATCCTATCATGCCGGACTCAATTATTACCGCCATTGTAGATGAGGCGGAAAAATATGGTCTCCCTGTTTTTGCCCACGTATCTTCGCTCGTGGAATTTGAAGCTGCTCGCCGCTGCGGTGTCAGCGGTATTGTCCATGCCGTCGCCGAACCGCCATACCCATCGGTTTCTGCGATTGCGGAAATGGTTAGATCAAATTTCTATGTGATGCCTACACTGGCGCTATACGAAACGTTTATCCGGTACCTCGAGGACGAACAATTATTGAACGACTCGTTTCTACTGAACGCAATCACCGACAATGAGATTTCGATCTATCGTGATGCCGGATTCCTTGACGCCGTGCCGGAGGATTCGCTGAAACTATGGCGGTGGTACAATGAGCAAACCATTGCAAGCATTGGCGACATGCACGAGGCAGGCGTAAATATTGTCGCCGGAACTGACGTGGGGAATCCCATGGTATTTGCAGGCTGGGCGATCCACCTTGAACTCCAGAAGCTGGTTGACGCTGGGCTTAGTCCTCTCGAAGCGTTGCGGTCGGCAACAATTCGGGCTGCGGCAATGATCAGTAAAGAAATGGAGTTCGGGTCGATTGAAGTCGGAAAGCGTGGAGACGTGTTGATTCTAGATGCGAATCCTCTGGAGAATATTGCCAACACTAAACGGATCTCTACTGTAATCGCAAACGGACGTGTAGTCCAACGCGATGCCCTGCAGATTTCTTTCTAATCCAGAATCGACTTTGTGTTTCTGCAGTTAGCAGGTCGACTAGCTCTGGCAGGGAGTGTCGTCTTTATTTGCATCCCAGCATGCCGGCTCGCCACCATTGTAGTTGGGAGCAATCAGTGTGCCTTCGCCAGTATTGGCATCCCAGACCACAACTGTCTCCGACGTTGCCGATACCTGGTCCCAGGTAAACACACGTGTTGATTGTACAACATCGTATACGACGCTATCGCCCGGGTTATTAGTCGCACTTTGCGGAATGGAAAATTGAAGGCTTTTTTGAGATGAGCTACTCCGCGTAAAGCTGGCATTCAGTACATTTTGACTGGTGCCATTGATGTCGTAGAAAAGAGACCAATCGCCTTCCGACCCGTTGTTCCGGGTCTGTGCTGTGTAGAGCACATGGTTGTCATAAATCTGATCCGTCCCTTGATCGTAGTAGGTTACCGTCATCTCCCAGTCGGTATTCAGCCCTCTGGTATTTGCCGTCAATACAAAGTCGATAGCCTGATTGTTGAAAGTGGCTGTAGATCTCCAGGTCCACAAGTTGCCTTCCAGTTCCGGATTCGCTTGCAGCGCCGCACCGGTAACCAAAGACGGTATGACTAAATGTGCCCCGAGAACTATAGAAACGGGGATCACTCGCAGGGCTGCATTCGTGTAGTTCGGGCCTACCTGCTTTGTTGACGCGGTAGAGGTAAAGAAATTGGTATTGTAGGAGAACACGTCAGCAGATATTGGATCTGGGGCCTGCGTGTCTGTATTCGCAAGATCACATGCCGACAACATCAGACTAGATGTAGCCAGCAGCAACAATGGTACAATTCGCATCATCCGGGTATAGTTGTGAAGGTGGATCGGTGGGGGATCGGGGATAGTATCGGCTGATCAAGGTATTTGTTTACAGGCATTTTAGGCGTTTCAGCCAAGATAATCTCCTGTCTCCGACTCCTGGTTTCAGGTAAGATGTGGTGAAACGATATGACAGCTGAGAGGTTAATTCCGTTCTCACGCTGAATACTCACCTCCGGCCCTCGCCATCATGTCAAAGACTCGGACGTACACCTCGGAAGATATAACGGTTACCTATGACGTCGGAAAGTGTATCCATGCGGCTGAATGTGTTCGTGGGGTCCCGGCTGTCTTTGACCCGAATGCCCGTCCCTGGATTCAACCGGAGAATGCAACGGCGAAAAGTATTGCTGCTGTAATCGCAAGATGTCCGACCGGGGCGCTGCACTATGAATCTGCCATCGACGGACTGGTCGAGGTATGCGACTCAAGGAATTCGATTACTACTATTCAAGATGGACCCCTGTACGTTCGCGGTGATGTGGTTATCAACAATAGCGACGGTGACGAAGTGGAGCGCGGGCCGCGGTTTGCCTTGTGCAGGTGTGGCGCTTCCGGCAACAAGCCATTTTGCGACAACTCCCACAAAGAAATTTCATTCCGTGCACCTCCTTCCCTCGGAGACGGTGGTATCAAAGAAGTTGAGTATCCTGATTCTCAAGAAGAATTGTGCATCACTCCGTCGCACAATGGACCTCTTCTCCTGAGCGGACCGGTGACGATCAAATCAGCTGATGGAACCCGGAAGCGTACGGGCTTGAAAACGGCGCTTTGCCGATGTGGGCATTCCTCCAACAAGCCATTCTGTGACGGTTCGCATCGGACCGTAGGGTTTGACTCAGAGAAATAAGCTAGACACATGCCTATAGACACTAGCTTTCAGGCGATAGCCGCTGTGACTGGCCTGGTACTTTTGGCTGCGTGGGAATCTCTTACTCCATTCTTCAGTTTTTTTCGTAAGCGGGAGCGCGGAATTCATTTCGCGAGAAATATCGTTCTGGGTGCTGTCAACTCGCTCGCCATTGCGTTTGGTTTTGTGTGGTTGTGGGCTTTGGCTGCCCAATGGTCCGCAGAAAACAATTTCGGGTTTTTGTACCGAATAGACTCGACCGCTATTCGTCTTTTGTTGGCCATCATTCTGATGGATATATGGACGTATTTGTGGCACATGTTAAATCACCGAGTACCATTCCTGTGGCGATTTCACAGAGTGCATCATTCTGACAACAAGATGGATGTTTCGACTGCGAGCCGATTCCATCTTGGCGAAATAATCCTGTCGTCTGCGCTTCGAGTGCCGTTAATAGCGATACTTGGGGTGACGCTTCAGCAGCTAATCATTTATGAGACACTCCTTTTTGCTGTCGTCCAATTCCATCATGCAAATATTGCACTCCCGCCTGCTCTCGACCGTTTGTTGCGGTTGGTGATAGTGACACCGGCAATGCACAAGGTCCATCACTCGCGACTTCAGCCAGAAACGGATTCCAACTACAGCTCTCTATTGTCGCTTTGGGACAGGGTTGGCAGGACGTTCCGACTGCGAGCAAAACTAAATGAAATTGACTTTGGCCTCGAAGGATATGACGATGATGCGTCGCAATCTATCCGTGGCCTTGCCGAGATGCCCACCCGGAAAGTTGAGCGTTAGTGCTCGCTGGTTTTGGCTTGGTCCCCGTAGTCTCTCAGGTCTTCACGGAGAAGTCGTGCCCATGTCGAATTGTAAGGGTGCGCAACTCGAACTAGCTCCCCTTCTCTTTCTAACGGCCGGCCTTCATTCGCCCATCGAAAGATGGATCCTTCCAGATTGGCCACATTAGTGAAGCCGGCTTCTTGCAGGCGATTAGCAATCTCGGATGATCTGTAGCCTACGGAGCAATAGGCGACGATTCGCGCCGAGGAATCTATGTTCGCCAACTCTGGAAAGTCGGTGGCGTCTGGAGAAATCTGGATTGCCCGGGGAAGATGGCTCACCGCAAACTCCTCAGGCGTTCGCGTGTCCAGGACTACTATCGTTGAGTCGACCAGAAGTTGATCAGCAAGCTCTTGCGTTGATATCTGCGTCACATCCGGATATTGGGTCCGGACCAATTTCTCGACTGCCGTAAGACCCCGATCTTGTGAACAGCCGGATAGCGTAAATGTGGATAGTAGTATCAAGAGGAGTAGGTTCTTCATCGGTCTACGGAGTGGTTTGTCGACGGTCGCGATGCCAGGACCGGGAGTGAAAGGTACGCGCCCTTATTCTCCGAGGTAGTGCCGGTACTGGTTTCCTGATGTCTTTGCCGGTTTGGAAGCGAAGCGGGGCGTATGCCGCCACTCACAAATCGTTGTGTGACGTATTTCGTCCAACCGTAATCTATTTTCGAAGGAAGGCTCTTCCAAAAGTATTTAGACCCTGGAGAAGTCGCAAAACTAGGTTCGAAATAGCAATTGATCGAACATCCCTTGCAGACACTATGACGCCCTTCCATTTCACGATGATTGGCGACGGTGTCTCCGTGCCATACGTCAAAAAGGTCGCCATGAAGTTTAATCTTTTCGAGACCGTAGTGATAGCAAGGAAGCACCAGCTCGTTGAATGGTGAAACGACAACACAGGTAGAGACTGCTTTGCACAGAGGTTTCTCAGGGTCGTTACCGCCGTTTCTTCTGAGTTCGAGAAACGAGGGATTCAAGTATGTATATGGTCGGGAGGCCATCGACTCCATGCGAGTCATCACTTCTTCCGAAAGGGAATCGCCGAGAGTCGCATACTCGAAGAGTGGATTGAGAATGAGTACGAGTTTATTCGGGAAAGAGATGGTTTGATATATCTCCTCCATGTGGTGGAAATTGTCGTTCGTTACGGTGAACAAGATATCCGGGTTCTCGCCCAGGGACAATGCTACTTCGATTGACTCCATCAATTTGTCAAAGCAGGCGACACCACGAGAAGTGTTGTGTTCGTCGGCGATTGGAGAGTCGATCGAAAAATGTAGGAGGTCGACCTTTCCAGCGAGTTCGGTTGCACGTTTGGGATAGAGCAGGCCGTTGGTCGTAACGCTGGTAGCCAGTCCAATTTCTTTCGCCATTCCTAGCATCTCGTGCAAGCGGGTATGCAATAGCGGTTCGCCACCGGTAAAGTCTACAATTTTGACACCGAGGCGTTTTAGATCTCGAAGGTTGACAGCAACATCTTCCAGCTCGACCATGGGTGATGGTTGTTCCCAGATGTCACAGAAGCCACATTTCGCATTACAGCGATACGTTACATAGTAGTTGCAGAGTAGCGGCGACATGATGATGCAGTGGGGTTGTCTGGATATGATGGCCTGTACCTTGTGACGTCTTATTTGTTCGTTTCCCGTCGTCAGCGTAATAGTGCAGCGATTGCGAAACCGGAGTTCCATGGCCGAGGTGACGTATGTATCGGCGGTCTATCGTGTGTTACTAATTGTCTGACGCGACGAGAGACGCGCGGCCCCGGCGTTGCGGACAGGTAGCAATTTGGACGAAAATGTCGGCGGGGGCCTCCACTTCCTCCTCCCCGTCAGCAACTTAACCACAATTCGCTCACTCCGCCAATGACTTTTTGCTAGAAACTTCCTAGGAAAAAATCTAGGAAAATAACCCCCTTGACAATTCGCAGCGAAAGCCCGACGTCGTGATCAGAATGGTTGCGCTAGCCCTTCTCCATACCGCTAAAAATAAAGTCTCTTACCGCCGTCGACGTGATTCCACCGTCCTTGCTCAACAACAATATCATACGAGCATGTTTCCTGCCAGGCACCTCAACAAGCTTGCTGTCGACACCACATCCGACAAGGGCGTCATGCAGCATCCTCGACTGACGTTTAAGACTGGCGAATTCAGAACCTCCGTACATAATCAAGAACGGTGGAGCGTCTGCTGTTGCATACTGCAGTGTGGAAGCAGCAACAGGCCAATTTTCCGACCTGTCTACGAGGCTGAATCGTCTTTCCAAATAGGTGGTCATCAACCCTGACCGGTTCGTTTCTTCATCCGTCATATCGTATCCGGCCCCACTCACAGCAATGACTCCGGCGATATCGGTGTATCGCCCTCCGGCACGAGTCAGGACCGCCGGGTCCAACGCAACCCGGGAGATCAGGTGAGAACCTGCAGAGTGACCGGCAAGAAATACTGTCGACGAGTCGGCGCCGAACGATCCTGCATTGTTCTGAACCCAGGCCACAGCAGTCGCAACGTCATTCACCTGGGATTCCCAATGCACGCCCGGAATTAATCGGTAATTGATTACAGCCGTTGCGATGCCCTTCGATGCATAATATCGACCGATATTCAGGTAGATGTCTTTTCCGCCGAAAGTCAGATCTTTGTCACCACTCGTCCACCCCCCACCGTGGACAAAAATCAGGACAGGCCACGATGTCCCCGTATCCGGAAGGTAGAAGTTGAGTCTATTCTTCCTGTCTGTCTCACCCAGCGGCGAGTATGGTATGTCAGCGAACGTTCTAGTCGATTCTATACTGTCATACACCAGAGGCATCCCCGCATAGTACACGACGACACAGCCCTGCATGATGACGCAGGATAGAATTACCAAGATCGTCCTTTTGATCACGATAGAATGTCAGATAGATGCCGAGATTGCGAAATCCGATGCCGTGTTTATTCTGAAAGAGATATAAAAGTTGCGTAAACTCTTATCCGGTATCAATAATCCACGAGGGAGTCGTGTACAGTCACTATTTCAAGACAATTTTCCTGAGCGCGACATTATGTTTGGGCACAACTCACTTGCTGGTCGGGCAATCGCTTTTATCGCCTACAGAATTTCTTGGATATGAGCCCGGCGAACGGTTCACGCGACATCACGATGTTGTCTCTTACTTTCAACATCTTGATGCCAATTCAAGCAATCTGGTTTTGTCCCAGTATGGAGAAACTAACGAGGGCCGACCTCTCCTGACGGCATTCATTTCAACGCCGGAAAATCTTGAGCAGTTGGAATCCCATCGGATAAACAATCTTAGTCTTACGCGACTCGCCGAGGGTCCTCGGGACGTGACCGGTCCGGTAATTGTCTGGTTAAGCTACGGTGTTCATGGAAACGAAAGCTCGTCTACCGAAGCGGCCATCAAGACTGCCTACGAACTGGTTGGAGGATCATCTGACGAGGTTGCATCATGGCTTGAAAACACAATCGTCGTTATCGATCCATGCCTCAATCCTGACGGTCGAGACCGCTACGTCAACTGGTACAACATGATGGTGGGCAAGTATCCCAATCAAAATCGAGATGCTATTGAACACAATGAACCCTGGCCGGGTGGCCGCACCAACCACTACTATTTCGATTTGAACAGGGACTGGGCCTGGTTGACGCAAAAGGAATCCGTACAACGCCTGGCTGCCTACAGCGAATGGATGCCCCACGTACATGTTGATTTTCATGAACAGGGTATCAATAACCCGTATTACTTCGCTCCTGCAGCCGAACCTTATCACGAGCTGATCACTGAAAGTCAGCGCCATATCGAAGGCCTGATTGGTGCACACAACCGACAGTACTTTGATGCCAACGACTGGCTCTATTTCACCCGCGAGGAATTCGATTTGTTGTATCCCGGTTATGGGGATACATGGCCTGTTTTCAACGGAGCGATAGGAATGACTTACGAACAGGCCGGATCGGGACGTGCCGGCCTAAGAATTTTAAACGACCAGGAGCACGTGTTGACACTGGAGGACCGAATTAATCACCACTATACGGCGGGATTGTCTACCATCGAGGCTGCATGGCAGAACCGCAGTACCATTCTTGAGGAGTTCGCCAACTATTACGAAACTGCCGTCCAGGGTGTTGGACCTTTCGCAAACTATATCATAGACGCAAGCTCAAACTCTGACGATGTGCGGGCGTTAACTCAATTGCTCGACAGCCAAGGAATCCGCTATGCCTATGCATCCAATGCGACCAGAATATCGGGCTTTTCCTATTCGTCAGGAAACACTGAAACGACCACCGTTGAGGCCGGGGATATCGTTATTGCGTCCGCGCAACCCAAGTCTCGCCTGCTGTCGGTTTTAATGGAACCTGAAACAGCTCTCTCAGATTCGTTGACATACGATATTACCGCATGGGCTTTACCGTACATGTTTAATGTTTCTGCAGTTGCCACGAATGCCAGAGTCGCGACGAGTGACAATCCCGGGACTTCACAACCAAGCCCGACCGAGGCCGAACCGTACGCCTACCTCCTGACGTGGGAGAGTGATTCAGATGTTCGCGTTCTAACAAGCCTGCTCGCTGAGGATGTCCATGTCAGGTATTCGACAGGCCCTTTTAGGGTCGGTGGAAAAACATACCCGCGCGGTACTATTATCGTTACCGGCGCCGACAATCGTCACCTGGAGTCGACTCTCGGCGGTATAGTCCGCAGTGCTACAGAGAAAGAGACTCAACCGCTCGCTACACTAAGCAGTGGATTTGTCGACGATGGGTCTGATCTCGGCTCGAACACCGTGTCGTATCTAAAAGCACCAAGAGTCATGTTACTCTCCGGTCCGTCTCTCTCAAGCAGCTCCGTTGGCGAGCTTTGGAACTACTTTGACAACCAAATTAATTACCCGGTGACGATTGTCGATGAAAGTGATTTTGGCAATTTAAATCTTAGCGATTATGATGTAGTAATTCTTCCGGCCGGGTCGTACTCGGGACTCCTTGCAGATAATGCATTGCAAGATCTGACGTCCTGGATACGGAGCGGCGGGACTGCTGTCGCCATCGAATCGGCTGCCTCCTTTTTCGCGGGCAAAGAAGGATTCGAACTCAAAATGCGCGAGGCTGAAAAAGAACCCGACTCTACGAAAGCATCTCTGCTTAAACCGTACGGCGAGCGCGGCCGAGACCGGCTCGGAGATCGAATAACTGGCGCCATCTACAAAGCTAGAGTTGATGAAACGCATCCGCTCGCCTTCGGATATGGTAGTTCCTACTACACCCTCAAACGATCCAATCGTTCGTTTGAATATCTCACCGACGGATGGAACGTTGCAGTAATCGAAGATGGCGAACCGGTCAGCGGCTTCGTCGGACACAAAACGGGATCCAGTACTAAAGAGAGCCTCGTTTGGGGCCATCAGACGATGGGACGCGGTGACATAGTCTTCCTTATCGATAACCCTGTCTACCGAGGATTCTGGCACGGCGGCAAATTGGTACTGGCCAACGCTGTATTTCTCGTAGGCCAGTAACCAGCTGCCAAGTCTATCACTTACATAGCGACGAGCAGCTCGTCCAGTCGGTCAAGCGTCGAGGCTAGCCCCTCTTCCATTCCCATCTTGAGGATGGATTCCAGATCATCCAGGGATTTGTACGAGACAATAGTCTCCACCAACGTGTTCGCTCCCTTGTCTGCAAACTTTACTTGCCAGTCCGCAGCAGGCATTTCCGGATTTATATTCCCGCTACTATCGCAGAACGCATCTGTCGTTTCATAGAAATCGATAGGAGATATTCGGGTGTAGTCGGTCCATCCCCAGTACTCCGTACCATCCGGATCAACCATCGCGTAGTGCCAGTGGCCTCCTTCCTTGAAGTCCATAGACTTCGTTTTTGTTGTGAACGGCTTGGGAGCAAACCAGCGGTTGAGTAATTCGGCCCGCGTGTAACAATTCCAGACCGTCTGGCGGTCTGCGGCGAACTCTCGGCGTACCGTGATTTTGTTGTTAACTCGATCTGCGAGGAATTCGAATTGGAGCGTGTTTTTCATTTCTGTGTATTTTTCATTTTCAGTAGCACATCGTCGAGCTGATCGAACCGGTCTTCCCAGATCTTTCTGAACTGCTCTAGCCAGTGGTCGATCTCGTTCAGCTTGTCGACTCTTAATTCGTACAGTATCTCACGGCCGTCTTTTGTTGATGACACCAGCTCACATTCAGAGAGGATCTGTACGTGTTTGGAGATTGTCGGACGGGCAACATCGAAATGCCCTGCGATCGACCCCGCGGTCATAGACTGTGATGCCAGGAGCACCAGTATGGCGCGACGGGTCGGGTCGGCAATGGCCTGGAATGGATCTCGTCTCAGTTGCACTATAAACCTGCTGTTCAATCTATTGATACGTAGCCACTTGGCTACGCAAGTATAATCGATCCGTAGTTAAATAGCTACACGTTTGTTTATTTTTTTGAAAAAGCTGTTCTGGTGCAATCACGGGCCTGATTTTAGGATATGGTCGGGTTGGACTCCTTCGTGTTCTGACGACCATCCAAGGAAACGGATGGTTTCGCTCAAAGCACAACCTGCGAACAGGCTCTGGATTTCGGCGCAACCGGACGGATTACTGTGTCCCGTTTTCCCAATTGACCAGCCGGCTCGGGCCGAGGCATGCGATTAACTCAACAGAAGCCGGAGCGCCTGTCGTGTCACGTATCTTCTCTGATAAGATCTTCAACGTCAATCAGGAGATCACTTAGTGAGCTATAGCCCACTTTGTCGATAGCTTTCTCCCACTTCACCCACTTCACTTTTTCAATTCCCTCCGCCGCTTCCGGGATAAACTCGGTAGCGTTGGTTTGCATCTGATACCAGTGGGTTGTTTTGATCCTGTAGAAATTTGACTGCGTAAAGCCATGCAGTGTTGATCCGAGAGGTTGGACAATTTTCAAGTTCTCGATGCCAAGTTCTTCCCGGACTTCGCGCAGGGCACACTCTTTATTTGTCTCGCCGCGATTGCGCTTGCCCTTTGGGAGGTCCCACCTGTTGCGTCTGTAAATCAGAAGAACTTGAAGCTTCTCTTTTTTCCATCGCGTGATAATGCCACCACCGGCTACCACTTGTCGCAATTCTTTGAACGGCCTGGTGTTGAGCACGGCCTTCCCGGGAATCCGCTTTGTGATAATCGTTCCATCCGGCGACTCACGTACCTCGCCAGTAAGTTTCGTGGGGGCGATGGCAATCACGTTCGCTCCCCGTCGCTTGCGGGCTCGTCGCAAACTGGTGTCCAACTCGAACGGGGCCCCATTCATTTGGAGATCGTAACCCTGTTCTATCTTGCGGAGCTGCTTCTCGCTCGCACTGAAATAGTAAAGCATTGTGAGCGTTATGCCAGGTGATTATTCGCGGATATTACCGATTGCTTACTCTCTTTATCGTACATCCTATCGCCTTCTGAATTGGCGCCTCTACCGTGCCTGCGCGAGCTACCGTTTCCATGGCATCCCTCAGATACGACGACTCGACGCTAGCGGCTTGCCGTGCGTTGTCATCGATTGCACCACGATAGGCAAGCTTCATGTTGGCATCGAACAGAAACGAATCGGGAGTTCGAGACGCGCCAAACGCATCCGCTAGAATATGGTTCGCATCGACAGCATAGATAAAGGAATAGCCCATTTCTTCCGCATGAGCCTTCATGGCCTCCGGGGATTCCTCGGTTTCACGAAGCGCCTCATTCGGATTAAGAAAAATTACGCCGAAACCAAGTTCTCCAGCGCGTTCGGCGAGCGGGTTAAACCGGTCTTCCCATTTTCGTACCCAGGGACATGTGTTGCAAATAAATACTACCAGCAGCCCCTTGTCACCCGCAACCGTCGTCAGCGTGTGTACGTCGTTATTAATATCCACTACGACATGATCGACGAGCGGTGCGGCTGCACCAATGTCCAGAGGCTCGGCCTGTCCGTTCACATATTCAGGATGGAAGACACAGGCTGTGACGACCAGTAGTACGCATGCAATTTTCTGTATCATGGTTTCGGTACGACTGAGTTATTGGAGTGACCACGCAAGTGGGGTTATCTGAATCAATTCTCCCGCTTCAATGACATCGCGGTCTTCTGGCAAGTGGGCAATACAATTAGCACGAGCCATGGTCGAATATATGTTCGACGCCTGTGGGCCAGCCAGTTCGATGGATGCAACACCATCCCTTATCGAACTTATGGCACGTGCAAAGTAGTGCAAGCCCTTTTTCTTTGTAATCTTACTTATGGCCCGCATACTTTGTTGCCCGACGGGGCTGGCACCAAGAGCCTTGCGAAGCAGTGGGCGCACATACATCTCAAAACATACGCTCGCCGATACCGGATTCCCCGGCAGGCCGAAGACTGGCTTACCCTGCATCGTACCGAACAGCAGCGGCTTTCCAGGACGTTGTCGCACTCTCCAGAACACGGTTTCCATCCCCCTTTTTTCCAGAGCTTCCTGAACAAAATCATAGTCTCCGACCGACACTCCACCTGCGAAGACAAAGACATCTGCTTCGTGGATAGTGTCCAGAACCTCCTCCACGGCAAGGCGCGAATCTCGCGCGACAACCGGTCCAAGAACATGCGCGCCCGATGCAAGCACCTGCGCCGCCAGCGCGGGCCCGTTCGAGTTTCTAATCTTACCCGGGCCGAGATCTTCTCCCGCATCCACAATCTCGTCTCCGGTCGCAACGACGGCAACGACCGGGCGCACCGCTACTGAAACCATGCTGTGTCCCGTCGCAGCGAGCAGACCGGAAACCGGCGGTGTGATACTTGTTCCCGCCGACAGTACCACCTGGCCACTACCTATGTCCGCACCGGCAAGCCGGACGTGCTGGCCATCTTCCGGAGCGGTATGTATCGTGACCGAGTCGCCCTCTACGTTGGTCCACTCAATGGGAACTATGGCCGTGGCGCCTTCGGGTATCGGGGCGCCGGTCATTATTCTGGCGCAGAGCCCGGGAGCGATTGCGCGTGAGGGTAGTCCTCCGGCAGGGATATCATCTACAATGGTGAGCGTTGACGGTGTGTTTGCCAGATCTGTGTGGATGACGGCGAACCCATCCATGGCAGAGTTATTAAAGGGAGGCACGTTGTCGCGCGCTGTAACGTCTTCCGCAATGACGCGACCGAAGGCTGAGTAACTGGAGATTGACTCGGTGGCTACCGAAGGCGCGGCCGCAAGAACTGCCTGCAAAGCTTCGGTGTAAGAGATAAGTTCTCTCATATAGTTATAATACGTTCGTCGAATAATATTGCTCAGTATATATACTGCACTGTTCCTAAACTTCTATCCCAACTATGATCCGACTGGATACGTCTTACGCTGACTCGTTTCTGAATACCGACCAGGACCTCGTCGACCGATCAATTGCTGCTCATCATGCAGTATTGAACAAAACCGGGACCGGATCTGAGAATCTTGGCTGGCGCGATCTGCTCTTGAAGCCGAACGACGCCCTGCTTGAAGACATCACCGAAACTGCCAGAAGGATCCGCGACAACGCTGATGTGCTTGTATGTATCGGCATTGGAGGATCGTACCTGGGTGCCCGCGCTGTCATCCAGGCGTTAAGTCCCTACTTTCCTGGCGACGAAGACTCCGGTCCGGAAATTATCTTTGCCGGCCACCAGATCAGTGAAGAGTATATGCGCGAGCTCCTTGCGTATCTGGAAGGCAAATCTGTTTATGTGAACGTAATTTCAAAGAGTGGGACCACGCTTGAGCCCGCTCTTGCTTTCAGGTTTCTCCGAACGTGGATCGAGAAACGATTTCCGGATGCTGACAAACGAATTATCGTCACAACCGATCCTGAAAAGGGCGCACTCAATATCCTTCAGTCTTCCAAGGGATACACCAAGTACGTAATCCCGGCAGGGGTCGGCGGGCGCTTCTCCGTGCTCACGCCGGTGGGCTTGCTTCCGATTGCCGTTGCGGGCATTGATATCCAGGCCCTCTTCTACGGTGCTGTCTCCATGCTGAAGACGATTGATGCGTCGGATGACAATATTGCTGTCCGATATGCCAGTACAAGAATTAACCTTTTCGAGCAGGGATATTCTAACGAGGTGCTGGCTGTCTTTGAACCACGACTGAGTGGAATTGGCGGCTGGTGGCAGCAGCTTTATGGTGAAAGCGAGGGCAAGGAGCTTACCGGGGTCTTTCCTACGTCACTTCAGTATTCGACTGACCTACATTCCATGGGCCAGTATATGCAGGAGGGCCTCCGCATGATTATGGAAACGTTCCTGATGATCGAGAAGAACACTGACAGCCTGACTGTCCCTGCTTCAGATGACGATCTCGACGGCCTGAATTATATCGCCGGCAAGAGCATCTCTTACGTCAACCAGAAGGCGTATGAGGGCACCTCGCTCGCCCATCGAGAAGGAAATGTTCCAAACATGACGGTTTGGATGGACTCACTATCTGCAGAAACCCTCGGTGCAGTAATGTACTTTTTTGAACACGCTGTTGCGATATCTGGATACCTTTTGGATGTTAATCCGTTTAATCAGCCGGGCGTCGAGGCGTACAAGAAGGAAATGTTTCGCCTGCTGGGTCGGCCCGGGCATGGTTAAGCAGCCTGAGGAAATGTCGTTAGTAACCGCGGTAAAACCCTGGTGTTTGTGAACAACGCAGAAGGCGTGTTAATATCTCTCTCCAACCCCGAACTTACTACCGGCTTATGCACACTCGTTTTGGCGTGGACTATTATTTTAAGTCTACCCCCAAAAGATGCCTCCGCTGTTGATTAATGTTGACAAGAAGTCGTATCCGCCCCAATCATAGCAAATACACACTTCTTAACGATAATAAGTTGTGCATAACAGCGTGCGCTTTTCAACATTGATGAGTCAAGCAGTTTGATAACTCTTTTTCTAACATTCTAACACCCCCTACAACTACAAGGTTATATTTATATAATTACTTTTTTATAATAACACTGTGTGTAAAACCCGGCTAGGCATCTTCAAACTGATTCTTCTATGATTAAGAAAATTATCGTCGCTCTTGACCCGGATACAGATACGAGAGTGGCTACACGCTATGCAGTCGAAATTGCCAAACGATCGGATGCACAGGTAACAGGCCTCGCTGTTGTTGACACGGGTAGTATCGATTCGAGCGCTCGGGGTGGCGGTATCGGAAGTTTTTATTATGCGGAAAAGCTCAAGGAGAAGCTAACCGAAGAGACCAGGGCCATCGCCCAGGAACTAATCAGTAGTTTTGAGAAGGACATTGAGAGTTCCGGTGTAGAATTTGCCGAGAGTGTCGAAGAAGGTGTACCCTTCGAACGGATTGTTGAAGATCTGAAGTTTCATGACATGCTGATCATCGGAAAGGATCCACATTTCTTTTATGCCCATCCTGAGAAAGATACTCAGACGCTGGCGCGGGTCGTCAAAAAAGCAGTCTGCCCGACGCTCGTCGTTGGTGAGAGTTTTTCAAAGGTTAAGAATGTGTTGATTGCATACGATGGAAGCTCTGCCTCCGCCCGCGCACTCCAGCGGCTCGCCCAGTTGAGGCCCTTTGGAGATGACATCACTGTGACGGTCTTGAACGTCCATCACAACAACAGGGATGATTCAAAATTGACGTTAGAATTGGTGTCCAAGTATCTGGCAGGACATGGAATTGAAGCGAAGACAACAAGCCTCGATAGTAGAGATCCTAAAAAGGAGATTATGAATACTGCTGATCAAGTGGAGGCTGACGTAATTGTTGCAGGTGCCCACTCCGTTTCCGCAATCAAAAAGATGGCTTTCGGTTCGACGACGTCTGGCTTGTTGAATGACAGCAACACTCCACTTTTTCTCGACAGCTAGTTTCTCTTTTTCCACTCCCGCTCAAAGACGATGCGCCCTTCGGTGCGCATCCATACAGCTCCCGAATCTGCAGTTTGCTTAACGGTGAACCCGTATTCTTTCCAGCGGATGACGACTTCCGGGTCTGGATGACCAAACCGATTATTTGCTCCACTGCTGATCACCGCAAAAGGTGAACTTCCAACCTCCTGGATGTGCTGTACGAATGTTCGAGATGAACTCGTCTTCGATCCGTGGTGAGGTACCTTGACAACGTCACTCGAAAGAAGTGAATTATATTTTCTCGCTAGAAACATTTCCGAGTTCTTCTCCACGTCTCCTGTAAAAAGGAATGAAACGTTTCCATACTCTAGCTTTAAAATTATCGACGCATCATTTGCGCCTGAATCTGAAAGATTGCTACCGAGGATGTAGGCTCTGATACAATCTCGTCTGGTAGGAAGTTTTACGGAGTCGCCGACCTCCAGTAGATTCACCCCGGCCGATTTAATTGTTCTGACACTCAGTCGGTAGAGATCAGAGTCATAAGTCTGTCCGTTCGTGACCACCGTCCCTATCTTCATCATATTAAGGATACCCGGCAAGCCACCGAGGTGATCACTGTGTGGATGAGAAATAATCACGTAGTCGAACTTTCGAACACCGAGCGATCGAGCAACGTTATTAACATCAACGGCTCCTGCCGAATAGTTAATGTTTCCCGGACCGGTGTCGACAAGGAATGTCGTTCCACATGGACCCCTGATAACCGCTGCATCTCCCTGTCCAACGTCGACGAATACCACGTCCATACCTGGACCCATCGTGTCGCTGAAAATTCTGATCCCTAGAAAAAGCACATGAATTAGCACCCACATAATGACCATTTTTCCGCGGTAACGGGCGACATTCCAGCAGGACACTCCGATCGCGACAACCCCCATCGTAATCCATGTGAGATCAAAAAAATGATCCGCCAGGATTTCTGCCGGTATGTTTTTACTGCCCCAGTCGGTCACCCCGATCAGGAGGTCAGCAAAAAATGACGCGCTGTTTCCGGCTACCGATCCTAGTGGTGTTGTCGCCAACAGTGCGGCCTGCAGCCCGCCCAGTAGCGTCAACGCAGTGAGGGGAATAGCAATAGGGTTGAGCAGGAATCCGGACAAAGAAAACGATCCGAAATGTTTTAACAGTACAGGCGCCGTACCTAGAGTTGCCGCCAGAGTAACGATTAACGGAGCTATCAACCGTTTTAATCGTGGGTGTTGTAATGTGAATGATGGTACAATTAGTACAATGGATGTGACTGCGGAGAAGGACAGTTGAAACCCCGGATCGAACAACTGGTGCGGCGCTGCGAGGAGAATAATCAGTGCTGCGATACACAAACTGTTAATTGAATTGGGTTGCCTCGATGCTACATGCGACGCCATGAGGAGCAGGGTCATTATGGACGCGCGAAGGATTGATGGACTTCCCCCCGACAACAGGCAATAGGTCAGGAGTAAGCCGACGCCTCCCGCGAGACGTATCCATTCAGTCTGTAGCCAGGTTGCTCGCAGGCGCAAGAGCAACGGTCGCATTGAGGAAAAGGCGATCATTACCACGAGCATGACATGTAGCCCGGAGACAGCTAATACGTGCATCAACCCAGTGACCCTGAAATCTCGCTTAGTCTCGTGTGACAGGCCCGACCGGTCTCCAAGTATCAAGGCGTTGAACAGCGGAAGATGTGCACTGTCGCGAATAGAGACCGCCAATCTCCTGCGGACCTCCCGCCGGAGCGGCGATGTGAATACAGAACTGATTGTATGTCGTGTTGAACTTGTTCTGGACGAGTTGTCAATGCACCGCGCAGTAAAGGCCGAGTTTTCACGGCGCAAATAGGCGATATCGTCAAAGCCTCCCGGGTTCCGAATACCCCTTGGGAATGTCAGCGTAGCGCGGCAAGAAAAAAATGCTCCGGGCACGATGGCAGATGCGTCAAGATCAGTCGTTACGAGAGCGCCAGCAGCGACAACAGTATCTGTTGGCGAGGCGACAAGAACATTGCGGGCGGGGAAGCGGGTTGAGAACATTCCCGTTGAAGGCCAATCTGCGACACTCGCGAAGATTGTCACTGGTTCTGCGAACTTTCGGAAGTCAAACGACGAACCGTGCTTCCTCGATTGAAAAAGCGTAACCATGCAGAGTGCCGCTAGCAACATTGCACACGATGTTCGTTGTTTTCGCAAACAGAAGAAGGCGAATCCGAAGATGCCGAATCCGACAGCTGCTGACAAACATACAGGTGAGGAAAAGTTTAGAAACCTACCTAAAAGAGCACCCATCGCGACGGCGAGAGTAGGGCACAGCGCGGGTATTCGCGAAAAACTATATGGATGGAGTGTCGGCAACGGGATGAAAAAGGCGCAAAGGATAAACCCATTGGCGAGCTTAACGTAACTCGAGGATGAAAATTGGGCGCGAGCCTTGGACAAGAATTGGGATCAGAGTATTATGCTGTTTCGCTGCAAGGATCAGCAATAACCAGGTATTTGAAATATGAGCAGCAGACGCGAAGTCAGAGAGAGGGTGATGCAGGCACTGTATGCCTTCGAGATCGGTGGAGATTCTGATTCGCACGTGATGGAAACGATTCTTGATCCGGCCTTTTCTACGGATTCCGTGAATCTGCTTTTCGCTCGTCAGCTTTTCAAGGCAACTATTGCAAATCGCGCCGAACATGACGAGTTGATCGCCCGACATGCTCAGAACTGGGATGTTACACGCATTGCCCTGATTGATCGGCTCCTCTTGCGAATTGCTCTAACCGAAATACTACATTTCGAAGACATACCACCGAAGGTGACCATCAATGAAGCTATCGAGGTCGCCAAGAAATACAGTACACCCAAGAGTGGACAATTCATTAATGGGATACTAGACGCAAGTCTAATTGCATTACATTCCGACGATCGGGTTAAGAAAAAGGGACGGGGCCTTGTTGGTATTGAATCGATTGAGGACAGAACTTCTACGAGCGGTGATTCACAGGGTTAACCAGGAATATTTTGTTGCCATGCCATGTCGTTGATTGCAATCGGAGATATTCACGGGTGTGCCTCGACGTTGACCGCATTGATCGACAAACTGGCTCTCAAAAAGTCGGACCATCTGGTCTTCATTGGAGACTACATCGATCGGGGTCCTGATTCCCGCGGCGTAATTGATATTCTGAAAGGGCTCGAGGACATAGTCACTTGTACGTTCCTTCGCGGAAACCACGAGCAGCTGCTCTTGAATTATCTTGATGAGGGTGAATACGACCTGTGGGCAATGAATGGCGGAATCGCCACTCTGCTCAGCTACTCCGATGCCGGCTTCTCAGAAATTCCGGAAGAAGACATCGATTTCATCCGCCGAACTGTGTCCTTCTTCGATACCGAAGACTTTTTCTTCGTGCATGGCGGACTCAAGGCCGGTTACACGATACAAGAAAACATCGATCGCTTCGACGACGACACATTCCTCTGGGAGCGCTCGCACCTGAAAGCGGACGAGTATGCCTGGGAGAAAACAGTAGTTTGTGGGCACACTCCTGTAGATGAGCCGCTAAACACAGAAAAGCTTATCAACATTGACACCGGCTGTGTGTATTTCCAGTATCCCGGCCGCGGGCAGCTCACGGCAGTAAGATTACCCGAGAGAGAGTTCGTCATTGTGCCGTATTCCGAAGCGGCGCTTACAGGCTGATCAGAGCCCCCATTCGGATGGATGGTCTCACGATTCCTGTTTCCAGGTAATACCTGCGACTTCCGATTTCTTTGATCATCCGCAGCGTAGGCTCCAGCGTCAGACTGAATCGCTGGTTCTTCTCCAGTGGAGTCTCGCTGAAACCAAACGTCAAGCCGGGCCCGAGGCGAGCGCCTATATCAATGTCGTATCCACGATCCGAGATGGCTCCCGTTGTAACCAGGATTCCAATGATGCGCACGGAAAAACCAAGAGCGCCGCTTACCTGTACGCTCCCGTCGTTTTCAAAAAATCCGGGCTGCACATGGCCGTAAAAAACTGCATCGCGGGTATACATTCTTCGCTGGTCAATGTATGCGGCTTGCATTCCCACGCCTGGCAGGACACCTATTCCCAATTGTAGCAGGACGTCTTCGCCGGTGACCTGCGCCCACCCATCCGTCGTGCCGACCACGGAACACACAAGCACTACCAGCGAAAGGAGGCCCGGGCGCCAGCACGTAATTTGATTTATTGAACGAATCTGAAACAACTAGGAACAAAAAGTCGAGATTTTTCGATAAGGGCGTCGGCCCCGCCGTATTCTTGTCCAATAATACAATTAAAAAGTTTAGATGGCTCTTCGTTGTGGAATTGTAGGACTACCCAATGTTGGGAAGTCAACCTTGTTTAATGCCCTGAGCAGCGCAGGTGCCGAAGCGGCCAACTATCCGTTTTGCACGATCGAACCCAATGTTGGCGTGGTCCCAGTACCGGATGCCCGACAGGTCCGGCTCGCCAGCCTCGCCAACTCCGAATCGGTTGTGCCGGCGACAATTGAGTTCTACGACATCGCAGGTCTAGTCGAGGGAGCATCGAAGGGCGAGGGGCTTGGCAATCAGTTCCTTTCACACATCCGCGAAGTTGACGCAATTGTTCATGTCATTCGATGTTTCGAGAATGAAGACGTAGTCCATGTGTCAGGCTCAGTGGACCCGGCTCGGGATATCGAAATCATCGACACTGAACTGATGCTGAAAGATCTGGAGTCGATCGAAAAACGAGTCGACAGACTGGTTCGACAGGCGAAAAGCGGCGACAAGAAAATCAAAGACGAATTGGCTTTCGCCGAAAAAGTCCGCGATCATATCGGTGAAGGCAAGCCGGGTAGGACCCTTGAAATCCGGAAAGACCAGGAAGAAGTGCTTAGAGATCTTTTTCTGTTAACGACAAAGCCAATACTCTATGTTGCGAACGTGAGTGATGACGATGTGGTTAATGGTAATGAGCACACCAAGGTGGTAGCGGATATCGCCGAACGAGAGAACGCACTGTCCATCATCGTGTCGGCAGAAGTCGAGGCACAGATTGCAGACCTTGATGCCGAAGATCGTGCTGAGTTCCTGCAGGACCTGGGTCTCGAAGAATCGGGACTGGACAGGCTGGTGCAATCAGCGTACTCGCTCCTCGGGTTGATAACATTTTTTACATGTGGTCCGAAAGAAACTCGTGCCTGGACGATTACCCGCGGCACACGTGCCCCCGGGGCCGCCGGACAGATTCATACGGATTTTGAGCGCGGATTCATCCGTGCCGAGACAATCAAGTACACCGACTACGACAAGTATGGCTCGGAGGCTGCTGCCCGGGATAATGGCGCCATGAGATCCGAGGGGAAGGAATACGTAGTACAAGATGGCGACGTAATGCTTTTCCGATTCAACGTCTAGAATATCGGCCCGAAAAATATTGTGACCGTCGGTGTCGCGAAAAAGTGCTGCCGTTTTTTTATTGACTGCTCGAGCAATTGTATCCCTTTTACAAAGTAAGTAAAGGAGTATTCGATCCGAATACCAAGGACGCCTCGCTTGGAATAGCCAAAATATGCGCCGGCCCCGAGCGCTCCGCCGGCTCCGACTCGCATCCGTCCCTCTGGCAAGGCGTCTAAAGATCCCAGTCTCCTCTCGCCTTCATCTTCATCGATAACATCATCGCCATTGCAGTCGACTTCTATTTCAAAGATGCCGTTGTCATTGCAGTCTTCGAAGTATGGATATTCCCATCCGAGGGTGGGTCCGCCTGACACCTGTATAAAGGGCCGGAAAGAGTCCTCAATTCTATTAGCAAAAATACGCATCTGACTTCCGGCAGAAATCGGCGCCATCAACAGGTAGTTTGCCTTTCCCGGAATTGTACGACGACCGAAGCGATCGAAGAAGGCCACTTCGCGTTCATCCTTACCTGTCGTGATCCTCACTTCACCAATGAATGTGAATCGAGTATTCACCGAGTCGCGTAGATAGCCCCCGAGTCCGAATCCGCTGTTTGTCAAGACGAGTTCAAGCCCACCGGGCGATTGTTTCTCACGAGGATCCAGAGGGTCCTGCTGGGCGATTGCGGGAATGACCGTGACGATGGAAACAGCAAAAATTAGAGCACAGCGATATGTTAGTGTATAGATCGAGATAGTAACAGGGCCGAAGAATGCATTTAAAATCAAAACATTTCGTATTTCAGAAAGTTCTTTTGAAGCACTCTTCCCGAACAGGTAAACCACATGTCTATCAAAGCGCTCGCGTCCAATGTGAGTCTGTTAATTTTACTGGCCAGTTTCGCTGCATGCGAATCGCCTGATGGCGGGCAGGATACCCCTGTTGCGCGGCAAATTGAACTTACATCGGCTGCCGACTCACTCGCGATGCGCGTAATTGATGCCTTCGGTGGAATGGATACGTGGCAGCGTATTCCGTATATGCAATTTGACTTTGCAGCGCAGTCACCAAATCGTAGTAGTCGACGCCGACATCTTTGGGATCGAAATACCGGCCGCTACCGCGTGGAGTATGCGATTAATCAAGATTCTTCTGCTGTTGTCTTATTTAACGTTCATTCCAAAGAAGGGACGGCATACATAAACGGCAATCCTGTTGACGAAGAAACGTCATCGCAGATGGTTGCGAGAGCTCATCGATTGTTTATCAATGATACGTACTGGTTGATGGCGCCCACAAAACTTTTCGACGATGGCGTGAATCGCTCGATCGAAGACACTACACTGGTCGACGCGCAGATGCTCGCGTTGTCGTTTGACTCTGTCGGATACACTCCTGGCGATCAGTACTGGTTAACAATTGACAATTCCACCGGTCGGGTCGCGAAATGGGAATACGAACTGGAAGGATCCAATGGCAACCGCGGGTCGTGGGTCTGGGAAGATTACCGCACATACGAAACGCCGGCGGGTGATGTAGTGATGGCGAATGCGAAGCGGTCCGGCGCGAGCGAGACCGTCATCATGACCGACAATATTGCTTTTCCTGCAGCGGTCGACGATGCCTATTTCACGGACGCCTCCCATCGAATCAACTAGCTCGGCTTGATGAACATCAAAGCCCTCATTGCACAGCGATACCTGGTCAGTAGAAAACGGTTTTCGATGATAACCGTGATCACTGGAGTGTCTGTTTGTGGCGTTACGCTGGGGGTGGCAGCACTGATCGTCGTACTGTCGGTCATGAACGGGTTCTACGACTTTGTTCGCGAAATGCTTGTTACGATAGACCCCCACGTTCGCATCGAGGCGAGTACAAGTTCTGATGGATTGACAAATGTCGATTCACTGTTAACAGTCTTGCGAAGGAACCCTGACGTCGTGGGAATTGCCCCGGTCGTAGAAGGCAAGGCCCTGCTCCGCGGCGATGGCCAGCGCATCAACAAGGTCGTTATCGTAAAGGGTGTTGATGTCGAGCAGACTCGGACAGTGAGCGCTGTTGTAGAGCGTGTCGACTTTGGGGAATTCAATCTTGTGCGTGAAGAATCGACTCCGGGTGTCGTGATTGGCACATCCCTGGCAAGGAGGTTTGGATTGTTTCCAGGGGGTGGTGGAAGAGCAGCTGCAGCAGTATCGCTGGTTTCCTCCCAGGTCCTTGAACGGAGCCTCTCGACAGTCCTTGGTCCTCCACAGCTAAGCAGATTCGACGTTCGCGGGTTGTTCGAGCTGCAGTCGATTTATGATGAAAGCCACGTCTTTATCGATTTGAAGGAAGCGCAGCGCCTGTTTGGAATGGGAGATAGAGTAACGGCAATTGAACTCAGGCTTTCGGATATTCACAGAGCCGATCATGTCAAGACCGTCCTTCAAAATGAGCTAGGAGACGGACTTCGCATTGAGACGTGGTACGACCAGCAGAAATCCCTCTACGATGTTATGAAACTGGAGAAGTGGGGGGCGTCGATAATACTGGGGCTCATTGTACTCGTTGCCGCTTTCAATATCGTTGGATCGCTAACCATGGTCGTTATCGAGAAACGCCAAGACATCGGGATACTCCGGTCAATGGGGTTCACTCGTAAAGATGTACGCCAGGTGTTCCTGCTGGAGGGCCTGTTCATCGGTCTTCTTGGAGTTGCGTCAGGCCTGATCGTTGGGCTCGGGCTTGCACTGGGTCAGAAGTACTTTAAGTGGGTCCCCCTGGCCGAATCAGAGTCGTTCTTGATCGATGCCTACCCTATCGCAATCCGCTCTCTCGATGTCGTCGTGGTCGTCGTTCTCGCCGTTGTTGTATGTATGCTGGCTTCAATTTATCCCGCCGTTCGTGCGGCCTCTGAGCAGCCGGCAGACGCAGTACGCGATATGGGTTGATGCCCGGCCGGTAAAACCAAATATTGGCGGACTCGCCTCCGACGGGAAACATGGTCAGGGATAGATCATTCCTTTACGCCCTCCAAGATGGAAAGTGGGCCGAACATCACCGCCGCACGATTTCAGGCGCCTGAACGGTTGGATCGGAGAATCAGCTCCTCTGAAATCTCTCGAATGCAGTGGATTCACGGTTTATTAGAACCCAAATCCTTTCAATTCGGCTATGATGTTTTGTATATTTCTCGACTTTGGCCGATTCGCGGCCGAACGATGTTAGAAAAGACGGGAAATGCGCTCATGTGCTGCACCCTGACCAAAGGACGATGGCAAGAAAAGACCAAATAACGGGAAAAGGTCCGATGTCGGGCAATCACGTTTCCCATGCGCACAACAAGGCTAAGAGACGTTTTGAAGTCAATCTTCAAAAGAAGCGATTTTACGTTCCAGAAGAAGACCGTTGGGTGACGCTTCGTGTTTCGACACAGACCATAAAAACGATTAACAAGAAAGGCATTAAGGCTGTGCTGGACGACGCTAAAGCGCGTGGCATCAAACTTTAATGTAGGTAGAGACCAATGGCGAAAGGAAAAGACACACGAATTCAGGTCATCCTGGAGTGCACAGAAGCACCCGGCACATCGCGCTATGCGACAAAAAAGAATCGGCGCAACTCGCCGGATCGACTTGAGCTAAAAAAGTATAACGCGAAATTGCGTAAGCACACCGTTCACCGCGAAATTAAGTAAACTGAAATGGCAAAGAAGCAATCATTTGGAGATAAGGTTCTCAGGCAGAAAGCCGAGGCCAAGAAAATGGCAAAGGTCATCGTTTCTACCAAGAAGGAAAATGGCCATTACAGCTTCCAGCAGCGCATGATTGAAGCGAGTGATGTTCGCTCGTTTGTTGCTGAATCCAAGAAGTCGTAAGTCCGATTTACTTCGGGGTGTAGCGTAGCCCGGTTAGCGCGTCTGCTTTGGGAGCAGAAGGTCGCAGGTTCGAATCCTGCCACCCCGACAGGTACTAGAGGCGCCAGTAGCTCAGTTGGATTAGAGCAACGGACTTCTAATCCGTAGGTCGCAGGTTCGAATCCTGCCTGGCGTACGCTGAGCGTCGATCAGAGGAATCGTTTCGTTCGATGCATCGGTGACGTGGCCGAGTGGTTAGGCAAAGGTCTGCAAAACCTTGTACGGCGGTTCGATTCCGCCCGTCACCTCTTCATTTCTCCTCTCGGGGACCATTCCCCGTGCCTTTTGGCTACCCGCAATTCATTCTCGGTCGGTTTTAACCGCCTCACGCGAAGTCTATTGAAACCAAGATTTTCGGGCAGGTCCGCGCACACTCGGGCGGTAGATATAAAATGCTCGAATCTTCAATAAAGCGGTCAAATTCGCCAACCAGCCCCTTTAACCCGTACCGGTTTTCTGCCGATACCTTGTGCATATGCCCATCGAATCCGGTGATATAATGAATTCTCAAGACGAAACAAGAAAAGACCTTATTGGACGCATTGAAGCTCTTGTAGAGGAGTCCTCCTCCCTCGTGCGCACCAAGGCCAGCTGGCACCGACATGTGGAAATCCAGGCCGAGATAATGAGCCTTTGCCGACTTGCCGCTGATATGTTCTCTGGCCCTCAGCCTTACTGGCAAAATGATGAAGGACAGAGCAACCAGGACGTTACTTCTACTGACAAAGAAGACAAATCAGAAGCAGCGTAGTTACGCTCATCGTTTAGTCATAAACGATCCTTCTTCGCGGATCACATTTCAGAAACGGGTTACCGAGATCGCAGGCACGGCCCTGTGATTAACAAATATCGGCCTGGCCTGGCCTGACAAGACACCGGATAAGTTTTTCTGCGTCCTGACCATCTGCATCTCCGCGGAATGACCGTTTACATGTCTGCCCTCCGTTCGTCGGACGCAATTGTGCCCTGCCGTTATGGATATTCTATCCTAACATGTGTTGCTAACTTTTTCGAACAGCAGCAACATGTCGGCGATATGAAAATTCGACTCTGGTTCACGGTCTTCCTCTTCTTCGTACTCGCCTGCAGTAGTAATGCCGTCGAAGATATGTCAGAAGAAGAATTCGGGCCGACAACTCTTTACAGGGACGTCTCAGAGACCAACCTTCCCCGAGCGGACCTTTCGGGACTCAGTATGGACGCTCAATCCGCTGACCTTGACCAGGATGGTGACCTCGATATCGTCGTCGCCCACGAACATCGACCCAATATTTTGCTGTTAAACGACGGTACCGGGAAATTCTCGAATGCGAGCACTCGCCTCCCCGCTACCAACAGAGATTCGGAAGATATCGGGATTGCAGATTTTGACGGCGATGGCGACCTCGACATTATCATCGTGTCTGAAGATGATATGACGAATGAACTCTACCTGAATGACGGTACGGCAACGTTTATAGATGCCAGTCAACGACTGCCCGTAGCAGGAATATCCAATGCCGTCGAAGTTTTTGATGTCAACGGCGACGCCCTGCCAGACCTTCTCATTGGTAACAATGGACAGAATAGACTCGTTGTCAATATCGGAGACGCGACGTTTGTCGACGAGACCGCTGAACGCCTTCCGCTCGCAACTGACATTACGCAGGACGTAGAACTCGGCGACGTAGACGGCGACGGCGACCTCGATATCCTGGAAGGAAATGAAGGAGACAACAGGATCTTGATCAACGATGGTACCGGTACCTTTACTAATGAAACCGGTGCCCGTCTCCCACTTCGCGAATCGCAGGAGATAACTCGAGAAGCAGACTTCGGTGATCTTGACGGTGACGGCGATCTTGATATCCTTTTCGCCAATGTCACAAACCTCGTCTCCGGTGGCGATGCGCAGAACAGAATTCTTCTTAACGACGGTAAGGGCTTTTTCGTCGACGTCACGTCGGACAACTTCCCGGCGTCTCAGGAACGTTCATTCGACGGAGACATCCTCGACATCGATTTTGACGGCGATAATGATATTATTACGGGCAACCTTCCGGGCAACTCCAGTTCGCCGCAGCTCTTCAATATCTACCTGAACGACAGTACGGGCGACTTTGAGCAGGGTACCTCTACCATCTTTCCATCCGGGATTACAGGCTTCGGTTTTGATATCGAATCGGCAGACTATAATGGAGACGGAGTCAATGATCTATACCTGGCCAGTCGCGGCAGCGAAGATTTTTTACTCTTCTTTTCTGCCGAATAGCGCTGGATATCCCGATCATACCCAAGACCAATTGTGAATACAGCCGTGCTCAATTGACACAGGTCCATATCGTTGTTACAATGGTGTGAGCCGATGCTTTCCAATGTAATGGACGCGTAATTGCGCCGAGACTAAAAACCAGCATCCGCTC
>CBDUKH010000003.1:0-74431 GCA_965367755.1 uncultured Rhodothermales bacterium
AACTCCTCGGCGCGCACACGCCGCTTGCCTGTGAGAGTTGTCACATGATGCCCGGGCTGGAACTCCTGTTCACTCCAACCGATCAAAACGATTGTGTTTCGTGCCATCAGCAGGACTACGACCAGGAGCATGCCGGTTCGGGATTCCCGACAACCTGCACTAATTGCCACAACAATAGCGACTGGAGCGAGGCTGACTTCGATCATACGACCGCTTCCGGTGGCTTCGAACTCGTCGGCGCGCACACGCCGCTTGCCTGTGAGAGTTGTCACATGAAGCCCGGACTCGAGCTGCTCTTTACGCCGAGTGACCAGAATGATTGTGTTTCGTGCCATCAGCAGGACTACGACCAGGAACATGCCGGTTCAGGATTCCCGACAACCTGCACTAATTGCCACAACAATAGCGACTGGACGGATGCCGACTTCGATCACACAACCGCTTCCGGTGGCTTCGAACTCCTCGGCGCGCACACGCCGCTTGCCTGTGAGAGTTGTCACATGATGCCCGGACTCGAGCTACTCTTTACGCCGAGTGACCAGAACGATTGTGTCAGCTGCCATCAGCAGGATTACGACAACGAGCATTCTGGCTCGGGATTCCCTACCACGTGCCTCGACTGCCACAAC
This sequence comes from uncultured Rhodothermales bacterium, assembly GCA_965367755.1. Taxonomy (GTDB): domain Bacteria; phylum Bacteroidota; class Rhodothermia; order Rhodothermales; family JABDKH01; genus JABDKO01. The sequence goes on from CBDUKH010000003.1 coordinate 630, forward strand.
AATCAAGATTTCAGTGACGCTACCATCGACCACGACGCTTCGTTTCCTATCAATTCTGGCAAACATCTGGAAGAGTGGAGTAGTTGTCAGGATTGCCACAACGACCCGAGTACATTCCAGATCTTCACGTGCTTCACGTGTCATGCACATGCGCAGTCGGAGATGAGTGACAAGCACGACGAAGTCAACGGATATGCTTACGAAAGCAATCTGTGTTTATCGTGTCATCCGAATGGTGAAAAGTAGGCTGATGCGATATTTGTGGAGAGGAATCATTCTGGGCGCCATTCTTCTTGTGGTACCAACTACACAGGCACAAATCCGTTCGTTGGAGGCCGAAGCGACATATGCTGCTGGCCCGAATATTTATATCAATATCGGTCGTGAAGACGGCGTATTTCCCGGCGACACACTGGCTGTGTCGATCGCTGGAAAGTCCCTCGGGAATTGGATCGCACTGAGTGCATCTTCGAGGCGTGCCGTCATAAAATCTCTGGCGAACGAAACAATTAACGTTGGAGATCGACTTCTTGTGGCCGTACCGAATCCGCCTCCAACCGAACAGGAGGTCGATTTGCCACCAAGAATAGCCGAGAAGTCTCCTGATCAAAGACCTAAATCGGTGATGGCGACGCCGGCGACTGCTACAAAGCCAAGGCCAACATCGAGTGTTCGGCTGTCGGGCAGAGTTACTTTAAGTCTGGGTGCTTCCGTTAGTGAAACTCGTTCGATTGTCGACGAGTCGAGTTCCGTTCGACGAACGAATACTCTTCCCGGACTGGGCATAAATCTCCGCGCGTACAATCTACCTTACGATCTTGTGGCACGAGTAAGTGCTCGGAGCACGTACAGGTATTCGACGCCGGAGGCGTTCACAAACACCACATCAACTCGTGTATATGCGGCAAACCTCGAAAAGGATTTTCGCGACGACAATATCGTCGTCAGCGTAGGGAGATTTACGAGTCGCTACGAATCGTTTAGTAATTTCTGGGACGGTATCTCGGTTCGAGCAGGCGGAAAGCAGAATGGTATTGGTGTCACGACGGGATTTCAACCAAATAGATATAACGAAGGCTTTTCTCCTGATCTTCCCAAGTATACCGTGTTCGTCAATATGGGGACCTCAAGTCGGAACCTGCGGTACGATGCCGATATCTCGTTCACAGATGTCCATGGTCAAGATAATTTTAGCCGACACATGATCGCAGGACTGGAACAAAGCCTGCGCGTAGGTCGATCAAGATTTCGCAGTGAAGTCCAGGTCAACCGAGATCCGACACTGCTGGATTGGGAGATCGTGCGGTTGCGGGCATCATCTTCGATTAAGCTTTCCAGACATAACTTCGTCGACTTCCGGCACGACCGTCAAAAGTCTTTTTCACTCTGGACAACGACGACGTTGCCGACCGCCAGTCGAATACGTACTACGGCGTCATACAACTACAGGCATCCGTCCGGGTCTATTGGTTTTTCGGCGACGAAAAGTACATACGGAGAACAGGCCGCTTACACGTCGTTAATGACATTGTTCAGCCTCAATACGCTTCCCCGGAATTTACGGTTCACGGGACATAGTAGTTACTGGTATCGATCCGATAACAACGGGCTATCCACCAGCATGGGACTCGAAAAACATCTTCGGGCCACCAGGTTCGGCCTCCGATATCGCCTGTCGAGGACTACTATCTCTGAACAGGCTATCACGACACATACTTTATCTCCATCTTTTTCGTTAAGGGTCAACAGTTCGGTGAACTGGACGACTCAGGCAAGCTTACTTACTGGAGACATCCTCACCAACTATTCGATGTTCACAAGTCTTTCCCTCAGCTTCTGATGTCAAGCGATCTCATAGTAATCCTCTTGGGTTTGGCTTTGGCGGCAGTTGCTATAATCCCCTTCGCACTCCGGGTACGCAGACTTGAGCGCAAGACCGACGAAGCTGACCAGTTAGCGCATGACTACGGACTGAAAGAACCTGTCACGCTGCATCCCGTGATCAATCCTGAGATCTGCATCGGTACGGGTAATTGCATCAAGGATGTCTGTCCGGAGCACGTCCTCGGGTTGAGAGACGGTCAGGCGTACGTTATTAGTCCAGCACGCTGTGTAGGTCACGGACTCTGTGAGCGTGCCTGTCCGGTCGAAGCAATCTCCCTGGTATTCGGTTCGGAGAAACGCGGAGTCGACATTCCGAGAATAGACTCTAACTTCGAGACTAATGTGCCTGGCATATTCATCATCGGAGAGCTGGGTGGCATGGGTCTTATCGGAAATGCTTTCGAACAAGGCACGCAGTGTATCGAAGGCATTGCGAAGAATTTGCAACGCCATGACGGTATTCTCGATGCGGTAATTATCGGATGTGGTCCAGCCGGGTTGGCAGCATCAATCAACTGTTCTCACCGAAAAATGAACTTCGTCACAATCGAGAAGGAGGACATTGGAGGTACCGTCCGATACTATCCACGAAAAAAATTGGTGATGACTCGTCCGTTGAAAGTACCGGGCTACGGAAAAGTGAGTCACAGAAACATTGTAAAGGAGGATCTCGAGACTCTCTGGAACGACATCGTGTCGAAAGTTGGCCTTGATGTCAACGTGCAGGAAACAGTCGTCTCTATTACGCGACTTGACAATGATCATTTTGAAGTAACGAGTGACAACTCGGTTTATATCACCCAAAAAGTGGTGCTTGCGATTGGGAGGCGCGGTGTTCCAAGAAAACTCGGCGTGCCGGGAGAGGAAGACTCCAAGGTAGCCTATTCCCTCCGCGAACCTGAAGCTTATGGCAATGACGAAATTCTTGTTGTCGGTGGTGGAGACTCGGCCGTTGAAGCGGCACTTGCACTTTCGCAGAACACTTCGAATCGGGTGTCAATCAGTTATCGCAAAAACTCTTTTGGCCGCATCAAACCGCTCAACCATGAGAAGGTGCACGAGGCAATTCGCGAAAAAAGAATCAGTGTTCTGTGGGAGAGTCAGGTTCGGCGTATTGACAGGGATGCAGTGCAACTGCAGGTTGGCTCTGGCGAAGATACTACTATTCGCAACGACTACGTATTCGTCTTTATCGGAGGCATCCTTCCGACCAAATTTCTCACTGACTGTGGCATCGCAATTGATACCAAGTTTGGGACCAGGTAATTAGACGTAGCGAAACTTCCTTGCGAATGGGCCCGCCATCGTTGAGCTGACTGTGTAGACAGGCAGGTTGAAATAGGTCGGCACCATGGAGTGACTCATTTCGCCAGATAGTTGTTGCATAAATCTCACCTTTGCAACGAGTCGGTAGCCGCGTTTCCGTATAGTTTCGATGACCTGTCCATCTACCGACGTCGGTTCAAGGACTGATCTTAGCTGAGAGATGCATCGGTTGAGAGAGTCGGGCAACACGACGGTGCCTTCCCAGACTTTGTCCATAAGTTCATCCCTGCTCACAACTCGGCCCGCATTACGCGCCAGATATACAAGGACGTCGACGATCTTTGGCTCAAGGTGGACAACGGAATCACCGTGTTCAATCCGGTTAAGCTCCGGCTTGACGATCCAGTTATTTATCACAAAATGCTGCCGTTCCATTATGTATATATTGCTGATTATCAGGTGAGTCACAACTTACGTTGACTTCTAGATGCTCGTGTCAACTTGTCGATCATCGGACGATTTTTCAGATCAGTGGTCGATGCCGCGGGACGAACGGTTGATCGTTTAATAATCAGAGACGTAAGACGGTACGTTTTTTATACTATAGTCATATAACTATGACCACATGACTGCTCGATTCGGCATAAAGACGCTTCTCGTATCACTTGTTGTAGTGATCTTTCTCGGCTCGGTCGGCGGCGTCGGGGTATACTGGATCACAGCCGACCCTGCCTTCCGCTCGATCGGAGCTGCATCGGGTGGCGCCGGATTGGGCATCCTCTACGCTCTCGTTATGGGAGCATGTCTATTTCTGACTGGCAAGACACTGTTCAAGTTTGTCCCGCTACAATCCAGGAAAGCCGTTGCTATTCACGTCGGAGTCCAGTCGGTGGTGACGCTTGGCTCCTTTTTCCTGGCAACCTGGATTCTGAAGAGTACGCTCGGTGACAGATTCCCAATGGGTTACGAACCCCTTTTCGTGATTGGATTGGTGGCGTTTTCACTCGCTATTGTCGGCAACGGGCTACTGTATATCTTCTCTCTATATCAATCGGTGCAGATCGCCAAGAACGCTGCTATCCAGGCTGAACTGACGGCCTTGCGTGCGAAGATAAATCCCCACTTTCTCTTCAACGCGCTGAATTCCATTGCCTCCCTGATCCGTATCAATCCTGCCCGCGCAGAAACGGTGACTGAAGACCTGGCAGACTTGTTTAGGTATTCCCTACGAGCATCAGAACAACAACTTGTTACATTGCAGGATGAAATCCGATCAGTAGAGCTCTACCTTGCGATCGAACTGGCGCGATTCAGCGATCGGCTGACGACCGAAATACGAGTTCCAGACAATTTGCGGAATGCATTGATACCCAGCTTGATTCTGCAACCGATTGTCGAGAATGCTATCAAACACGGAGTAGGTCAGACTAATGATGCGTGCAGTGTCTTGATCACGGCTTCGGAGTCGCGGGGTGTTGTGCGGATTGTTATCTCGGACACAGGACCAGGTTTTGGCAACCGGAACATAGATGATGTAATCGACAATGGTACGGGATTAAAGAATGTTCGCGATCGACTCCGCATGCAGTATGGACCAACGACGGCCGATGTGGCGCTTGCACCAAATGCAGTCATCATCACGTTGCCCCTGCAATACGACGCGTCGACGGACACGATCTCGCTTGAACCGGAGCGTGAGCCACAATGATCAAATGCATCATCGTTGATGACGAGCCTCTTGCCCGAGCGAGACTGAAAGCCCTTTTAGACGAATCCCAACACGATATAGAAGTTGTCGGTCGATTCGGAAGTGCTCGTGATGCACTACCTGCCATAAACGACACAGCACCCGATGTCATTTTTGTTGATGTGCAGATGCCGGTTTTGGACGGATTCGACCTGGTAGATCTGCTGGTCCCTCCCCGCCCTCCGGTCGTTTTTGTAACTGCATATGATGAGTACGCCATCCGCGCATTTGAAGTCCACGCCGTAGACTATCTCACCAAGCCGGTCAGGTTGGAAAGATTGAACGTCACCCTCGATCGAATTGCCAGTGGCGATGCAAAAGGACGGTCGGATTACGGTGCACTCACTAACGTCCCGCGAAACCACTTGACATGTCTGACAACGCGCGTCGGAGCGCGACTAAAAGTCCTTCAGGTCAGCGAAATCTCCTGGATCGGCTCGGAGGATAAGCTGACACTTGTCACAGTAGGTGACAAAAAGTATTCGTCACATTTTACTTTGGATGAACTGGAGCAGAAGCTAAATCCGGATCAATTTATTCGAACACACCGCAGTTGCATTATCAACCTCCGGTATGTCAGCGAGTTGATTCCGTGGTTCTCCGGTACCTATCGAGTAAAGCTGACGGATGGAACGGAGTTGCCTGTCGCACGCCGTCGTGTCAAAGATTTCCGAGCGATGCTTGGCGCGTAGGGACAATCGAACGATCAGGTATTCATCAGTATATCCGAACATCTCATATTCGTCGTAGCCGTAAGCTGGTTCATGGAGTCGCGATGGTATTCGCGGCACTTTCTTTTTCATTAACCAACTTTGTTTATCATGAAATCACTTGGACCCTTACTGGCAGCCGCGATGCTTTTCGTCGCGACAGGATGTTCAGAAGATAGCGTTACAGATTCGGCTTTTACGTCAGTAGCGACAAGTACTGAACTCGCCAAACGAAACTCTGAAAATAATGACGGCCCTCCGCGAATACATGAGTATGAGGTGACCGTTTACAACCTCACCAGTGGACAACCCTTGACACCCCCGACGCTTGCCACGCACCTCAACGATGTTAGTTTGTTTACTGTCGGCGAAGCAGCGAGCTTCGAGCTCAAGGAAATTGCAGAGAATGGTAACCTCGATCCGATGGTGGCTGCCCTCTCGTCGAATGAAGGGGTCCGCGAACTCGTTATCGCGTCGGCCGGTGACCCACCACCAATCCTCCCCGGTGCTGCTGTCACTAAAACTATTTCGACATACCGTGGAGCACATTTTCTTTCGTTCGCTTCGATGCTCGTATGTACGAATGACGGCTTTACCGGAATCGACTCAGTACCGTTGCCGACTAGGGTTGGTCAAGAATTGGAAGTCTATACGGATGCCTATGATGCGGGCACCGAAATCAATACAGAAGACTTTGCTGATATTGTTCCGCCGTGTCAAGGGCTTGTGGGCGTATCCTCCGATGATGAGGGCACGGGTGCAAGTAATCCCGCACTTGCCGAAAATGGAGTTATTGCTCACCACGCGGGAGTGGCAGGGACCGATGATCTTCAGGTTAGTCCTCACGGCTGGGCAGACCCTGTGGCCAAGGTTCGAATCGTGAAAATTAAGTAAGGGTTTTTAATCTGTATAGGAATAGGCAACTCTTCACAGGGTTGCCTATTTTTTTTGGTTCTTCCTGCGTAACTATCAATCGAAAGTTCGTACGTAATGGGATACTGACAGGTGAGTCCCAGTCACACGCTCCCTATCTTCTTCCTTCTTTACATTACCCAAAACCGAACATCTTGCCAATCCTCCTGACGAAGCGAACTCTTTCGCTGCGATCCATGGATCAACCATTCCGTTGCACGCTCCTTTTTGTCGCACTAGCTAGTTTCCTGTTCGCTGCCCCGACAAACGCCCAGGACGATTCACGTCTCGCAGCCGCCGACACTACCATTGAGGGCATCCTGCTCTCGATGGAAGGCCAATTTCTTGAATTGTCCGAGGCTTACCAGTTGGCTTTGGCCAATGCGACGGCGGTAAAAGACGCGGAAGCGGCCCTCAGCATTGCCCGTGCGATTACTAGCGGCGAGCGAAGTGCGTTCGACCCTGAATTATTTGCAGATGGTACCCGAACCCGGGCAGAAATCCCGTCGTCATCTCCATTTTCCGGTGCATCGGTCCTTATCAACAACACGAGCAACGCACAGGCAGGAGTTCGAGCGACAACACCCTTCGGCACTGAGCTTGAAGTTTCTGCGGTTGGAACGAGAACTGAAACCAACTCCACATTTTCAGCGCTGAATCCACAGTACGATGCATTTGGAAGGATATCATTCAGGCAGCCATTGTTATCGGGAGCTGGTATCGCAGCCCGGTCGCAACTGGAGTCTGCTCGCTACCTTGAGGCGGCTGCGGAAGCCCAGCTCGATAATGCGGTCAACAGCATTACCGCAACAGTAGAGGAGATTTACTGGGACATTTATGCTGCAGAGCGGAATTACGCAGTACAACGCCTGATTCTCGCTCAGGCGGAGGCGCTTCTTAGAGAAGCATCGGCCCGTTCTGAGGCAGGGCTTGTTGGGCCGAGTCAGGTAGAAAATGCTCGTGTCTTCCTTGCTGAACAACGCCTCGCCGTTATAGATCGTGATGAAGAACTTGATCGCTTGTCCGACTTGCTTTCAGTGGTAATCGGGGTTCATCCCGATTCTGGATCTGTTAGGTTCCGACCGACAGACGAACCTCCGACCATGAAACCCATCCTCTCGACAGACGAAGTTGTTGCGCTCGCTGAACAGTCGAATAGCTCCCTCATCGCATTGCAGGCGCAAATCGATGCATCTACTGCCAGTCTACGCGGAGCGCGACGCAATCGTCTCCCACAGGTTGACCTTATTGGATCCCTTGCGGGAAGCGGATTGTCCGGGCAGGGACGCGATGTCATCTTTGGGTCCGACACGTTGAGAGCATCCAACACGGGCGACTTCGCCGAGGCGCTATCCCAGGTTTCCCGACTCGACTTCCCTACCTGGGAAGTTGGTTTCAACGTACGAATCCCGTTGACGGGCCGGGCACGGAACAGCGACTTTAAGCGGATGGAAGCAGAAGTAAGTCGCTTCGAAAATCAGTATGAAGATGTGCGACGAAATCTAGAACAGCAAGTACGACTTAATCACCGGGCACTCCTGCGCGGAGCGGAGAGATTATTAATTGCTCAGCAAGGAGTACGGGCTTCGGAGGAACAAGTGCGGATTGGCTTGATTGCCTACCGCAACGGACAGACAACAGCATTCGAACTCGTAAGGCTCGGGGCGGACCTTGCGGCGGCACAACAAAGATATTCGCAGGCTCTCGTAAGAAATGCGAAAGCTGCGGCAGCATTACAACGCCTGACCTCAGGTAAATTTACTTCTGAAAATAGCGAAAAATGACACAGTACATTCCCATAGCATTGTTGGCTGTAACAGTTGTCCTCGTCGGGTGCGGCGGTGATGAGGAGGGCGCCGGAGCTGGTGGATTCGCCATGCCACCCACGGCGGTCGAGGTAGCCACCGTTGAGATTCGCACCATCCTCGATCGGTTTGAAGCGATCGGCACGTTGCAAGCTGGCGAATCCGTTGTGATCGTTTCTGAAATCGACGGGGTCGTCACGAGATTGCCATTTCGGGAAGGCAGCAGCGTCAATCGCGGTGCTCTTCTTGCGCAGCTGGACGACGCTCAGTTGCAGGCTGAAACTGAACGAGCAAACGCACTCCTCGCACAGAGCCAGGCGACGTACGACCGGATCAAGAAAGTAGTAGACCTGGGTGCCGGTGCTCCGCAAGATCTGGATGATGCGTCTGCCGCTCTAAAAGTAGCCAAGTCAAATGTTGCCCTAGCTGAAACTCGATTGTTGAAGACACGGATTGTGGCTCCATTCAGTGGTCTCATCGGATCCAGGCAAGTTAGTGCCGGCACCTTCCTCCGGGCAGGGCAGGCGATTACAGACCTTGCCCAAGTATCTCGGCTGCGCGTTAATTTTTCTGTACCTGAACGATATCTTTCCCAACTATCACGAGGTGCGAGAGTAACTGTCACCACGCCTGCTTACCCGGACCAGGAGCTGACAGGAGCCATTGAAGTGGTTGAGCCCATTCTCGACTCGGACACTCGAAGTGCTCGCGTGGTGGCCCTCATAGATAATCCGGGGCGGCTCCTCCGTCCAGGGATGTCGGCAAACGTTACCGCTGTTTTATCGACCAGGGACAGTTCGATGGCGCTTCCCAGTGAAGCCATCTTCGTTGATGGGACACAACCGTTTGTTTTTGTCGTTGCAAGTGACAGCACGGTTCACAGGACTCCATTGTCGTTGGGAACGAGAATGTCCGACGTCGTTGAAGTACTCAGCGGCGTCCAACCAGGTGATGTTGTGGTCCGGGCTGGACATCAAAAACTTTATGAAGGTGCGCGCATCATGCCCGTTAACAGCAGCGCTCCTGTAGAAGGATAGGTCGACACATGAAATTAAGTCATACATCGATTCGACGGCCGGTTTTTGCCAGTGTAATGAGCATTGCCATTGTCATCTTTGGCCTGCTTGCTTTCACTCGCATGCCTGTTCGCGAGTATCCAGACATTGATCCCCCCATCGTGTCCGTCACCACACTATACCGTGGGGCCAGCGCCAGTGTTGTTGAAACAGAAATAACAAACCTGCTTGAAGAACAGCTGGCCACGTTGGAGGCGGTCAAAACCATGACGTCTTCTAGTCGGGAGCAGGGGTCTGTCATCACCATCGAATTTGAATTGGGGACGGATGTCGACGAAGCCGGGAATGAAGTGAGAGACCGTGTTTCCCGAATTCGTGGGCGGCTACCGCGCGAAGCAGATGACCCTATCGTTGGGAAAGTAGATGCCAACGCTCAGCCTATCTTCTGGATGGCGCTATCGAGTGATTCACATTCGCTCTTGCGGCTATCGGAGATTGCGGAGCTCGTCATGAAGGAACGACTTCAGCGATTGCCAGGCGTAGCTTCCGTCTTTATTGGCGGTGAGCGCCGTTACGCCATGCGGATCTGGCTCGACCCATTACGCATGGCCGCGCATGGTCTGACTGCTCAGGATATAGAGGCTGCCATTCGCCGTGAAAATGCAGAAATCCCGGGCGGCCGCGTCGAAGGGGTAGGCAGGGAGTTTGCTGTCAGAACTCGAGGTGAACTGGCATCTGCCGAGGAATTCTCTTCAATCATCGTAAAACAAACGAACAACGACAAGGTCCGCCTGATCGATGTTGCGGAGGTTGAAGTTGGAGCAGAAAACGAGCGGACAATAGCCCGGTTTAACGGGAAGAACTCAGTCGGTCTGGGTGTTGTAAAGCAATCGACGGCGAGTACCATCGATGTGGCGGAAGAAATTAGAAATGCCCTGCCGGAGCTGCAAGCCGCGGTGCCAGCAGGCATGCTAGTTAATGTGGCGTACGACTCGTCGGAATTTATCGAGGCGTCCATCGATGAAGTGAAGGAAACAATTTTCATTGCCATTCTGCTAGTGATCCTGGTGGTGTTGGTTTTCTTGAAGAGTTTTCGGGCCACGATCATTCCAACTCTTGCTATTCCGATCTCGATTATCGGAACGTTCGCTGTTATATCGTTTCTCGGTTTTACTATAAACATTCTGACACTCCTGGCGCTTGTCCTGTCCATTGGACTCGTAGTCGACGACGCGATCATTGTCCTTGAAAACGTGTACCGGCATATGGAGATGGGCAAGACTCGCTGGCAGGCTGCGTGGGACGGCTCCAAGGAAATTGGATTTGCGATTGTCGCCACAACTATTGCCCTCGTTGCCGTATTCGTGCCTGTCGCTTTTCTTACAGGCAATGTAGGACGACTCTTCAATGAGTTTGGCTTGACCGTAGCGATTGCCGTAGCAATTTCCGGGTTCGTGGCATTGTCGCTGACTCCAATGCTGGCGTCGAAAATATTGCGGCCACTTTATGGGAACAGCACAAATGTATTTTCAACGGCCTTCGACAAATTCTTTGCCGGTGTAAATCGATTCTACGATGCAGTATTGCACCTGGTGCTGAAGCACAGAATTGTTACTGTTGCGGTAGGCGTGATCCTGATTGGCATTAGCGCGTGGCTATTCACGCGACTCCCTAATGAATTGGTACCCACGGAAGACCGTGGAATGTCATTTGGTATCGTACTGGCTCCGGAAGGTGCGACGATCGATTATACAAACAAGTACATGACAGAGATCGAGAGCATTCTCATGGATCTGCCGGAACGCCGGGCCTTGTTTATGGCAGCTGGCCTCGGCTTTGGTGGCCCCGGAAGCGTCACCAACGGGTTCATCTTCTTGAACCTCAAGCCGCGAACAGAAAGAGATCGCAGTCAGCAGGAGATCGTTGAAAGCTTGTTTCCTCAACTTATTTCAATTCCCGGTGTGCTGGCATTCATGATCAATCCGGCTAGTCTGGGAGGAGCTTTCAACTCCAGTCCCGTAGAGTATGTGCTGCAATCGGATTCGTACAGCGACCTCAACACAGCTACCCAGACGATGATTGCAAATGCCTCACAGCTTGGTTATCTGGTAAATCTGGATTCCGACCTCAGGTTGAACAAGCCACAACTGGACATACAGATAGATCGCGACCGTGCAGCAGGTCTCGGAGTGTCGACGACTGACATTGGATCTACGCTTGAGACATTGCTAGGTGGTCGCGTGGTGACGCAATTCAAGCGAGGTACGAAGCAGTACGATGTAATTGCTCAAATGAAGCCGGGAAGTAGAGACACGCCGGACGCCATTGACGAGATATATTTGCGTGGAAGTGGAGGCCTGGTTCAGTTAGCCAGCGTTGTTTCCGTGAATGAGACCGTTTCACCGAAGGAGCTCAATCACTATAACCGTCAGCGAGCCGTCAAGATCACGGCTAACCTTGCGCCCGGGTTTGACCTTGGCCGCGCGCTCGATGACATGGACGCAATTGCCAGCAGTGAACTCGACCCGAGTATTCGTACGGATCTGTCCGGACAATCGTTGGAGTTCAGGTCTTCAAGCGCCAAACTTTATTTCCTCTTTGTTTTTGCTCTGGTCTTCATCTACCTGGTCCTCGCAGCCCAGTTTGAGAGTTTTATCGATCCATTTACAATCCTGCTATCGGTGCCGCTCGCCGTTTTTGGTGCACTGCTGTCTCTCTATATTTTCGGACAGTCACTAAATATTTATTCGCAGGTCGGGCTCGTCATGTTAATCGGACTTGTGACCAAGAATGCTATCCTCATCGTTGAGTACGCCAACCAGTTGCGCGAAGAGGGTATGACTTTGATGGAGGCGATAGTCGAAGCCTCAAAAATCAGGCTTCGTCCGATTCTGATGACTTCGTTTGCGACGATGTGCGGTGTCCTCCCGATTGCACTCGGTCTCGGTGCAGGAGCAGAAGCTCGACAGCCGCTTGGTATTGCTGTAGTAGGTGGGATGTTATTTTCGACGTTCATGACAATCATTGTAGTACCTGTTGTCTATTCCCTCGTGTCTCCAAAAAATCGAGAAGCAGTTGTGACGCACGAAGATGCTGAGGCAGGTCTCACGAAACATGCAACGGTCAGGCCAGAGCTGTCACACGCCTAGTTTGAGTCGAGTGCACATAGGGTAGCATCGGAGCAGGTGATGGAGTATCTAGCCTCACAAATGAATGTCATAGAGGCTGCAGGTCTCGTGTTCGGAATTGTTTGCGTCGTCCTTCTGATCCGTCAGAATATTTTGACATGGCCTTTCGGCATCGCCTATGTCCTGGTATCATTTTATGTTTTCTACCAGGCTCGTCTCTACGCCGACCTTATCCTCCACGTTTTTTTCCTGTGGATGAATATATATGGATGGTACTACTGGCTGGCAGGCAAAAGAGGTGAAGATGACGATCTTCAGGTGACAAAAGAATCGGCGACCACTCTACTACAGCTCGGTATCATCTCTATCCTGGGAATTGCTGTTTGCGGATTTCTCCTCGATCGGTACACGAATGCTGATTTGGCGTATTGGGATAGTTCCACTACGGTTCTGAGTTTGTCAGCAATGTGGCTCACGGCCCGGAAAAAGATCGAGAGCTGGCATGGTTGGCTTGTCGTCGACATCCTTGCTACCGGCATATACTTTTATAAGGGGCTGTACTTCTACATGGTTTTGTATCTGATCTACGTGGGTATGGCCATCGCTGGATATCTTTCCTGGAAAACCTCGATGGAGGCTGAGGAACGGTCAATGTCAGCTGTATACAACGCATGAAAGTGAAGGATTGCGACATCGCGAATCATCCGTTGCGGGTTGTGGTAACGGGAGCCGAATCAACTGGGAAAACCACTCTTGCGTTGGGACTTGCAGAAAAGCTGGACGGCGAATACGTTTCCGAATACTTGCGAGAATTTGTGGATTTGAAAGGCGCGCTGCCTTCGGAAGAGGATGTATTCGAAATAGCACAGGGATTTCTTGAACGTTATTCTGCCGTATTAGCGCAGGGTCCGCCACTGGTAATCTTTGATACAGATTTGATTTCTACCGTCGTATATCAGCGCCATTATTTCGGGAACTGTCCGGATGAAGTGGTAGAGGCTTCGAAGCGCAGTGAATCGGACGTGTATCTGTTGTGTGGAGATGATATTCCCTGGGAGGCAGACCCCGGACAGCGCGATGGCCCTGAGGTTCGACGCGTTCTTCAGCGATCGCTTCGAAACGAGCTTCGCGAACGAAAGCTCGACTATTACGAGATAACCGGGGCGCATGCTGAGAGACTTGATATTGCAAGAGAAGTAATCTCGGCAAGGAAATTCCAGTAGTTCTGGCGACGTGTTGATGTCGAGTGCAGAGCGATTTGTTCCGGTTATTTCCACCTGTCTGCTTCAAAACATATGCTAGTAAGTTTCCTAGAGTTTTTCCTAGGAAGTTTCTAGCATTTCTTTATTAGACCTGTATGCGTGCAAATCGTTAACTTGCTTCCGGGGAGGAGGAGTGGTGGCCCCCACGCATTTTTTCGCCTACCACCCGACATCGTCTCCCACCATATACCCCATCATCGCCGATAAATCTCGACATAATAATGGACTATTTTTCAGGCAAGAATTATCTACGGATAAATACTCTCTTCATTGCCACACTTATTATCTTCGCCTCGTCCGCGTGTGAACACGCTGACCCCCTCACACCCGGCAACGATCCCGACTCATTTACGGCCATCCAGACTAATATCTTCAATGCAAGTTGTGCACTCTCTGGATGCCATGTCGGAGGGCCGGCCCCATGGGGACTCGACCTCAGCAGCTCCGTCTCATACGACATCCTCACAAACCGAAACGCAGGCAGCTCTCCCTCCGTGCCCTACGTCGACCCCGGAAACCCGGATGGAAGCTATCTCGTCCAGGTCCTCGAGGGAGCACCCACTATCACCGTTTCCAGAATGCCGTTCGGCCAACCTCCTCTCGATGCTGCCCTCATCCAGAATATCCGCGACTGGATTTCCAATGGTGCCCTGGACGACTAGGTCTCCCTTTTCACATCTGCGCCTAAACGAAGGCCATACTTAACTACCGCCTCAACCAATCCTGCCGGATTCGGCGAAGCCTGCGAGAGAATGACGGGCATTCGATCCGGTTTGCAACACGAACGTCACCTTGCCACAACTGCAGTGTCGCATTACCTAGATCGTCCTGCCGAGCAGTTCATTTAGCACCGCTGAGAGACCTGAACCCGCCCGCTTGTGGTGGACTACTACCAACTTGTCTTTGACATAGACCTCCCTGTTCGGGGATGCACCAAGCAGAACCTGGGCTTCCTGCATGGCAGCATCGGCGTCTTCGAATTCATAGACGTCAACGAGCTCATTCTGGTTTAAGACCATCCTCATACTGCTCTCCGCAGAAACGCGCAGCGATGCTGTTCCTCCTCCCTCAATGGCGATCCCTCGATCCTCCAGACCGTGTATCAACCAGGAAGTGTCTTCAGTAGGGTGATCGGCAGACGTGTCCTTTAACTGCGAACAGCCAGTCAAACCCGTAATTACCAGAATCACAAAGAGTAATGATTTCATTTGCTTTCCAATCATCATATAATTCCCACAAATAACTAATCGGTATTACTCAATATGCGTGCCGACTATCTCAATAATTTCTGAATGAACTGAATATTATGGTGCTCGGTCGAAATTCGATTCCCAACAGGTATCTGATCGTCGTTCCCTGGACTTCACTTCGCGCCTATGCTGTCTGGATCAGACAGTCGTTGAACACTAATCTCTTCAGGTATCTCCACCTCGTTCCTGATGAAACTGCCCACCCGATCGGCAATCCATGCCGACATCAACAACCCTTTGGAACCCATTCCATTTACAACCCAGATGTTTTTGTCGGCATCCAACGGCCCCACCATCGGCAGATAAGTCCCGGGCACCGTTACCCGTAGTCCGACGTGCGCTGAAATAATCGCAGCCCCCGCAAGAGACGGGATCATGCGACTCGCCTTTTCAATTATTTTCTTCGTCGCATGCTGGTCGACGTTAAGGTCGACATAGTCGTGGTCGTACGAAGATCCCAGGACAACCTCTTCCCCATCAGCGACCACATATCCACTTCCAGAAAGGAGTGGAACCGCGCTGAGATCAGCTGGCCTTTTAACCCTCACTATTTGACCCTTTATACGGTGTAGTTTGAGTCGTGAGGTCTCAGCATTATCGGAGAAAGCAGCGCCGGTTGCCAGTACAAGCGTGCGTGCACGTACTGCATTTCCCATCCGGAGGCTGATCTCAACGGAAGTGTTGTGTACATTTTTCCAATTCGTTACGAAGTCCCGTCGAACAGTTGATCCATTACGAACTATGTCGTGATGGAGCGCATCCACGTACCGTGGAATGTTAACGGCGCCGCCCGCTTGGACCCAGAGCCCTCCAAATGGGCATAATACATCAGGGTATCGATCGACTAAAGCCTCTGGATCCTTCCACATGCAAAGGTCCGGGTTTACACGTGCCGCGTCCTGGAAAGACTTCGCTTGCTTCGGCGACATAGCGGGACGCAGAATCCCCCCGCTCGAAACCCACTCTTCCGCCCCGACATCTTGTACGAGAACTCTAAAACTCGCCAGAGCCTCCCCTGCACGCCACACCTTTCTGCCCTGCTTCGCCATTATCGGATTGAAAAGTCCCGCCTGCGTAGCCGACCCATCTAATCCCGGTCGCGATTGCTGGACCAACAGCACTCGGCCACATCGTGATAAACGCGATGCGACCGATGAACCGGCAAGCCCTCCTCCAACAATTACATAATCATATTCTTCAAGCACATCGGGAGCCATGAACAATCTAGGTGTTTACTGCCAGTTCCTGACACCCTCAACCGAACTACAAGTTGCAACGCTAGTCCAGGCCGTACCCAAATGCTTCAACGAGCTCAAATCGCTGGTTGCCTTCGGTGATATCAATAGTCAGTACGTGACCGAGACCGGGGCAAAAGTATTTGTGTTCTAACACATCAGGTTCCAGCGGTGTGGTATCCTCTGTCAGAGTACATCCAGTCATCGAACCGTACGGTACCGTTACACTCACGTCGACATCAAGTACTTCACCAACGTCCTCGGCTTCACCCTTATAAAATTCCTGATAGTAGATGGATCCGACTTTAGGTTGCGCCCACATGATTACTCCTGCCAGAGCCCCGTCAACTCCAGATTCCCACGACCCTTTTCGGTCCGTCAAAATCCCTCCGGAGTAATTCTTTACGTCCTCTCCCAGATACCAGACATTTCCATTCTTGTCCTGCGCGTACCAGTCATCAGTATCCTCAATCAACTCACCATCCAGCCAGACACGATCCCGAATAACCGTCGTGGTAATTCCCTGGACGAGTTTTTTCCTGTCCGTAACTTCAACGAGGATCTCCTCCTCACCACCCGGAGTCTGCCCGATGAACCTGCTCGTCGCTCCGACCTTCAACGGGAAGAACGGATTGTATGTCGTTACAGTCTGACTGAAGTCCGACGGAGACAATGGATCCGGAATTGCAATCGTTTCTATCTCCGGTTGCGTAGTCGAACTACAGGCACTCGCGAAAGCGGCTATCATCAGCACGCTGATACAAGCTTGCAAAATTTGTTTCATGACCTTCTCCTGTTCCGATCTATAATGCGTTCTCTGATATGACACGCATCGAGTCGTGTCAACGTAACTCGATACCTCACAGCGAGTCTTCCGGGAAAACAAACTGCACCGGGTCCGATCGCTTCATAGCACCGAATACACCGATGGCTCCTTCGATTTCGGTTTCGACAAACACTGGCTCGATGAATGGATTTATATTTGACTCGCGCTGTCTGTCCAGCGCATCGTAGAAGTCCGCAGCTTCGCGGCTCAGGCTCTGGATATAAATAGTACCGGGATCACCTTTTCTATTCGTATATGCAGGTTCGACGACAAATCGTATCGGCGCACCATCAAAGTTCGTGTCGAAGTACACGAACCGACCTATCTCCTCGATTGTATACGTCTCGCCATCAGCCAGGCACGTACTTGATATCTCGAAATCGTCGACGGTAGTATGCTCATTGTTCAGAGGCCGGTCCATTTCGAACCGGTACTGGTTTGCCTGCCCCGGGATGTCCATGAAGTCGACAATTACCCCCTCGTGGCCTCCATAAAGGTCGGTGAAACTGGATGTGTAGTCGACACTGTCAATCGAGACCGCCTGCACATTCGTTCGAGTAGACGCTGTAAACGTCTCACCGTTTACCCGGACGGTGAGCGTATAGTCTTCGTTCTCAAGAATTACATCGTTACCGGAATAGAATGGCTCCCAACGGCAGAAAAACTTGTTATATATCGAGTCTGGCTGAAGGATGTCTGCACTCGAAGTGGTAGATATTATCACCTCCGCATCGTGAACAAATAGATCTGTCGGAAGCTGGTTGACCGAGAAAAACGGTACCGTGGTGTTCAGATAAACTTTGGGTGTCGTCCCTGGCTCAAGTATACTTTCGATTGAAAGTTTGGGTGAATATGTATCCAGAGTAATCGGGATTGTCTTGGTACACCCGCTTGCAAGAAATATCACCACAACGAAGGTGGTCGATAGTATGCTTTTCATAGCGATTCTCTTTCTGATCTAAAACTTGAACGAATAGCTGACACTCGGCAGGATCGGAAACAGGGATACCTGTTTCCCGATAGGTTGCCCGTTTGTTAAATCCACATCCAGAAATACGTAGTACGGATTCTGACGACTGTAGATGTTATAAAAGCCGATCACCAGCTCTGATTCCTTGAAACGTTCCGGCCTGAAATGGTAGGTAGCCGAGATGTCGAGTCGGTGGTATGGACGCAGTCGGTAGTTGTTAAGGCGCTCGTAGTCGTAGAAGACTCCCGAATAAAGATTTCCGGCCTGTGCTGCATACAACCTTCCGGTCGGCAGCGTGAATGCTGAGCCCGACGTGAAAATGAACGTACTGGATAGCGTCCACCTATTCGTCAACTCGTAAATTCCGGAAACAGAAAGGTTGTGTCTTCGATCGTATCTGAACGGAAACGTGTTGCCGAAATTGAGTGCGGAAAATTTCTGCTTTGTCCAGGACAGGGTATAGGAAGCAAGCCCACTGTACTTGCCATAATTCTTTTTAGTAAAGAACTCCGCACCATAGCTCCATCCTTTCCCGAACGTTAGCTCATCATCGATGCTTGCGTATTCCAACAGCTGTGTCCCCTGCTTGAATAGAACCTGGTTATCCATCCACTTGTAGTACAGCTCTACACTCGACTCGTAGCGATTGTCTCCAAAGTTTCGGAAATACCCGAGCGCAACCTGTTCCGACCGCTGCGGCTTTGTTATCCTGCTTGAGGGGATCCAGATATCTGTCGGCAGCGATGCAGTCGTACTGGGTACAGAGTGCACAAACTGGTTCATTACTGTGTACGAAGCCTTGACCGACGATTTATTATCGGGTTCTACTTTGATCGAAAGTCGCGGCTCTACGCGAAAATAGGAAGTGTCAACACTCGAGTAGTACGGCACTCGAATCCCGGTGCTTATGCCAACCCGACTGCTAATATCATAGCGGTCATTGATGTACGCTGCATACTCTTGCGTGGGCCGAGGTACAATGTTGCTCTCATCGAAAGCAGGGATAACCAGATCCTTGATGACTTCTCCCTCAAAGCCGGTGGACCTGAAGTTGTGGTCCATTGCTATAGCGCCGAAATCAATGCGATGCGACGGGATCGGATAATACTCGAAGTCCGCTTTAGCAGTCAGATCGCGTATACCGGAGAAGTTCTGAGAGAAGAAAGAGGACTGGATTGTAGATATCCTGAGGAAGTAATTATTACGCATCAACGACAGATTGGCAAAAAGCTTCTGACTGAAGATGTGATTCCATCGATACGTCGCGGTACTATTTCCAAAATTAATTCCATAACCCAGACCACTCGCATCCACATAGTCCGCCACGTCTTTTCCCCGAAAAAAGCTCAGATACATCCGGTCTTTTCTCCCAATGTGGTAGTTGACTTTACCATTCACATCATAAAAGTGATACGTGTTTCTATCGCCAGATTTCCTGAACGGCCTGGCAACCAGATCCAGATAACTTCGTCGTCCACTAATGATAAAACTGGCTTTATCTTTAACAATCGGACCCTCAAAACTTCCCTGGGATGTTATGAGGCCAATGCCTCCCTGACCGCCGAATGACTTTTTGCTTCCCTCGCGCATGCTAATCTCGACGACGGACGATAGACGCCCACCGTAGTTTGCAGGAAACCCGCCCTTAACCAATCTAACATTGTTCAACGCGTTTGTATTGAACGTTGAAAAGAGCCCGAACAAATGATTCGGATTATAGACCGTGGCATCATCGAGGCGCACTAAATTCTGATCGATATTTCCTCCTCTGACGAAAATACCGGTCGTACCTTCGTTGCCCGCTTGAACCCCGGGAAGCAGTTGCAGAATTTTCAATACATCCTGTTCACCCAGAATGGCCGGCAAAGTCTCTACCATTCTGATAGGCACATCGACGACACTCATCTGTATGGCTTCGACGTTGTCGATTGCGTCACGATTTGCTACGATGGTCACACCTCCCAATTCGCTGTTTCGCGGAAGTAGTTGAACGTCCAGGACCAGATTCGACGTCGTAACGATTCGTTTTACCTGCGCCTCGAACCCCAGATAGGAGAACATTATCGTGACTGAATCTCCCGCTGGAAGTGTGAGGGAATAGAATCCATACGTATTTGCCGTTGTCCCTTTGTCGTGAGATACCGAATAGATATTCGCATCTATTAAGAACTCGCCGGATTCAGCATCGGTGATAGTTCCGCTGATTGTGAACTGTTGACCGAATGCCGGCATTGTGCAAACGAGAGAGGCAAAAATGCAAGACAGGCATAGTGATCGAGTCGATAGTAGCTTCGGATTACGCATATGATTCGACTTTTAGGATCCGTGGATTGAACTGCTACCATTAAAACAATCCAATCTCTCTCCCTACGTAAGCCAAAAGCGGTTAACACCTGCTTAATCTTAGCCTCGACGAATTAGAAGTACGTATTCAGCCAGCCTGGTGTGTTATAGAAGCGTGTGGCAGTTGGCATCCTTCAGACGCGGTTCATTGAAAAAGACCAGATTTCTGCACGACGTTGTCTGCCAATTCGCCACTGCACCACGAGTCATTGACCAACCGATGCCAGACCGAGAACAAGGATGAATGTGTTTATCAGGCTATCGATAGCTGCTGTTCGGTCGTTGGTTGTCATCATCCTTACGCTATACGCTACCCCCGAGGCATTATCACAGGACACAATTCGCGCCGACGAGTATTCTGTCAGCGGATTTGTCAAAGACTCGGAGTCGGGAATAGAACTCGTTGGGGCCACCGTCCTCGTCGACGGCAGATCGGTAGGGACGGTAACGGATGACACCGGTTTTTTCAAGATTTCTTTCGCCGATCCAGTCAGCGTTAATATTTACTTTTCGTTTGTCGGCTACACGAGCGTAAGCCGATCAGTTTTCGTGGATCGCAATGTCACTCTGGATGTAGAGCTGACTCAGTCGGAAGTGGGTCTGGGCGAAATAGAAGTGGTCGGAGCGAGTCCCCTCGAAGAGGTACGATCGACGCAAATGAGCCTGGTCTCTCTCGAGGCTGCCGAGATCGAAAAACTTCCGGCATTCCTCGGCGAAGTCGACGTTATTAAGTCAATCCAACTCCTTCCAGGGGTTCAAAGCGGCACCGAAGGCTCGACGGGATTCTATGTTCGTGGAGGCGGGCCGGACCAAAACCTGATCCTGATGGACGGTGTCCCCATCTACAATGCCAGCCACGTTTTGGGATTCCTGTCAATTTTCAACTCCGATGCCCTACAGAACGTCGAGCTTATCAAGGGTGGATTCCCCGCCAGGTACGGTGGTAGACTCTCGTCTGTAGTCAACCTGAATATGAAAGATGGCAATCTGGAAAACTACGAATCGGACGGTGTCGTGGGGCTTGTGTTCTCGTCGTTTACGACGCAGGGCCCTATCGTCAAGGATCGTCTCTCCTACATCATCTCCGGTCGTAGGACCTACATCGACGTTCTTGCTCGTCCATTCCTGAACAAAAGTTTGGCGGATGGCCAGACCCTCACATCTTATTTCTACGATTCGAATGCCAAGCTCAATTTCCTTGCCAGTAGCCGAGATAAAATTACACTCAGCGCCTATCTCGGCAAGGACGTATACGGATCGACCTACGAAACGAAAGACACGGAAGTTGACCCGGTGTTTCGGACTGTGAACTCCGGCGGAACAGAATGGGGTAATCGGGTCATGTCACTAAGGTGGAAGCGAATGATTTCCGAAAACCTATTTGTTACTTCAAGTTTGCTCTATTCCCGATACAGGTTTGACGTTCTGACGCACTTTCAGCAAATAGAGGAGACGACACCGCCGACCGTGCAGTCTGAACAAATCGTTTATGCGTCCGGGATAGAAGATAAAGGGGCACGGATCGATTTCGACTTCCAACCTCGACCATCTCATAGCATCCGGTTCGGTACCAACTTCGGTCGTCATTTTTTCAACCCTGGAGTCAGTCACCTCAAATTGAATTTGACGGACCAGGGTATCATTGACACTACGCTCACACCGAACACTTTCCAGTTTTCCGCCAGCGAAGGGTACCTCTATTTTGAAGATGATATACGTTTTTCTGAGAGACTGCAGGCCAACCTGGGTGTACATGGGTCACTGATGAGTGTCCGCGGAAAAAACTACACGTCGCTTGAACCGAGGCTCGCACTTCGATACTTGCTCACACCATCGTGGTCTGCCAAAGCCTCTTTCGGAACGATGCAACAGTACCTGCACCTGCTAACCAACACCGGCATCAATCTCCCGACGGATATCTGGCTTGCGGCAACGGACCGAGTAGGTCCGCAGCGAGCGTGGCAGGGAGCCCTCGGGACAGCGTTAAGCGTTTCCGACCGATACATCGTCACGGTCGAGGGCTACTATAAGGATATGCGAGGGCTACTCGAATACGAACCGGGTAGCAACTATCTGGCTCCAAACACAGACTGGCAGGATAAAATCGTCGTCGGTCGCGGGTGGTCTTACGGGGCCGAGTTTCTTATCCGAAAGAAACGCGGGGGCACGACCGGCTGGATTGGCTACACGCTTTCCTGGACACGACGCAAATTTGCGGGATTAAACGGAGCTGAAACATTTCCCTACCGGTACGACCGGCGCCACGACCTGTCTGTTGTGTTGTCTCATGATCTCAGCGATCGTGTGGACGTCGGAATGACCTGGGTATACGGCACGGGGCAGGCTATCACTCTGGCATCGGGACGGTACAGTGATGCTCGTTTTCTCGACAGCCAGTACTTTTCCGGCGGCATCTCCACTCCTGAACTTTATACGTACAGCGATCGCGGTGCGTATCGAATGGCCGCATATCACAGGCTCGACCTGGTGCTGAACTGGCATTTTAACAGCGCAATGTTTTTCGACAATGCGAAAAGCACCCTGTCTTTCGGAGCTTACAACACGTACAACCGGAAGAATCCGTTCTACATTTTTTCGACGTCTGAGTCCAACGGCCAAAGATCGTACAAGCAGGCCAGCCTCTTCCCCGTTCTTCCGTTCGTCTCCTATCGGTTCAACTTCTAATATGTCAATTAAGCATAAAATCAAGAAGTATCTATCGATTACGACAATTGTACTAATCGTGTGCTCATGCGAAACTGTAGTCGACGTCCCTCCACCGGAATTCACACCTTCGCTGGTGGCACATGGATTCTTTACATCCGACTCACTCTGGGCGGTCAAATTGACGAAGAGTATTGGTTTCACAGAAGCAGGAAGTCCTGATGACGTCGACGACGCATCAGTCGAAATTTGGAACAACGAAGTTCTCATCGCGAACCCCACTCGACGAGACAGCGGGCTATACGTCGCAACCGGAAAACCGAACAACCCGGGCAGCACGTTTACATTGCGCGCAAGCTCACCAACCGCTGGCAGTGTGGTCGCTCATGACGAACTTCCATCACCGGTAAGAATCGTGCGTACAGCCGAGATTCACACGCGCCAGCCCGACAGTCTTTCAAGACGCAACGTCTACACGGTCGAACTTGACTTGATTGATGACGCAAGTACTGACGACTACTATGGAATTGCTCTTTTACAGGTTCGCTGGAGACTCAACCGAAAGTCGGGAGCAATTACGCCCCTGCCCGCCGGATTCTTTCAATTTGAAAGTGATGATGAGGTGCTCGGAGAGTCCCCGTTCGACATATTATCCAATGAGAAATCGATTTATTACGAAGCCTTCTTCAGTGATGACTTGATCAATGGTACAACACATACAATTTCGTTCGATCTGCAATACGACGACCCCTCGCCCAAAGCAGAGATAATCGTCCAACGTGCATTCGCCGTCGTGCTACTTTCGGTTTCAAAGGATTTCTACAGCTACTGGACCACTGCTGGCGATCAATTATTCACGAATCAAAATCCGTTTTCTGAACCACTCGACGTGCATTCTAACGTCGAAAATGGACTGGGCATATTTGCCGGCTTCGAGTATCAAATAATTCCGCTAACGCAGGCCGGAGCACCGAGTATGCTCGCCAATGAGGCCTGTCTGTTGATAGGGCCGTATCTACCGGTATGTGGAGTACCAGCCTTCTAAAGTGCGTCCGGCAATTTCAGGAGGTTACGTAGAAACATCGACTTGCGTGTTTAAAGAGGGAACACAGCTTCGAATCTAATCGAGAATTAAACACAAGAAGGTAAAAGAACATGCAGTACAGGAGTGTTATCCCACTTGTCCTAACGTGCCTATGCCTGTTGGTCGTAACGAGTGGTTGCGATGGACTCGGTGGCCTCAACCCTTTTAGCAATGAGAAAGAGATATCAGGTGTAGTTGAAAATGTCACTGATAATTCCCTGACCGTCGAAGGAATCGAATATTCTGTCACCTCGAATACGAAGTTCGAAGGAGTTACCGGTCTGCAGGAAATTTCGGTTGGCGTTGAAGTCGAGATCGACTACGAAGAAAAATCAGGATCTAGAGAAGCTAAAGAAGTGGACGTTAAGACGTCCTAGTAGACCTACGAAATTCTGATCGATGCAAGGCACGGCACTACGGTGACGTGCCTTGTCTATTTCCGGCGGGTTGTCCTATTCTCCAAGGCTGTGGAGTGTCAATAGGTAACCGACATAGATACGAGCGGCGTAAACGGCAGTCCATATCGATCGATTTTGCGATATGATTCTGTAGCTTCATCCAACTCCAATTTCCAGTCGATGACGTTCTTTCTGGCAGTCACATTGAGGGCGTTCACCTTGAACGAGATGCGCGTCAGGCCAACGTTCGCGGCATATTCAATCCCTGAATCGAACTGCAAAAATAACGGGAGCCTGTCATCTTCGGGGCTCGAGAACGAAATCTCCTCAAGTACTACGGATGAGCCGACGGGCTCAAGGTAGTCGTAATACCCCTGACGATAGCCCCACGTACGGCCGATAGCTGTTCGCCCACGCAGCGAAAGAGTCCAGTGACCCAGGCTCTTGTCCATCGTCATTCGAACCTGGTGCGGTGTCGACCACGGAGTTACTATCGATCTTCCATTAAACCGGTTTGGTATCCTGATCGTCGAGCGTCCATATATGTACGATAGCTGCCCACTAAATCCGTTCTTGTTTACGAGCACTCCAACCACAGCTCCCGTAGCGTGACCACTAGCACTCGATATGAATTCACGTCCCGGATTCGACCGGTCGCCGTAGTTGATCATATTAAGATGTGGTTGGTATTTGTAGTAACCTTCTCCGTGAAGCGCAAGCGATTTGCTGAATGTCATCAATGTCTCCGAGGAAAAATGAATTGACGTCGGAGGAGATGTGTCGGCGGTTAACGGTATCCAGAATCGGAAGCTCGGGAGTATTGCCGATACGGTGTACGGAGCAACATCGAACTGATTCAGGTATTGACGGTAAATCCCGGTGGCGAATTTTAGAGATAGCACACGACCCGCGCTGAGTGGCTGGTCATGCCTGAGAGATACTCGAGGTTCAACATACGCCGTCTCCTGCAAGGGGATATACGTAACACGTGTACCCGTCGTAAGTGTGGTCTTGTATCCGAGCGAAATATCGTCTTGAACAAACCCGGTCCATTTCCATTTCGCAGTTGGATATACCTTCTTGGAGATCGCCGGAATCTCGCCGGACGGGTCTACTGAAATCCTGAAATCATTGTCGACAATAGATCCGTCAACAGCTGCACTAACGGTGTGTCGCGAACCCACGGAGAGATTCAACTCTCCCCTTCCGCCGAGGGTCTCGATATTATTAAACTCTCGATCGACAGAATCTGCCGAGACACTTCCGGTTTGGCTACTCTCGAATGGCGAGAGGTCGAACGGATGGCGGAGCGAATACGTACTCTTCCAGATTTTCAGGCTACCAAGCATACGGGATGTCAGCACTCGATCGTACTGCGCATTGGCGACCGTATTATGCCAGGAATACTCGTCTCCGGAAGCAGAAATTATCGGAGAATCACTTTCGAGGGCATCGTTGCCAAACACGTTTCGTCCGTTGTAGAATGAGAGATAAAGCTGTTGCAATCCACGGTTAATCCGGACGGCGCCATGAACGTCCGTAAACTTCAGCTCCACGCTACCAGTATTGATTAAAGAGGCCAGTTCCGACCCCAGAGATGAATCGGGATCTACGGCATCAAGCAGAAACGGACTGGGCTCACTCCACGATCTGAACCGGTCGCTCAACTGCCGGTTGCGAATGAGTGACCAAAAACTTCGGCGTCCAGCTGCCATCCAATGAACGTTGGAGGCGCCGACCCTTGCGTTTCCGCCAACGCGGGCACTGGCACTAAGAGGTCCGATCTGCAACACCCCACCGGTGTGTTCGTCGGAAACGTCATGATCTACCGCGACGACACCCGAGAGCACACTGCCTTCACTGGCCTTTAGCCCGGCCTTAAAGACAGTAATTCTTTCGATAGCGAACGGACTGAATGGTCCTATAAATCCTCCATTGCTGAGCGGCATGAAAACAGGTACTCCATCGAGTCTGTATTCGTGTTCGCCGGCATCTCCTCCCTGCACATGAATAGTTGAGAGCGCGTCGGTAACCTGGACACCAGCTATTGTACTCAACGATCGGGTGATGTCTACGGATGCCCCCGGCGTCTGACGGATGTCCACCTGACCATTCTCCGACGAATCCAGAAATTCAAACGGAAGCTTGCGAGACATGCCGTCTATTACGATAGGTCGGGAGACAACGATGGTCGGCCTCAACTCAAACTCGAGTTCTCTGACAATTTTTGGGCCCACGACGACTGTCGCAATGGTATCCTCATAGGCGACATGGGTGACGATCACTTGCTGCGGCCCGGAAATGATCTTCGGAAAGACAAAATAGCCATTGTCCGACGTTGACGTACCGAGATTGCTCCCCACAAGCAGAACATTGGCATCCCGCAAGGGACTGCCAGTAAGGCGGTCGGCGACAAATCCTCTTATCGAACCATATTGCGCTGCAAGCTCAACCTCTCGGCTAAGCACGTAGGTACCATTCGACAATCGTACAAAATCAAGGCCGGTATCTTCCAGAACACATCTGAGGACATCCTCTTGAGGCTTGCGATTGATACTGCAGAAAGATACGAGGCCTTCAACAAGATCCGTTTCATAGAAAAGATTTAGCGATGTCTGGCGCATCACGACGTCAAGGGCGTCTTGCAGAGGCACACGGACAAAGGCGAACGTGTAGAGCACCTCGGTGTCATCATTCTGTTGGGCGCGACTTTCCCGGGGAGCAGATATCAGCAATATCGCACCAGCAAAAGCGTAGAATAAACAGGACCGAAGTGTCGTTGCCGTAATGGCCATTCGCTGATGACCTGGTTAACTCAGTACGTTCACAAATTGGCTATCAGCGAGAGCTCTCGCTGGAATCAGCCTCGAATATTTCAAAACCTGTCGACGTAGCCCGGTAGTTCAGGGAGTAGGCCCCGCAAATACTCTCGATCACAGCCTCGACGTTCTCTGGTCGATGCATGGACAAGTTGATTTTCCGGCTATGTAAATCATTGACTGACAATAGTATCGTCACGTTAAAGCGTCGCTCGACGTCTTCGATCATGACTCCTAACAGCTCATCTTTGTACAGGAGGTTGCCATCTCTCCAGGCGATCGCGTCGACGACGGTAGATCCAGTCAGGTCCTCAACAGACCCGTCAACATTTACAGTCATGCTCTGCCCCGGCGACAGGATGCTTTTATCGGAACCATTTTTGTAAGTCAGCTCGATACTTCCCGTTACGAGGCTGACGACTGTTGCAGGTTTTATACTTTGCTCCCAGGCCCGAACATTGAATGTGGTCCCGAGAACCTTTGTTTGTGAATTGAACGTCTCAACAATAAATGGATCCTCGCCATGGACGACGTCAAAGAAGGCCTCTCCTTCGAGGTTGACGAATCGAGCATTCCCGAAATTTCTCGAATAAGATATTTCAGAGCCGCTGTTCAACTCCACCGTAGAACCGTCCGGCAATGAAACCACCAGTCGTTCTCCCACCGGTGCCGTATGATATATCGGTACGACCAGGTACCAGATGGAAAATGAAATCACGATGACTGCAGCTACTGCGGCGGTCCAGCGTGTTACAGGACTGACAAGTTTCAACCTAACCGGCGCTGCCTCTGATTCTCGCGTTGCTTTCATGATCGTCTGCAACACCATCGCAGATCGCTCTTCGTCCAACTCGCAATCTGGCTCAGCATCTGCGACCTGATCCCACAATTCAATCAACTCCTCGCGTTCGCGGGGAGATTCACTCTGCAGGAACTCGTCCAGTGACTTTCGATTTTCTGTAGTGTCTTTGTAATTCACGATTCTTGCTGATAAGATTGCAGGTTTTTTCTCAAATCTCGCAATGCATGCAGGACATGCGTCTGTACCGTTCGCTCACTTAACCCCATGATGATTGCTACCTCACTATACTTCAGTTCATGAAACCGACTGAGCATGAATGCCTCGGCACGACGCGGGGGAAGTTGAGCCAACCACTCGTCAACCTTCGTCTGCAACTGTGCAGCGTCCAGCATCCCTTCAGTTTGCGCGGCTATACCAGCTGCATGAATCAATTGCTCATCATCCATTTCAGCCTGCTTCGAATTTTTTCGTATGACGTTCAGCGCCCTGTTTCTTGCCATCGTATACATTAGCGGTTTCAACCTGGTATCCTCTCGTAGCGACTCCCTATCCTCCCACAACTTCAGGAAAATATCCTGGAGCACATCGTATGCGGAGGCGGTATCAGATAAAAAACGCCGGAGATACCGCACCAGCGGATCACTCAGGAGACGGTATGCTTCTTCCAGAGCAGCTGAATCTGACTTCCTTATTCTCGTAGCCAGATTATCCAGTGATTTCACAGTCCGTTTCTTGATGCTATCCTTCGGAGATGAGAGCGTCCAGTTATGTCCTTTAGTCTTAGACACGTTGACTCCTCAAAGTACGTACTGATGCAGTGATATCGTGACGTATGCGACCAGTCAGTATGAAAGCCCTAAAGTTCATTTCGCCAGTATGAACGTATTTACAGGATTAATTATATACCAAACCGTTCACGGGACGTCCAAAACGCAAGATGTAGCTTATCGTACTACCCGAAATAGTACTATTGGATCAATAGAATTGCTGAGATTGTCGATACTTTTGACTCGCTATGGCTGGTTCTACCACACAACTGCGGACGGGAGCTGCGTCGTGCTGGTAAGTCATAGCAAACAGCCTGAGAAGGTTGGTTACACAGAAAGCGGGTAGCGTCTAACGACGCTGTCCGCTTTTCTGGTTATGTGGCCTCGCCAGGATTAACATCGACGAGACCTCTCGGTCTAAGATTGGCCTTAAGCAGTCGCCGCTCCAGCGACGCGGGCTTCCTCAGCCTTACGATATGCGTGCGGGTCGTGGAACATCGCACCGTCAGGCAACCATTCAAGCATCGGGCCGAGATCTCGCTTTATCCGGTCGGTAAAGAATGCAGGCACTTCCGTGGTTTCCTGTTCGAAAAAGTCCCTGAACTGCTTGTCCTCGTCGAGTCGGAGTCGGATGCGCTTGAAGTGTTCGATCTTTCCCCACCCTTCCATTGAAACAGCACGGAGGACATTCATCATTTTGGGGATCCGCCCCTTGTTGGACCGGAATCGGCGGAAGATTGCCTTTTTCGAAAACGCATGTTCGTGCAGCCTGATCATGTTATCGTAAAACTCCGGCCACGTGTAATTTTTGGGCCGCACGTTCATCGCAGCATTGTTGTCAAGGAAGTGGAACGGTACAGGGATCAGCCTGTCCGCACGCTGATATTGGAGATTAAGCGGTGCACTCCGTCCGAAGGAAGTCAACATCGAGAACGCAGGAAACGACCCGGGCGCCTTGTCAAGAAAGCTCTTCGTTAATTCAAAGGGGAGCTCGCCTTCATCTGAATCAAGTCCGTTGACAAAATTAGCCTGCAGGTATGCCATGTGACTGAGAATCATGTTCACCTGCTCGGAAACCTGTTCTACTTTATCCTGTCCTACCGTTTTTCCTGTCTTTGACTTGTTACCCATGTCAAACCAGGACTCGATGCCAGGAAGTATTACTTTGAAGCCGTTTCGGCGCATCCGCTGCACATTTTCCTCGGAAAGCAACGACAACGTACTCTCTGCAATAAAGTCTATACTATCCGGCGGTATCGCTTCCTCAATAGCGCCCATGTAATCTTTGAAGCGCACACCAAAGTTAGGATCATGCCAGCCGACAATAGGGCGTTTCATTTTTGTTCGCACGAAGCGAAGGTCACTCTTCAGAACGTCGAAGTCGAGCGGTTGGTATGGCACGACGGAGTCGACGCAGAACGCGCAGGTATAAGGGCAACCCAGACTACCGATCATAGGCACGATCTTGATCATGGGAGCTTCTTCCAGGAGACGACTCACGTACTTCCAGCGCTCTTCGACTCCCGGCAGCGACTGGGGCTGCTGTTTGGCAGATAAATAAATTCCATACGGACGCTGCGGCTCGCAACTCTGGAGAACATCCGTAATGAGCTCCTTGTCTGTGAAGCCCAGCACATAGTCAAAATATTTTTGCGCATCCTCAGGATAACAGCGAGCATGTGGTCCGCCCAGAACAGTAACTGCGCCCTGAGAACGATAGTAGTTGCTGAGGGCATAGCTCAAGTGAGCCGACGGCGTAAAGGCACTGATGAAGACTATATCGAGTTTGTCGGGCAGCGGCTCGATCATGTCCTGATACCCGTTGCGATACGAGAGGTGAACGTCGTGACCCTCCTGCTCACACCAGATCGCAACCACCTGGGGCATAATACTGGCGAGGTTTGCGCGCATCGCCTTTGCATACCAGCGGTTACTTGGTGATTTGGCAACCACATCGATAACTCCGACGGATAGCTTTCGCATTGTACAGCCTCAGAAAAGTGGCATGGATGGTAGCTAAATGTAAGCAGTGGGCCGAAATTTAAAAATGGTGGCTGCCGGGGGTTCGCTAAAGAGATAAAAATATGCGCGTCCGGACAGTATTTGACGAAAATGATTTACCTTCTCGTGAATCCTACCTGACTACATCTTTGCCCATTTGAAGGTCGACGGTACACATTATCGAACAATCTGGTCGCTTGAAAGCGGAGCCGTGTATCTCATCGACCAGAGATACTTGCCTCATGAATTCAAAATCGAGCAGATTCACACCGTGGATCAGATGGCGTCGGCTATCTCCGAGATGCACATTCGAGGAGCAGGAGCAATCGGGGCCGCAGCGGGATTCGGCATGTATTTGTGTGCTTCCAACGCCCGACACGGAGACCTCGATGTTGAACTCAAGCGGGGAGCGAAACTCCTGCTCAACTCACGACCTACGGCGGCAAATCTTGCATATGCTGTCAACCGACAACTGAATGTTCTCAGGCAATCCGTTGAAGATCGTGTCGAAGTCGCTCTGGCGACGGCGAATGAAATTGCTGACGAAGATGCGATGTTCTGCAGGAAAATTGGTGAGCATGGATTCCGACTTATCGAGGATGCTTTTCAACGCACGGGGAAGCCGGTCAACATCCTTACACATTGCAATGCGGGCTGGCTCGCATTTGTAGATTATGGAACTGCGACTTCTCCCATCTACGAAGCGCACGATCGCAATATTCCAGTGCACGTGTGGGTCGACGAAACAAGACCACGCAACCAGGGATCGAGGCTCACCGCATGGGAGCTCGGACAACACGGTGTACCACACACCATCATCGCAGACAATACTGGTGGTCATCTCATGCAGCATGGTCTGGTAGATTTGGTTATTGTCGGAACAGACCGCACGACACGAAGCGGTTTTGTCGCCAACAAGATCGGTACCTATCTGAAGGCGCTGGCTGCATATGACAATAACGTCCCATTCTATGTTGCACTTCCGTCCTCGACCTTCGATTGGACAATGCGAGACGGTATCAAGGAGATTCCTATTGAACAGCGAGGCGATGACGAGGTCAAGTTTTCGACCGGCTTACTTAATGGTAAATCGGAAAGTGTTCTTCTTGGTCCACTTGCGTCACCTGCAGCAAACTATGCCTTTGATGTTACTCCCCCTCGACTGGTAAGCGCACTTATCACCGAACGCGGTATTGCCGAAGCCTCCGAAGAATCTATTCTGGATCTCTTCCCTGAACACCGAGAGGTACGTTGAGAGACGAAGGCTATATAAAGTTTAACTGTACCTGGAATCAGGCCCCTGCCCCGGCCTGGCACAAAATCCGTGCGCTTGCTGAATGGCGTCAAGTTTTGTTCGATGCCGGACTCATTGGGATGTACAGCGATGGGATTGGATTTGGTAATATTAGTATTCGTGATTCTCCCGCTGACCACTTTCTGATTACAGGGTCCGCTACCGGAGGGCTACGACTATTGCGGCCTGAACATTTTACGCGCGTAACAGCTTACGATCTGGGAGCAAACAGCCTCACATGTTCAGGTCGTATCAAGGCTTCTTCCGAATCGTTGACGCACGCCGCATTCTATGAGACGTCCAGATCGATCGGTGCCGTCGTCCATGTCCACCACCGAGGATTGTGGGAAAAGTATCTTGGGAAATTGCCGACCACGTCAAGTCAGGTTGCTTACGGAACGCCCGAGATGGCTTTGGAAGTCAAGCGATTGTTACAAACGCGAACGCTAAGCTCACAAAAGCAGCTCGTTGTTATGGGCGGTCACGAAGAAGGGGTCATGGCGTATGGCTCGAGCATAAGTCATGCCGCTTCCATTCTTTTAAACTGCTGTGACAATTTGTTCAGGAAAAAATAGCGTGTACGTTCCTGCTTTGGAAAATGTCTTTTACACTACAATACTTTGACGTTTGAAACGTCTACTTTCTATCGTCGACAGTTATTTCTGGAGTCCGTTTTCGGACACCTGTACGTCTGCGTACATACAAACATTCCAGTTTTGATTCCGTAAGGATATCGATCTGCTACCTCTGCCAAACCTTGAGGGACCTTCTAAATGTTTAAGCACTATTTCCTCGTTGCAACTCGTAATATTCGCCGGCACGCCGGCTATGCGATCTTGAATATTACGGGACTTGCCGTTGGTCTTGCCGCATGTATTCTCATAGCACTATTTGTCAAGAACGAGATCAGCTACGACCGATTTCACGACAACAGTGACAATTTGTATCGAGCCTGGGTATTTGAGGACTACGGCGATGCCGAACAATTCTTGAACACCACAACTCCACTGCCGCTCGGGCCAGCCCTGGCCGACAACTATCCGGAGGTGACAACATTTGTCCGTGTCGACAAATCGGCAAGCACCGTCAAGCAGGATACGGAACTTATACCGCAGAATATCCACATTGTCGATTCGAATTTTTTTGAAGTATTTACTTTCCCGCTGGTCTATGGTGCACAGGCAGACGTACTCAGTGATGCTTCCAATGTGGTTCTCACTCAATCCGCTGCACTACGCTACTTCGGCCGGTCCAACCCGATCGGGGAGTCAATTTTACTTCAGAATGGCGAAGATTTTCTGACGTACAACGTAACGGGCATCGCCGCCGACCCACCGACCGAATCCAGCATTCAATTTGACATAGTAGTTCCTTTCGACACCAGGTACTACGGTGAGAGAATGCTCACTGCCTGGTTTAATGTAAGCCCGGAAACATATGTCTTGCTTCGCGAGGATGCGTCGGTTGAACAGCTGCGATCAAAGATTCCCGAACTCTCCAAAATGATTCTTGGCGACGACTACAAGCCCGACGTCTACAACATCGGGTTGCAGCCTATGCCTTCCATCCATCTGGATACCTCACTGCCAGCGGGAAGCGAACCAATTAGCGATCCCCAGTACTCATTTATTATGGGAGGTATCGCACTCCTGATTCTGCTGATTGCATGTATCAACTTTATGACGCTTGCTATCGGCCGATCGGCCGGGCGGTCACTTGAGGTGGGCGTGCGCAAGGTCGTAGGAGCACATCAATCCCAGCTTCGACTGCAGTTCTGGGGAGAAGCTCTATTCATGACTGTACTCGCCCTGTTAGCGGGCATCATTCTCGCACGGATTGCGCTTCCCGTATTTAATCAACTTACGGGGCGAGAATTAGTGATGCTGGTCAATGCGGGAAACCTCTCGTTCCTTGTCGGTCTTGCGTTGATCGTCGGCCTCGCTGCGGGAAGTTATCCTGCCGTACTGATGTCCGGACTTCGCCCGATGGAGGTGCTCAAAGGGCGCTCTGGTTTTACCGGACGCCGCCGTGGCCTGCAGAGAGGCATGGTGGTATTTCAATTATGCCTGTCAGTCATTCTGATCGTCGGCGCTATCGGAATGCAACGCCAGCTGAAATATCTACAGACAAAACAGCTTGGCTTCGACAAGGAACTCGCGGTCGTCATTCCAAGCAACTTGCCGGGCCCAGAGGGACGACTTGCAGCGGATCGCTACCGTGAGGTACTCTCGTCCGATCCGTCGATACTCAATGTTGCTGCTTCCTCCTACAACATCGGTGATGGCTGGGGTCGCGCGGGGTACACCGACCAAAATGATGTGTATCGCGTCTTCTGGGTTAACATTGTGACCCCGGAATATCTGCAGACGCTCGGTATCAACATTACCGACGGAAGCGATTTCAACCGCAACGCGCCGAATGATCTGGAGACAGGGATAGTCGTAAACGAGGCACTCGTCGATGAATACCAGTGGGACAACCCGATTGGCCAACGACTTCCCGGTGCTTCATTTGAAGAGCACCGGGTCATTGGCGTCGTAGATAATTTCCATTACTCGAATCTGAAAAGTGTGGTTCAGCCGTTGGTCCTGATGGCCAACCCCGGGCCGATCTTCGACGGAATAGAGAATTTTGATAATTCCTCTTCGTTCTCACCTGAAATCACAGTTCGAATTCAGGGAGACAACGTCCAGGCCACGATCGCACGGCTCAAGGAAGAGTGGAGCCAGGTAGCGCCAGGCCAGACATTCGAGTATCAGTTTCTCGATGATTCCGTTGACGGTCAGTATCGCGCGGAGCAGCGTCTAAGTACCGTTGTCACGCTTGGGACGATGCTATCTATTCTGGTTGCTTGCCTCGGGTTGTATGGACTGGCCACCCTCGTAACCGTCAGGCGCATTAAGGAGATCGGGATACGTAAAACGATGGGAGCGTCCACGACGAAGATAGCCGTGATGATATCCCAGGAGTTTGCAATTCTTGCATTGATCGCTGTCGTCATCGCAAGTCCAATAGCCTTCTTTGGACTTCGCGCCTGGTTACAGGAATTTGCGTACCGAACTGGTCCCAGCGCCAGTCTCTTCGTAATGGCCGCGATTCTAACTCTGGCGGTAACGCTTATTACCGTCAGTTACCATGCAATCAGGGCATCGCGAATTGACCCGGTGAAAGCGTTGAAGTACGAATAGAAACTGACACAGCTAACTCACGGGACGCGCGCCTTTTCGATATCCGGAACCGGATCAGAAATCATCCAAATGATAAAATCATTCGATCGAGGCGAATTGCCTAACCGGATTGTAAGCAAAGCATGACCGTCATACGACTTTCCGAGCTATACCTCTATATTTATTTTTTAGTTCATCGTAACGTTTCCGGTTCTCTCCGTACATTATTCTAAATCCAGACTCTGTGGACGATCGTGTTCGCAGGTTAATGTACATCCAGTAATGCTTCGACTTCGGAACATAGCAGCGCTTTCGCTGGCGATTATTTTCGTCGCCGGCACTGTACTCGCTCCAGTTTCCCACTACTCGTATATGGTATGGGCAGACTGGTCGAGCGACGACCAGGCCATGCACCACATGCCAGCCGGTTCGAGCCAAAATGGAGAGTCTGACAGCGATATCCTTACTTCAGTTGTCGGCTCCGAGTCCTGCAGTTACTGGGATCTGGTTGCTACGCTTCTTCTGCTGGAACCGGTTACCGCAGAAGCAACGATTATTAGCCCTTCCCTTTCGGCGTATCTGGCGCTGGAAGATGATAACCTACCGCCCACATCCGCAGATGGCGGTCTTCCCATCCGTGGTCCTCCGATTGCCTGATTGCCTTCCTGAGCCGTTCAGCGTCTCTCACTGGCACTCTATCCATTCTTTGCAATCGAACCAGTACTTGAACAGCAGGTGATCTGTTTTTGCAGATTCCTCGCCTGCGTGGTAATCCCAAACAATGGGAGTTCATAATGAGGATCCAATGTTATCACGAACTATCATCTCTACAATGGGGATGCTCTGTCTTCTCGTCAGTGCATGCACCCAGCCCGAATCCCCAACTGAAATAAAGCCGGAAACCGTTGTCCTGGACTCAGGTCGAGCACCGACGGCAGCCATAGACCATTCTTCTGGTCGCGCGTACGTCTCCTGGTTTGAAAAAGGTGACGATGGGGTAAATGTTTTTCTCGCATCGAAAGAGCCGTCATCACCTGACCTGAGTGATCCGGTGCAGGTAAACAGCATTCCGGGCGATGCCACGTTGCATGCGCAAGCACCTGCTCAAGTCGTAGTCGGGCCGGAAGGTAACGTCTACGTAGTCTGGACCAACGACGTACCCGCTGAAGGCAGAATCTTTGCGGCCAGCAATCTTCGGTTCGCTCGTTCTGTAGATGGTGGTAAGTCATTTGAACCGACCATCACTGTCAACAGTGATGGAGAGGGTCTTCCATCGGGGCATACGTTTCATGATATCGCGGTCGGTCCAGATGGCACGGTCTACGTCGCATGGCTCGACTCCAGAGAGCGAGATCGCCAACGCCAGGCGCTGA
The DNA here is from genome assembly GCA_965367755.1 of uncultured Rhodothermales bacterium. GTDB lineage: Bacteria > Bacteroidota > Rhodothermia > Rhodothermales > JABDKH01 > JABDKO01. The sequence goes on from CBDUKH010000003.1 coordinate 37,353, forward strand.
TCGACGTTGGCGTCATGCCGAAGGCGGAAGTCGACGGCGATGACATGCATTCTAAAATGGCAGCTATCGAGGCAGAGTCCAAGCTGGATCTTCCCGGAACCCAACTCTGGATGTCGGTATCACGCGATGGCGGCCAGACGTTCGACGAAGGCTTTGCTGTTGCCGACGAAACGTGTAATTGCTGTCGGGTGTCGATTGAAGTTGCTGGAGACGGTACCGTATATCTGGCATGGCGTCACATCTTCCAGAACAGTGAACGAGACATTGCTATCGCGGCATCAACAGATGGCGGGAAAACCTTCGAACAACCTGTCCGGGTCCATGACGACCGATGGGAACTCCACGGTTGCCCTCACACAGGTCCTACGGTTGCGATTGATTCCGAGGGAAGAGTCCACATTGCGTGGTACACCGGTGTTGAAACACACCCGGGTCTGTACTACGCGGTATCGAATTCGCGGGGCCGGTCATTCTCTGACCCTGTCAAGTTAGGCTCAGCGTCTGGAGTTTCACAGGTCAAGATTGGTAGTACCAACCAGAAGGATATCTGGGTGACCTGGGAAGAAGCAGGCCAGATACAATTTGCTTATGCAAATGGAGACGGGTCGCTTGACTTCGCTAAACGCCCGGCATCTGAAGGCACATACCCGACTGTCGCTGTATCCGATAGCTACTGGATTCTTGCCACGCAGACTGAATCCTCCTCCGAAATTCAAGTGCGCCCGACTACTTCGGGCTAGTCGCACCGGACCTCTGGTACTCTAACCGCAGTCACCTCCAATATTTCAATTTTGTTGCCGGTTGCAGGTACGCTCATAGCGATCCATTCAGCTGGCGCATATTCGTAAACGTAATGAAATACTCTTATTTATTTTCCGTTCTAATAATGGCATTCGTCGTCGCGCCAGGCTTCGGACAGTCAACGATTAAGGGTCGAGTCATCGACCAGCAAACCCAGCAGCCTCTCGCCGGAGTAAACATCGTCGTCTCGGGTTCAACGGTCGGGACAACGACCGATTCCAACGGACGATTTGAGCTTGCGGCATCAGGCGGCCTGATCGAGATCTCATATGTTGGCTACCTGAGTCGTGAAATTGACATCTCGTCTGTCAGCGCATTTCTGAACGTCAGCCTGAGCCCCGACAATGTTTTACTGAATGAGATCCAGGTCGTCGGTTTCGACACGAACCGTAAGCTCCAGGAGACAGCGGGCGCCATTGCCGTCGTGACAGAAAAGGACCTTGATCGTACTAACCGCATCAGCCTTTTGCCAGTGTTGAATACCATCCCGGGTGTCCGCATGGATCAGAGCAATCTCTCGAATGCCCGAATCTCAATTCGCGGGAATGGTGTGCGTTCGAGTTTTGGGATCCGAAATCTGAAGGTTTACGTGAATGAGATTCCTATCACGGAAGCAGACGGGTTCACTCGCATTGAGGGTCTGGACATCAATACCATTGGCCGAGTGGAGGTCATCAAAGGCCCGGCGTCAAGTATTTTTGGAGCCGGAACTGGCGGTGTCCTCAACTTCCAGATTGAGCGAGCGCCCTACGGGGAGAACAGTCTCGAATTGTCTTCGACTGCCGGCGATTTTGGATTGCGCCGCTATGCAAGCACTTACCGGATGGGAACGGATCAGCTGAACGCTGCAGTAACAGTCGGAAACCAGGAGTACGACGGGTATCAGGAATACAGCAATGACAGCCGTCGGTTCGTAACAGGTTCGCTTCAGTTCTTCCCCAACGAGAAGCAGACAATTACTGTACTTCTCAACCAGACTCGGCAGGAAACTCAATTGCCGGGCGCCCTGACAGAGGACGAATTTAACAGCGATCCACGTCAAGCAAATGCAGGTAGCGTCGCGCAACAGGCTGCTCGACGACAGACATGGACCCGGGTGGGCGTCTCACATTCCTACGAGTTCAACGAAATGGTTCAGAATATTACGAGTGTATACTCGTCCTTCTATAAGCTGGACCATCCCCTGACGTTCGCCTACATCCGACAACCGTATCAAAGCTTCGGTGGGAGGACGCGAATGATTTTCGCGCCGGTAATGAAATCGTTCCCCACAACTTTTTCCGTCGGAGGGGAATTTGTGAGCGCGTTCGTTGATTCGAAACGCTACGAAAATGCCGGAGGCAGCGTTGGTGAGATCAACTTCAACCAGGAACGAACACTAACACAGTACAGCCTGTTTTATCAGTCGGAAACCAGAGTCCTTGCAAACACCCTTGTTACTCTCGGACTAAGTGTATCTGGTGTCGAATATGACATAACTGATTTCCTGAACGAAAGTCAGACAGGTGTCAAGAAGTTCGATGCGGAACTGGCACCGCGGATTGCAGCCACGCATATCTTCAATGAACAACTGGCACTGCATGCGAGTGTCAGCTCGGGGTTCTCGCCACCGACAACATCGGAAATCAATGACGCTGATGGAAACATCCGCAGTGATGTGCAGGCTGAAAAGGGTATTAACTATGAAGTAGGCGCCCGAGGCGTTGTGCTCGACCGTCGACTCAACTACGACGTTTCTGCATACACAATGCAGATGGAGGACCAACTGATTCCTCAAACGGTCGCTCAAAATACCACCATCTTCAATAACGCCGGTAACACCTCGTTGAAGGGTGTTGAAGTATCGGCGTCTTATCTGATTCCTGTGGCCGGGAATGTCGTTTCAACTATCCGTCCGTTTGCTAGCTATGCTTACTCGGATTATGTTTTTGAAGATTTCCGGCTGCTCGATTCAGATAATAATGTCGTGTCTGACTTCTCCGGTAACGACGTCACGGGTATTTCGCCAAACGTGTTTTCGGTTGGCTTCGATGTTGCGACGACACAGGGCGTGTACCTCTATGGCACGTACTACTTCACGGACAAGGCTCCCATTCTGGACGACAACAGCAAGTACAATCCCTCCTACTCACTGTTGAATGCTAAGATTGGTTACAGCGCTCCGTTGAAGAAACTGTTTCTGATTGATCTTCATCTTGGAGCCGACAATCTCCTTGACGAGCAGTATTCCTCTCAAGTGGCATTGAACGCACGAGCATTTGGTCCGCCAGGCACCCAGGCGGCGTTCTTCAATCCGGCACCCGGTCGAAATTATTACGTCGGACTGTCCGCTCGGCTACGACTTAATTACCTGTAGTCATTACGAAGCCCCTGAAGCCTCCGGCTTCAGGGGCTGTATGTTTTTGTTAATCTCGATCTGGAGTTGTCATGTCGGCCATCCTGCCGGAACAACTGTTCGTCCGTGACATCAAATTGTCGATCATGTAGTGCGAACGCTCTGGGGCTCACCCGATTTCCTGCCCCTCCCGTTCGATGAGTGCCTTTATGCACAACGAGTTATTGGAGGCTTTTCATGTCTGGATATGCACACCCTGAAGTTTTAGTATCAACCGATTGGGTTGAAGAGCATGGTAACGATGCCAATGTTACCGTCGTAGAAGTAGATGTTGATACCACTGCGTACGAACAGGGTCACGTTCCCGGTTCGATTGGTTGGAACTGGAAAACGCAGTTGTCTGACCCTGTTCAGAGAGATATTATTTCGAAGGAAGACCTTCAAAACTTATTGTCGTCCGCCGGTATCACGACTGATAGCACCATCGTACTCTATGGAGACAGCAATAACTGGTTCGCCGCCTGGGCCTTCTGGCAATTGAAAATCTACGGACACGCGGATGTCCGAATAATGGATGGCGGCCGCACAAAATGGCTTGCTGAAGGTCGAGAACTCTCTATGGATGAGCCCGCGATCACGAAATCGAACTACGTCGCCAAGGATGCGGATCTTTCGCTACGCGCCTATCTTCCGGATGTGCAAAAGGCACTCGCTAAGGGCAACGTTGCCCTGGTTGATGTTCGATCTGCCGACGAATTTGCGGGTAGAATTCTTGCCCCTCCTGGATTACCGGAGACGTGTCAGCGCGGTGGCCATATTCCCGGCGCCAGCAATATCGGCTGGGGGATGGCGTGCAACGAAGACGGCACGTTTAAATCAGTATCCGAACTCAAATCTATTTACGGGTCGAAAGGTGTAACGCCAGACAAGGACGTCATTGCTTATTGCCGGATTGGCGAGCGGTCCAGTCACTCCTGGTTCGTCCTGAAGTATCTTCTCGGATATCCGAACGTCACCAACTACGACGGCTCGTGGACCGAATGGGGCAATCTTGTCGGCGCGCCTATCGAAACGGGCGACTAATTTAGTCTGCGGACTGAGGGCAAACTATGTCTGGTGCCATTGATCACCGTGTTGAACAATCCTTAATAAATAAAACACAGGTCACAATAACCTCGTACCAGATTGGGGATCGATATTACTGCCAGGTGGCTAATGTCGATCCCGGTGCGACTATCGCTCGGGCAGTGGGAAGTAGTGCTGAGGAGGCTCGAGAAATCGCCATCCGCAAGGCTGAATCTCGACTTTAGAAGTAACGGGTGCACCCCGGGCACCCTGGCTCGGTCAACTGCCGAATAATGGCACTCGGCCTTACAATCAGTCTACATCGCTTCCAACATGACTGAACGACTCGACAGACTTGAACGACTCTTCAAAGCGGCATCGTTGCACCCCAGAAATGAGCGGCGCGAGTTCCTTGAAGCAGCGTGCTCGGACGACCCGGCCCTTCTCAAGCAGCTGCTGGACCTGATCGAATCGCACGAACAGGCGGAGCAGGAAGGGTTCATGGGCGAGGCGACCCATGGCGGTTTGGCTGGACTCGTCGATTCTGAGCATTCTGCTGAAACAGACTCTCTTCCAGGCACAGCCGTCGGTCCGTATAACGTGATTCGCCTCCTCGGCCACGGAGGCATGGGAGATGTCTATCTCGCTCAACGTGACGTCCCGTTCAAGCGCCTGGTAGCTCTGAAAATTGTCCAAAAAGGCATGGACTCGCGAGAGGTGGTCGCTCGGTTCGCAATGGAACGGCAAATTCTTGCATCCCTCGAACATCCCAATATCTCCGGCTTGCTCGACGGCGGAATTACTGAGGACGGGAGGCCATATTTCGCGATGGAATATGTAGAAGGGCTGCCCATTACTACTTACTGTGACCAGCATAAACTGGGTATAGAGAAACGTCTCGAGCTGTTCATTCGCGTTTGTGAGGCCGTGACATTCGCCCACCAGAATCTTATTCTGCACCGCGATCTCAAACCGAACAATATTCTGGTAACACCTCGTGGCGAAATCAAATTGTTGGACTTTGGTATAGCCAAACTACTCAACCCGGGAATGAGTCCGATGACGATGCCAGTCACCCGGACGGATTCAAGACGAATGACGCCAGAATACGCAAGTCCCGAACAGGTACGTGGAGAAGGACTGTCGACGGCGTCGGATACGTATTCGCTCGGGATGATTCTCTATGAACTCCTGACCGGAGCCAGGGCTTACAATCTGACAAATCGCTCGACAGTCGAACTGATCAAAGTGATCTGTGAGCAGGAACCGGTCAAACCAAGTGTGCGGGTAGCGGACGCGGCCAATGACGCTAGCTCTGTTCCCTCCAGCATGGGCGCACTTCGCCACACGACTACCGAACGGCTCGGTCGAGTTCTTAAAGGCGACCTGGACAATATCGTCATGATGGCTCTGCGTAAGGAGACTAACAGACGGTACTCGTCAGTCAATCAACTGCGCAATGACCTTCAAAATTATCTTGACGATCTCCCGGTTATCGCCCGTCCCAATACTGTCAAGTACCGCCTGAACAAGTTTGTACACAGGAATCGTGCGGCGGTAGTTGCTACAGTCATCGTCTTTGTTGTCCTGATAGGTGGACTGTCGGTTTCGCTTTGGCAAGCCGCCGAGGCCCGGAATGAACGAGACAGGGCCGAAATCGCCCGTGCTCAGTCTGAAGAAATTTCTTCATTTCTAATGGCTTTGTTCGAGGCCTCTGATCCGACAGAATCTTTTGGCTCTGATGTCACAGCGAGGCAACTGCTGGATAGAGGGATTGCTCGAGCTGAACAGCTTTCGGCACAGCCGATAGTTCAGGCTCAGATGCTAGACATCATCGGGCGCGTCTTTCTCAACCTCGGAAAATACGATGAAGCTGAGATTCACCTCGCAAAAGCACTTGCCGTCCGACAAAGGATGTTGGGTAATGACCATGTCGACATTGCGGCGAGTTTGCGAAGTATTGGACTCGCGCGATACCTGGCGGGCGACTATCAATCTGCAAGAGACTCCCTGCAGAAATCAATCCGCATGCAGGAAGAAATTCCGGGAAGCGATGTCGAGGAAATGGCAGAGACAAGAACTTACCTCGCAGCAACACATAGGCGCTTGGGAGATTATGATATCGCTGAACAATTGTACCGCCAAGTTTTGACCGAGCGGATCGAGCATTTTGGCCCCGACCATGAGCGCGTTGCCACGAGTCACAACAATCTGGCTCTGGTCCTTCGCCTTAAAGGAGACCTCGAAGGTTCTGAGTCGCATCTGAACAAGGCGCTTCTACATTGGCGTCGGACCCTTGGCGAAAATCATCCCTACGTGGCAGCCGGACTCAACAGTCTGGGTACGACTCTTTACCATCAGAATCGCTATGAGGAGGCTGAGACCAGCCTGAGGCACGCTCTCAATATTCGGTTGAATGTCCTCGGAGATAATCATCCCGACGTTGCTCGCAGCCTGACTTCTCTTGCAATCCTCCTTCGGCGTACCAACCGCATGGCCGAGGCAGAACAATTGTTTCGTCAGTCACTGTCAATTCAGAGAACGACTCTTGGTATTCACCCCGATGTCGCAACGAACTTGACTAATCTGGGACTTCTCCTCCATCAAGTGGGACGGTATGTCGAAGCGGAAGAACTGTATAGGGAAGCGCTGGCTGTTCAGACGCACGCCCTTGGCGATGAACATCCGGCAACGGCGAACACGATGAACAGTATTGCCATGCTACTGGATCAGCAAGGAGAGCGGTTGGCTGAGGCAGACGAATTATTTCGCGAATCTCTCGCTATTCGACGGCGCACTCTGGGCGACGATCATGTCGATGTCGGCAGGAGCCTGATACACTACGCAGCGCTGTTGCGGCGACAGGGAGAATACCAGCAAGTTGAAGCGATGTACGACGAAGCACTGGGTATCTTCCGGCGACAGTTCGACGAAAGTGAAACGTGGGTGCAAGTCGTTTACAAAGGTTATTCCAAACTATATGATGCCTGGGGGAAAACTGAAAAAGCAGAATACTATCGCAGCCTCACCTCCGACGAACCGCTTATTCATGATGGCTAACTGCACCTACTCGTTTGGATAAGGAGTCGGAATAAGGTTAGGATAGGAATGGCTATCAAGGGCCGCCGTAGTCGCTCACCCATAAGATTACGTATATTTTCTTCACGGTGAGTCCAGTCTTCCGCGTTGAGTTTCACTGATTTAAGCCTACGAGGCCCGAAACGGGCGATCCGTCGTTCAATAGCCAATTCATGCGGAAATCTAGTTGCATTTATCAATGCTGCCATCTATCTATGGTGACAAAGACCCAAAGTGCGTACATAATAACGCATAACGCACCTGCGTCAGATATACTCGACACCTTTGAAGCGCGGCCTGGAATTTCCGAACAGCAAGGTCTAACAGTATTATAGAACGCGACAATGTCGCGCTGAAATTGCGGTGAACAGGGCTAAAGCCTGCAGGGATCAATCTGGCGTCGCGATTCTCGTCGATTTAGACGTTTTAGATTAGGATAATGAACCGATAATCTATAGACACTCTTCACCTGAATCCCTCTCTCAGAATGCAGCATGAGCTCTCGCTTGACTTCTACAGTCTCGCGGATATAATTCGAATCGTCGACACAAGTAAACGCCTATCTCTGTCGGACGAAGTAAGGTCAAAAATTGATGCCGGTGCGACATTCGTACAGAAGAAAGCAGAAGAAGATCGGTACATCTATGGTGTAAATACTGGTTTCGGGTCGTTGTGTGAAACCAGGGTAGCAGATGACGAAATTGAGCTCCTGCAGTATAACCATGTCATTTCACATGCTGTAGGTGTGGGTCCGATTGTTTCGAAGCGCCTTTCAAAACTTGTCCTGTTTATCAAGTTGTTAACTTTTCGAACGGGTCATACTGGTGTCTCGACAACAACCGTCGATCGGCTAATTGATTTCTGGAATCATGACGCCATTCCGACAATTCCCAAGAAAGGTACCGTAGGTGCAAGCGGCGACCTTGCACCACTGGCCCACCTGGCTTTGCCGGTAATTGGGCTAGGAGAATTTCATTTTCGCGACGAGATCGTTCCAGCAGAAAAAGTAAATGCTGAACTTGGCTGGCAGCCATTGAAGCTGAAACCCAAGGAAGGTCTTGCTCTGACGAACGGAGTTCAGTACTTGAACGCGATGGCTGCAGAAAGCCTCGACAAGATCGGCAAGCTCATCAAGGCAGCCGATGTCCTCGCGGCAATTAGCTCACAGGCGTTTAGCGCATCGCGAACTTTTTACCAACCAGAATATCATCTTACCTCCTGGCATGAAGAGCGTCGTGAGGTAGCAGCAAATTTGCGACGGCTACTCGAAGGAAGTAATCATTACGCCTTGGAGACCTGCAATAAATCCATGCAGGATCCGTATTCATACAGATGTACGCCACAGGTTCACGGTGCCATCAGACAGGTTTACCGATTCGCGAAAGAGGTTATTGAGAAGGAATGTAATAGTGTATCTGACAACCCGCTATTCTTTCCGGAGAAAGACTTGATTCTTTTCGGCGGGAACCTGCATGGGGAATCCAGCGCAATCCAAATGGACGTTCTGGCGATTGCAGTTAGCGAGCTGTCTAACATCTCAGAACGACGAGCGTATCAGCTGTTGTCTGGCCAACGCGGTTTACCCGATTTCCTCGTTAGTCACTTCGGAGTGAACTCGGGGATGATGATAGTGCAGTACACTTCCGCAGCACTACTCAATGAAAACAAGGTGTTGTGCCACCCAGCTAGTGTCGATACGATTCCGACCTGTCAATTGCAGGAAGATCACGTGAGCATGGGAGGTACGTCAGGATACAAACTTCAACAAATCATTGAAAATACAAGTATCATCATGGCGATCGAGCTCCTTATTGCGTGTCAGGCAGTGGACTTGAATGAGCCACTGACACTTTCGGCTGTAACGAAGAATATCCACGAAGACTTTAGACGCTATGTTGACTTTCTCGACGTGGATCGCGTACTGGCTGGAGACATTGAAACAGCACGTAAGTATTTCGAGAACCACCTCAATGCATGGGCAACAGAACTATCACTCGCCTGAAAAGTAGAGAATACCAGCTTGCGGCGAAGCATTTTTATTCATCCACTCCCATATGAGTACTAACAATCCGTCGACGGTTCGGACTAACCCTGTCGATGCAATGCATAGTGGCGGATTCGAGACTACCCTGCATCAGCTGTTCGAGGACGCAGCCCGCCTACATGCGGATAGGCCTGCCATTTCATTTCAAGGCCAAAAATGGTCGTACGCGGAGCTTGATCACGCAGCCAACCAGATTGCTTCAACACTAGTTGCTGCAGGCGTTCAACATGGAGACAGCGTCGCAATTCTGCTTGAAGCCTCGATGTTGCAGATTGCATCTCTATTCGGAGTTTTGAAGGCAGGCGCGAAGCTAGTATGCCTCGGACCGGCATACCCCGAATTGCGACTCGTTGAAATTGTATCAGCGTCGCAAGCTTCAGCTATTATCACCAACCTCAAGCTCCTTGATGCCCTGCCCATTCTTAAAGGCAAAATAGACCAGGCCGCCATCGTTCTCACAGACAATCGAGAGTTGCTCAATGGCCACGGCGAAGACATGAGGTACTCGTTCATTACGCATGAACCGAGTTCTTTGCCCTCTGTCGCACCGGGCGACGCCGCGTACGTAGCCTACACCTCTGGATCGACAGGAATTCCCAAAGGGATCGTCCAATCACACAGATCGTTTGCACAGTTCATCACGGCACAGAAATCGGTATTTCAAATCGACACTGATGAGCGACTTGCTCAGTGGGCTTCGATTGCTTACGACGCTTCGTACTGCGAAATTTTCGGGACACTATGCTTTGGTGGAACGCTGTGTTTGCCACCCGAGTCGGTTCGATACAACCCGGAAGACTTTCTTGATTGGATAGAATCTGAGTCCGTGACTATCCTGCAGATGGTGCCTTCATTCGCCCGCAAACTCTTTCAGGCATCTGTCCGGCGAGAAGATGATTTCCGGGCGCTGAGATCCGTCAAGAAAATTTTCCTCGCTGGAGAGGTGTTTCCGCCGGACCTCGCCAACGACCTAAGGTCAACTGGCATACCGGGGATCTTCAACTTGTATGGTCCGACGGAAACTGTCTTGGCCACGTGGTATCAGGTCGAAGAGGAGATTACGAGCGGATCGGTACCCATCGGTGTTCCATTCGAAGGTCGGGAGATTCTCCTTTTAAATCCTCGTCAGGAAGCCGTGGATCCTGGCGATGAGGGTGAAATCTATATACGAAGCCCTTTTCTGACACTTGGTTATGATGGCAACGAGGACGAGTCGTCAGTTCGGTATATACAGAATCCTCTTCACAACGACTATGACGATCCCGTTTTTCGAACAGGTGATGGAGCACGAATAGATGCCGACGGATGCTTGCATTTTTCCGGACGACTCGATCGACTCGTCAAGCTTCGGGGCAATCGTGTCGAGCCAGGCGAAATCGAAGCTACTCTCCGCAAATTCGACGGCGTCACAGACTGCGCTGCAGTAGTCCGAACATCTACACCGAAGGCGGACAAGCTAACAGCGAAAGCAAGAGAAGCGCGTGAATCAGTTGGTAGCTATTCACACGCCGAGAACAAGACGGAACGCGTTCAAGTCCTGGTAGCCTATTTTACCTCCGACAAAAAAGTGTCGATTCCCGAGTTGCGCGCCTTCGCGAAGACATTTCTTCCCGTTCATATGGTGCCGCAATGGTTCGTTCCGGTTCAGGAGTTTCCGCTCAATGCCAACATGAAACTCGATGTTGATGCTCTGCCAGATCCGTCGGGGATAAGGCCAGAATTGGATGTCGAATATCGACCACCATCGACCGAACTCGAACAGTCTATCGCCAGAATATTTGAAAATGTCCTTGGCATCAGTGGAGTAGGTCGCGACGACGAATTTTTTGATCTCGGCGGTGAATCTTTAATGGCCATGCAGGTCATTAACAAGGTTCGGGACGAGACAGGTTATGCACTTTCATTTGCAGGTTTTTTCCTGAATCAAACTGTTTCGCGAATAGCGGAGTTGATTGCAGATGGTAGGTCGAATGTTGCTGAAACAATCGGCGGACAACAACTGCCAGCCGATGGTACGTATGCCCTCACCCACTCCCAGCGTGGCTTGTGGTTTCTCTGGAAGAGCGATCCGAATAACCCCTACTATTCAGCCCAGAACAGCATCCACTTCCGGGGCAATGTCTCTGTCCCTGTGCTCAAACGCGCCTGGCGCGCGTGTCTCGAGAGGCATGATAATCTTACAGCGACATTTGGGATGCGGAATGGCGAACCCGTGCAGACCTTTGGAGACACCCGAGGGTACGATTTCCCGGTCGTCGACTTGAGCTCACTAAACCCCGACGACGCCGAGAAAAAGATGCTGGAGATAAACCGGGCGGATGTATCCGTACCGTTTCATCTCGAGAAAGACTTGTTGTTTCGAACTCGACTTTTCAAACTCTCAGCAACGTCTTACGAACTTGTCACGACGTACCATGAAATTCTTGTAGACCTCTGGGGCTTCTCCGTTCTGATAAGGGATCTCGGCCGGTACTACACCGCATTTGCAAACAATGAGACGCCCGACCTGGAAGACCTGAAGGTGACGTTCAAGGATTATGTTGTTTGGGAGAACAACCGGGTTCAACGAGAAAACCTCCAGACAGAAGAAGAGTTTTGGCAAGAATATCTCAAAGGTGAGTTGCCGTCTTTAAATCTGCCAACAGATCGGTCCGCCTCTGTAAATCACGACCATCGAGGATCGTCTGTAAGCAAGATGTTGGATGAGGATTTATCCGACAGCATTCGGACGGCAGCACGAGAGTCCGGCTCGACAATCTTTATGTTCCTCCTGTCAGCGTTCCAGGTTCTCCTGAAGCGATATTCGGGACAAGATGAGGTCATTGTTGGTGCGCCGCTAGCTGTGCGAAATGAGGAAGGTCTGGAAGAAATCGCTTCGTGGTTTTTAAACATGTTGCCAATACGCACCTCGTTTAACGAAGGCGCAACGTTTGAAAGTATTCTTTCCGGAGTAAAGAGTGACGTCACACGTGCACTCACGAACGCAAGATATCCGTTCATGTGGATGCTTGACTTGACCACTGCCGAGAGGAGCGCCGATCAAGATCCCATCTTCCGCGTCATGTTTAACTGGCAGAACCTGCCACAGCGCTCACTCGATTTTGGCGAGATTCAGATTTCATCCAGCGAAATCGATTCTGGCTTTAAGAAATATGACCTGGCTCTTTACGCGCAGGAACATCGAGATCAAATCTATCTGCACTTCGCGTATTTGTCAGCTCTGTTTGACAAGGCGACAGTGCAACGGATTATTGACAACTTCGAGGTGCTTCTCAGGGAGATGGTTGCTGATCCCGGGAAAAAGATAGATGAATACACATATCTGACTCCTACTGAGCGGCAGTTTCTTACGACGCGCATCAATGATACGGAGTCGCCATTCGACTTTAGCGATGGAATTGCAAACAGATTTCTACGCGCTGCAGAAGAACACGGGGACGACGTGGCCCTCTTCTTTAATGACGTTTCTATAACGTATGAAGACCTTCATGTGCGCTCCAGCAAACTTGCCTCGTACCTCGACCAATCGGGTATAATGCCCGGTGACATAGTTGCTCTTCATCTGGAACGTTCGATCGAAGTTGTTGTCGCTATCCTGGCTGTCATCAAACGGGGGTGTACGTATGTCGCATTGGACCCAACTTTTCCGGCAGCTCGATTAGACAGCATCATATCCGAAACCACGCCGAGCTGCCTGATTACCCACTCTCAGGTAAAACACCTTGATTTTAGCGCTGCAGTGATTAACCTCGACAGCGACGCCGATGCGATTAAATCCTGTTCAGCAAGTTATAGACCCATCGCACCGTCAACAGAAGACCCGTTGAATATCGTTTATACGTCGTCGAGTTCGGGAAACCCGAAGGGCGTCATAATTCCTGAGCGTGCGGTCCTGAACAGACTCGAATGGATGTGGCAGGAATACCCGTTCCAGCCCGGTGATGTCGCGGTACTACAAAAATCTTATTCCCTTGTCGCCGCCACCTGGGAGATATTTGGGGGACTGCTGGTCGGGATACCAACCGTTATCATTTCCTCAAGAGAAACGCGCGATGCAGCACTTCTCTGGCGCAGGCTTATCAATCATAACGTAACCCACCTTCTATCGTCACCGTCATTTATTGACCTCATCCTGTCCGCGCAGTCCACATCAGATACCGAATGGAAAGCACTGCGATTTGCGACCACTAGTGCTGAGCCAGTTACGCCAGAACTGGTCAAGAGATGGTACCGAGTTTTTCCTGGCGTCCCCCTCTATAACCTATACGGCTCGTCGGAGTGTTCCTCCAATGTGACAGCCTACGACACCCGTCTACTCTCCAATGCTGACAGCAGAGTGCCAATTGGAACTCCCCTGTCCAATTGCAAAGTATATATTGTCGACAAAAACCACGAGTTGGTACCCAGGGGATCGTCGGGTGAGATGTGCGTTTCGGGTGCCTGTCTTTCGACTGGTTACCTCGGTCAAGAGCAACTCACAGCGGAGACATTCATCGATAACCCTTTCGGTGAATCGGGTAAACTGTACCGCACGGGTGACATTGCTCGAATTAGAAACGACGGAAATATCGAGCTACTGGGCCGTACCGACCGCGTCGTGAAGATTCGCGGCTTTCGTGTTGATCTCGATGACATACAGTCTGTTCTGGATCGCTTCGAAGGCGTTTCTGAAAGCGCCATTTCAACCGTCGGTGTCGGATCACAACTGAAGATCGTCGCCTTTGTGGTAACCGATTCGAATGTGTCGGTTCAGGATGTCAGGGAATTCCTCATTGAGAATGTTCCAGATTACATGATACCTACGGCAATTACGGCGTTAGAGTCGCTGCCTCGAACTCCCAGTGGCAAAGTAGATTATCGTGGACTGCCTGAACCTGATTTTCTCGCAAGTGCACCTTCCGGACCGGTCGCGCCTCCCAAATCCGATACAGAAAAAGCTCTCCTTTCCATATGGAAGAAGATTCTCAAGGCTGAATCGATTGGTGTCACCGATAATTTCTTCGATGTAGGCGGTAACTCGCTCCTCGCCGTACATGTTTTCTCTGAAATCAAGTCGACGTTTGGACTGGAACTACGAATAGCTGAACTCTATCGACGCTCTACTGTTCGAGACCTCGCTGCAGTTATAGATGATCGATCTCTTATGGAATTCGATCCAATTGTAGAACTCACAAACGGCTCCGCTCACTTACCTCCGTTGTTCTGTTTCCATGGTTCAGGAAGCAACGTGATGAACTACCATGCGATGGCTCAAAAACTTTCTTCCAGGTACCGCGTGTTTGGAGTGCAGGGGCCTGGCCTCGACGGAATGCCTATTGGCTCATTTGCACTTGACAAAATGGCATCGTTTTTTCTCGAGGAAATAGTTAAGACCTATCCCCAGGGTCCCTATCACTTGCTTGGCTTTTGTCGAGGTGGGCTCACAGCGATAGAAGTTGCAAGACAGATGCGTGAACAGAACCGTCACGTTGAATCTATTACCGTCATTGACCTCCTTACGACACAAGTCAAACGCGCAATGCGTCGCGAAGAAAAAGTCGTGCGAAAAAAGACCCTTGATCTTGCAGCCAGAATCAGGAATCATCTCGCCTTCAGGAAAAAGTACGCGATCCTGAGAATGCAGCGACTATTATGCCAGGCCTGTCACTTGGTTGGACGTCCAAGCCCAATGCGACTACGTCATCATTATATCGAATATGTAAATATTCAGCGGTTCGATCCCTACAAGCCCAAGCCGTATTCAGGTGATCTGAACATCATCTGCACTCATGCCTGGAAATCGTACAACAACACGCTCGGATGGGACAAGTACTTTGACGGGAAAATCAATGTTTATCCCATGGATGGAGAACATCTGGAGCTACTGAAACCGCCGTTAGCTGAAGCGGTGGCCGACAACGTCATTTCCATTCTCGACGCTTAACCCTCAAATGAGTTGCATTGCGTATGTCGAAGATCCGGAAATCGCTTGGGCAAGGAAAGCTGAAGCTGCGGCGAGGAGGAAAGAAAATCTTTTATGCCGCGCTCGCACGACTGGAAAAAAAACCTGTAAAACGAAAGCTCAAGAACGCGCCCACGTTTATAGTTTGTCCACCCCGATCAGGTTCTACGGTATTGATGCAGGCGATGACATCAGCTTTGCGAGTAAGCTATTTCACAGACTCGCTTCGAGAATCGAAAGCGTATTGCGGTCGCCCTCTGCCACACATGACAGCCGTTTTGTCAAAGCGATTCAGCGGCAAATCGAGTTTCCAAAGTACATACGGACGAACAGAAAGCATCTTCGCGCCAGGTGAGGGTGAAAAATACTGGAAGCACTGGTTCAAGAAACGAGGTTCGCACACCGGTCGAAAAGTCAGCGACATAACTGAGTCACAAAGAACTCAGGTTACGAATGCCGTGGGAATCACAGAGGCGGTTTGGGGTTGTCCTTTTGTCAACAAGACAACAACGTTGAGTGTGTATATCCCGGCGTTAATTGAGATATTCCCTGACGCACTTTTCATACACCTTCATCGTGACCCGATCGATACTGCTCAGTCTCTGTTGAAAGCGAGAAGACAAAAGTTCAAGCGCTGGTTCGGACCAATGCCGGACGAATGTGAGGGCAAGAATTTCGACAGCGTTCTCGAAGCTGTCTGCGAACAGATAACTGCAGTTGACAGGTTCATTGAGCGCATGAAGGACGAGCACGGCCGAAGGCGATTCATTGACGTCGATTATGAGCAGCTCTGCAGAAATCCGCAGGTGACGATAGACCGGATTCGCGAATTCATGGGGGCAAACGGCGCGCCAGTCGAGAAATCCTTCCCCCTGCCTGATAATTTCAGTTACTCGACGGGACAAAAAGTGAGCGACGACGATTACACCTATATCGTCAAATACTTTGATACGCATCCTGTGATCCGTTCATAGCCAGGTATGGCTACGTCAGGGTTCGCTACGGCTTACCAATGATCCGTCTATCGCCCCAGGAATTCTCCAATGGCCTCAAGTGTAGTAACGTTGTCAGCTACAATCTTCAGAGATACTAGAATTGGAACAGCAAGGATAGCACCGGGAATTCCCCAAATCCAACCCCAAAAGAAAATAGAGATAAAGACAGCCACGGGATTGAGTCGCAGGCTCCGACCAAGGATTAGAGGTGTGACGAGATTTCCTTCGATAGTATTAAGCAATAGATAGACGAGTGGAGGCAGAACGGCGTAGCCAACAGAGTCAAATGTCAAAATACTAACGATGGCGATTACGGAGACACCTACGAGTCCTCCCAGGTAGGGAATGAAGTTCAGGATTGCAACCATAACACCCCACAGGAGAGGGTTGGGAATCCCGAATAAGAACAGGGCAATGGCAACAGCGAGTCCGAGAAAACTGTTGATGATGGTGACGGTCAAGAAGTACCGTGAAAGGTCATTTTCGGTATTTCTAATGATGAGGATCGCGTTCTTCTTGTGATTCAGAACTGGCAACACCTTTACGAGCTTCCGAAGAAACTGATCGCTGGATGCGAGAAGGAAGTAGAGAAGAAAGAACAGGATAACTCCTCCGGCGATAAGTTTTCGCGTCTGAACGACGAGCTGCTCACTGAAGGCTGGTTCTTTGACTTCTACTTGTTGCGGAGCGTTCTCACCGTTACCTGTAAGTTTGTCAATCTCCTCGGTAGCTTTTTCGACTTTTTCGAGCGACTCCTTGATACCCCGTAGCTTGTACTCGGCCTCCGTAAACTTATCCGGTGCATTTTCGAGCCATTCGGCTGCGGGTCCCGCAAGATTATAGACTCCGGTAAACATGATACCCACCAGGCCAATTAGAACAATGGCCGCACCCAGTGGTGCAGGTATTCGATGCCGTTCGAAAAAACGAACAACAGGGCTTAGGAGGAAGTTTAGCAGTAATGCGATAACGATAGGCATTATCAGACTCTGCGCAACGTCGAGCGTATAGAAGACCGCTAAAATAAAAAGCCCCGTCACCGCGACGGCGACCATACCGAGAGGTCCACGAATCCAACGTGTTATCCTGGTGAGGTCGGGTTGTTTTGGAGGTTCGTCTGACTCTCCGGAGTTGAACTTTAAATCAGGCATTTTTGGTGGCATACTGCTTGGGCGGGTCCCCAATATATGACAAACGACGATGTGTAGGCGGCGTAGACGAGTGTTGCCGCCCGGTAGACAAACCGCGTGTTGGAAGGTGGTGGTAGGGCAAAACGAAAGCGCTCTAAAACAAAAAAGCCTGGCCGATGAATCGGCCAGGCTAAATCTTGTCTTGTCAGACGAGCGGGTTAGGCGCGACTAACGTTCTGGGCGCTCAGACCTTTTGGGGTCTGCTCTACTTCGTATTCCACTTCCTCTCCCTCGTCAAGACCTTCATTGTAGCCTAGGCCAACAACGTTATTCTTGTGTACAAAGACGTCTTTTGATCCGTCAGCGGGTTCAATGAATCCGAAACCTTTTTCGGAATTGAACCACTTAATTTTACCATTAGCCATAATTTACTAGATATATGTCACCTCGATAGAACACTCGTAAGGGGAAACGTCGAAGCCGCCCAGATGCGAATTTTTCTGCGTCGGTGAGGTACAGGTTATTGTGTTGTTTAATGCTGATGCTGGCCCGCAACCGTGGGCGGTCATTGCTTTCCTTTCACGCCGCGTTAATAGCACCATCGACCCCAATATAAGAAAGGGCCGTGTTTTACATAATCCACCGGCTACCAAACAGTTCCAAATAGTGCTCACGGGACCTATAATTCACATAGATAAGGCCGAAACACTACCGTAATCGGGAAAACCGGCGATAACAACCATACAGAAACTTGGTTACCGTACGGTCGGTTTATGCAGTGTACGCTGTCCTGCCATCCGTAGTTGCGTGATCCCGGCAAGATATAATGCCTACTCTTTCCTCGGTAAACATTCACTGACCATGAACTTTTTTCGCTCTGGCCTACTCGCGCCAATCCTCGCACTTGCCGTCCTCGTAGGTGCCTGCTCTAACGATGCCTCGCCCGACGAAATGGAAGAGGAAGAAGAAGTCGGGGAAGCGGACGGCTCGCCGTTGGATGTCATTAACCTTTGGGATAATCCGGTGCCCATCCTGCCCACCGGCTCGACAGTGGTCTTCACCGGTTACTCGAACTCGGCACAAAGTGCAAACAAATTCATCGCGGTATATGCCAGTGGTGCTGGTTTGAGTTTTGTGAACTGCGCGCTGGGAAGTAACGCGCTTGAGAACTGGGTTACCAAAAATCTCGCAGCGGACTGCAACGCTTCCAATGTCTCGCTTACCATGAATATGATAGCGACCCAGGGCGGCTACGACGTTGATACGTTCGGGCCAGTGATTCAGAGTGAATTGCCGAAACTCTACAATCAATTGAAAGCGCAGTTTCCGAATGCGATACATGCATTCTATCCGGGAGAGCCGGCTCATTTTGTTAACCCAACTAAATGTCCCCGGATATGTGAACCTATTCGCTACCTCACGGGACTAGAAGTCAAAAAGGCCGTGGACGACCTCGACGTTGCAGATGCCATCTTGGGCCCTTATCTACACTCGGGCATCGGCGAACCCAATGCCAGCGGCATCGAGTTTTTTTGTGAGGACTTCAATGTTGAGAGCCCAGGTTGTGGAGAAGGTGTCGCGAATCAACACCCATCAGATAGCGGCCGTGAGAAGGTCGCCTTTATTTATGACAGGTGGCTTCAGGGTAGCGGGGGGTATTAGGGTGAGGGATGAGGGATGAGGGGTGAGGGATGAGGGGTGAGGGGTGAGTCACCGGTTACGTAGACGAAAACTGACAAACCAATAACCGTTAACCCGTAACTCACAACCAATTTCTTACAGCTTAACTCGCTTTAGCCTCAGCGCGTTTGTAACCACACTGATACTGGAAAATGCCATTGCTCCGGCTGCAAGGATGGGATGCAACTCGCGGAGGAAATCAGGTGCGCCTGCGAATGGTGCCAGAATGCCTGCGGCAATCGGAATCAGGGCGAGATTATATCCAAATGCCCAGCCAAGATTCTGGTGGATATTCCGCAGGGTTCGTCGGGACAATTCTATCGCCTGGGGGACGCTTGCAAGGTCGCCTCGAATCAATGACACGTCAGAAGATTCTATTGCAACATCTGTTCCGGTCCCAATCGCAAATCCCACATCAGCCTGAGCCAGGGCAGGAGCATCGTTGATGCCGTCTCCAACCATCCCGACACGCTTACCCCCCGCCTGCAGCGTTGTAACATGACCGGCCTTTTCCCCTGGAAGCACGTTCGCATAGACTTGATCTACATCCACACTTCTAGCGATAGCCTCGGCAGTAGCCTGGTTATCTCCAGTGATCATTATCACGTCTATCCCTTTCTGCCTGAGCTCAGATATTGCCTCACGAGCACCCTCCTTGACCGTATCAGCAACTGCAAGCAATCCGGCAACAGACGCATCGATGGCAACCCAGATGACAGTCTTTGCCTCGCGTTCCAGGTCATCAGCTGTGGAGAGCAGCGAGTCGATACCAATCGATTCTTGTTCCATCATTCGACGATTACCAAGAAGGATTGCATGTCCTTCTACCGAAGCCGAGATTCCAGAACCAGAGAGCGCCACGAAATTCTCCGGCCTGCTGGATTTTAAATTTCTTTGCGCTGCAGCCTGTACAATTGCCTCTGCAAGAGGATGCTCCGAGCCTTTTTCAGCGGACGCGGCTAATCTCAAGAAATTGTCTTCTGAAACACGGGACTCTACACCAGCCGAATAGCCGTTGCGATTCGTGCCAACATACTGTGCTAGAACGATATCTGTGACGGTAGGCTCACCCCTGGTTATCGTTCCCGTTTTGTCAAGAATAACAACATCCAGTTTCTGAGCCTGTTCGAGTGCTACACTATTCTTGAACAAGATTCCCTTCTCTGCTCCTTTACCCATGCCAACCATTATCGACGTCGGCGTCGCAAGCCCCATCGCGCAAGGACACGCGATGACAAGGACCGCAATCAAACGGAGCAATGCCGGAACGAATCCCGCTCCTAACGCAAGCCACACGATAAAGGTGAGAACAGCTATTCCAATGACAACGGGAACGAAAAAGGCCGAGACCTGATCAACGACGCGCTGGATGGGTGCCTTGCTACCCTGCGCCTGTTCAACCAGCTTGATAATCTGTGCGAGGGCCGTTTCCTTTCCAACTCTCGTTACCTCAATTGTAATCATCCCGTGCTTGTTGATGGTCGCTCCAACCACCTCACTCCCGATCTCCTTGTCAACTGGGATACTCTCTCCCGTTATCATACTCTCATCGACGGATGTTCGGCCATCGACGACTCGTCCGTCAACCGGTATTCGCTCGCCTGGCTTGATGATAAGTTGATCGCCAACGATCACGTGATCGATGGGGACCTCGTATTCTTCGCCATCACGAATCAACCGTGCTGTTTTCGGTTGAAGTCCAATGAGCTTTTTGATTGCTTCACTTGTTCGTCCCTTTGCCCGCGCTTCCAATAATTTGCCGAGGACAATCAGTGTGATAATTACCGCAGAAGTCTCAAAGTAGACATGATTCCCTAGCAACGAAGACCCAAGCGATTTTGCTAACAGCACCGATACACTGTAGAAATACGCAGCGGATGATCCCATTGCTACAAGGACATCCATGTTGGCCGAGCCGTTACGGAGACTTTTGAATGCACCCGTGTAATAGTCCCAACCAACGTAGAACTGTACGGGTGTTGCTAATGCAAAAAACAACCAGTTGACCCACGGTGCATGGGACCACATTCCGATGATGCCGAAATCTCTCGCCATACTGACTACGAACAGCGGTAGAGAAAATGCCAGTCCGACTGCAAATCGTCGTCGTTGATGTTTGATCTCGGCATCTCTCGCTTGACGTTCCGCATCTTCTTCGGATTCATCAGCCTGTTGTGTGACCACGTCATATCCTGCTTTCCGAACCGCAGAGACCAGGTCGGAACGACTCGCCGTTCCGGCGATTACAGAAATCGTCGCCGATTCGGTGGCATAGTTTACATTGACGTCGACCACCCCTTCTACTTTGGTCAGAGCTCGCTCGATGTTTTTAACACAATTCGCGCACGTCATTCCGAGCAGCTGCATCTCCAGTTGTGTCGTCGGTACCTGATAGCCAGCCTGGTTTACCTTCTCAACAATGTTCTTCGAGACGGTTTGAACGTCGGTGCGTTCGGGGTCGTACGTAATGCTAAGCTTTTCGCTGGCAAAGTTTGCGGTTGCGTCCAAAACACCATCGAGCTTTTTGGCATTCCGCTCGACGGTGGCTACACAGTTAGCGCAGGTCATCCCGACTACCGGAAATGTTTGCTGTTTTTCAGACATATTTTTTGTGATACACTCCGCTTCGCTTCCGTACCGTCAGTCACCTGAGGGAGGATAGTTGATTTCTTTCAGCAACTCTTCGATCGTTTCCCATGTCGCTGGTTCAGTCCATTCTACTTTTAGCGTCTTCTCCGTCTGCGATGCCTCGGCCAGTGTAACACCTTCGAGATCCGCTACTTCAGATTCGATGGTGTGAGTACAGTGCCCGCAACTGATGTTCGGAATGGTAACAGTCCTGGTATTCATTAGTGTCCTCGTTTATGTACCGGGTCGTTGAAGTGTCACAGCTTGTTGGCCATTTCGAACACGCCGCTTATTTCCTGTAGCATTGTTTCGCGTTCGTCCGGGTTGTCGCCGCGGATGGCTGTCGATACACATGTTCGAAGGTGATTCTCCAGAACAATCGTCGACACCTTGTTCAGTGCTGCCTGAACTGCCTGCACTTGTTTGATTACGTCAATACAGTACGCATCATTTTGGACCATCCGCTCGATCCCCTTGATGTGTCCAGCCGCACTGGCCAGGCGCTGTGAAATGAGTTTTTGGGTGTTTTCAGTCATTTTTTTAATTATTTACCCCCTCCGTACGGGGGTGGGGTAATTTTGTTTCAAAAGCGACGATTAGACGAGTTGCATTCCTAGACTTTTTCCTAGGATGTTTCTAGCAAATTCGCATTGGCGAAAAAATCTGATCGTGATTAAGTTGCTGACGGGGAGGAGGAAGTGGCGGCCCCCTCGGGATTTGTGTGCAACCGGGAGTTCAGCGGTAAGTGGTCATTAGTCAGCGGCGTGCAGTCAGTGGGCAGCGGTCGGTGATTGGTCATCAGTCAGCAGCTAGCGGCCGGCAGCCGTTAATGGTCAACGCTGTGATCGTATATGCCAACCCTGAACCTTGTAGCTACTATCTTCAAAATCATCCCCGCGAAAACCAGAAACTGTCGAGGTCGAATAGTCGGCCCCACTTTCCACGGAAAATAAGAAAGAGTGGATGCCGCCCAGCGACTGACTGGTTTAGCGAAACCGAAAATTCTTGCCACTGATTCCAGCCACCTGTTTTAGTTACAGAACACTCGGCAATCAATCTCCCTGTTGGACTGTCCAGCCTTGCCTCAATAATACCTCCCGATGACGCGGACGCGGCAATTACATGGAACGATGTCAGTTCACTGTCGAACTCGACAAACTTGTAGGCCGCATAGTCTCCATCTTCAATAACGCTAAGCACTTCGTCATAGACGGGCTGACTTTCGTCGGGAAATAACGAAAGGCTGCGAACACTTCCGCCAAGCAGACACGCGCGATACGCTTTTATCCAGTCGGTGGCACCGAGTGGTAAGCCAGCGCCTTCGGTAGTCATTTCAACTTCATCAATCGTCCCGTCTTCGTTAAAAAATATCCGCTCCACGCAGCACCGACGGCTGTACCTGCTCGCCTGTGACGATCGATGGTAGAACACATACCACTGTCCTTCAAAGGCCTCGATGGACCCATGATTGTTCCAGGTCTCCGCATCACATCCAGTGTTGTCGATGATGATTCCTCTCTTCGTGTACGGGCCCAGCGGAGACGACGAAGTAGCATATCCCAGCGACGTAGCACGTCCCCTCGAGATATCTGTATACACGAGGTAATACGTATCTCCTCGTTTCCTGACCGACGCTCCTTCATGGAATCCGTGCTCAGCTTCGGTCAGCAGATCGGCCTTTAACGTCCCCGCGTCAATAGCGCCCAGATCGTCAGTCAACTTTGCTCCTCGTAACTCAAACTGACCCCAGAAGTAGTAGATCTGTCCATCGTCATCTTTAAAAATGGCCGGATCGATACTGTCTCCGTCGGCACCAGACACGGGCCTGCTGTTCCTGAATGGTCCCGCCGGCGATTTACTGGCCGCTACCCCTTCCCGGTTATCCGCTGTACAATAAAACAGGTGGTACGCACCGTTATGGTAGAGACAGTCGGGTGCAAAGAGGCGCTGCGAGGTGTCTGAATGAACATCATCTGACTCAAAACTGATTCCATGATCCACCCACGACCGCATATCGTCGGAGGAAAACACGCGGTATTCGTGACTGCCATACTCCGTGTTGGCTGGAATGTCGACCGATCCATACAAATAGATGCGCCCATCCCCCCAGGTCCGAGCTTCGACGTCGGGAATAAAGTACTCGGGCGGTAAAAGCGGATTCATTTTGAAGCAGGTTTCACATTGAGCCGGCGAAACACAATGTAAACAAGTAGGTATTGTATGGTGTTTTCGTGTCGTCGCCGCGACCGAACGCACTTTCGTTCCTCCGACAAAGTACAGATAACCATAAACAATCCGGTCGCGCACGCCGGCAATTCTCACCTTAAGAAGGTTACCAAGAGCGATGACTAACAAGATAATCTCCAGGCTTCTCAGCCGGGCAAGCGTAATTCTCGTCGTAGCGATCGGCACAGTTCAGCTGGTTGGCTGCGACCTTGGTGAGTGCGATCCCGCCAACTGTCCCCAGGGTCTGAATTCTGACATCAGTGTAACCGTAATTAGCCAGGACGTCTCCTTCCCTGCTAATATTTCTGTACTGTACAAGGTCATAGCAACCGATGGCTCGCCTATCGGTCGACTCGATTCGACTAACTTTTCTATCCGGGACAACGGGACCCCCGAGTCACAGTTTGAATCTGCCAGCAAGGTGATCGGTCAGGAAGGCGAATTCAAGACAAGTGTTGTACTGGTCCTCGACCTCAGCGGAAGTATCACGAGTAGCGAGAACCTGGCACCGCTCAAGAGTGCATCCATTGCATTCCTCGACACAGCGCTCGAGGTAGATCGGACTGAGGTTGGCATCTGGTGGTTTGATGGCGAGGCTGCCCTTAAACAGCTCGTCGGTTTTTCTGAAGATGACTCGCTACTGACTGCTGCTATTCAAGGCCTTAATGCAGATATGAGCAATGATGCGTCGACAAATCTTTATGGAGCTATCGAACAATCAGTTTCCGTTCTGGAAAATCATCTTTCGCAGGTCGACCCCGACATTGCATCAATTGGAGCCATCGCCTTGTTTACTGACGGTACAGATCAGGCGTCACGGTCGACACAATCGAACGCACTCCAGGCTGTAAACAATGCGGACGCCAGAATTAATATGTACAGTATTGGTCTGCGGGGCGAAATCGATGAGAATTTCCTGAACTCAGTAGGCAAAGACGGTACTGTCTTCGCGTCGAACATCAATGATATAACGCCCAAATTCAGAGAGATAGCAGAACGGATCAGTGATCAAGCCAATAGTGTCTACGAATTGGACTATTGTTCTCCACGTCGTTCGGGGTCGGGGCATACGTTGGAATTGACAGTCCGCGTCGGCAATCGCGCAGGTCAGGCGACGACTACGTATTCCGCTGAAGGGTTTTCCGGTGGTTGTACGGTCGACTAGACGATTAGGAAAGCTCCTACGACCGGTGATACTTCTTAAGACGACAGGCCGCAGCGAACGTTTACCGCGATGATCGTTCACGCCTTCACTCCTATTTTCCTATTCGAACAGGTATCCAATGTAAAATTGGAACACCCGGTTGGTGAATAGCAGGTTGGCAGGAGGAGTGATAAGGGTGTTGTTCAGGCTCCTGTTGTACCTGATGCCAAGGAAAACGGGGTAGTCGGGCACGTAGAACGATATGCCTCCGACAACTGCGAAGTCTAACGCCGTTATCTGATTACGGACCGAGGCGGCTTCTCCGTCTTCCTCAATATTGGCGGCCTGCCTGTACCCAAACTGGGGACCCGCTTCGAGATACAGCTTCTTCCACACGGCGGCTTTAACCAGGATCGGTGCATTCAGATAGTTGTATCGAAGAAAAAGATCCGTCTCTACTTTCGTGCCCTGTCGCGAAAAGAGTATTTCCGGCTGAAGATGTATACGGTCAGATAGTTCGTATGGAACGGCCACGCCAAGATGAATGTCCAGGATACTTTCAGCACCCCGTACGCCACTAATGGTAGCACTATTCAGACCGGCCTTCACACCAACACCAAAAAACTGAGCGCTCGCCGTGGGTGCAAACAGGCAGGTGATGAACAACGGGACTACCCACCCAACAGATATATTACCTTGCTTTGTGCGGCGTGAAGCGAGCAACATCGTAAAACGGATTTGATTCGAGAATCTGAAGCGTAAGGTACGCTACCGACGTATCAATCTGCTACTCTATTACCTCACCCTGGCTCGCCCTTCTGTGTCAAGACGATGCAGCCAGCATCACCCCTCGGCACTTCTTGGCGCCACACCGACACGCGTAGAGGTGCGAAAATTCCTTATCGAACTCTTCGTCCAGCTCAAGGCTGTAGTCGTAGAACAGCTCTTCGCCTTTCTTGATCTTCTTGATCGACTCGATAAAAACTCTTCGCTTGTGAGATATTGCCTGGCAATTGGGCTTGCAGGAATGGTTAACAAACCTGGCATCGTTCCCGCCCGACCCTCCATCAATTACAGTATCGTCATCGACGGCGAACAAGACGATGTGTGCATGGACGCTGTTCGTGTCATTGTACCGTTCATCGGCCTCTTCATGAGAGATCCTTTCCCCTTTGTACTCAAGGATCCGCGTTCCTTTGGGAATCTTCCTTGCGGCAAAGACCCCGTACCCGTGAATTGGAGAATGCTGGACTTCATACAGCGGCTTTTTCTTCTTTGACTTCTTCTTTGACATATACGTCAGACACTATTTGTATTATTAGCAAGGTATTGCATTCGAGATTTGCTGAACGAGCCGTACCTCGACCTAGCATAAATCTATCGTGGACATGCCTCGTCCGCCGGGATAACATGAACATAGAGGATCGGTACTTACTGCTCCTCTTTAAGGATCCAGTTCATAGGATCGACGACTATCTTAGCACTTTCAGGTACCTGGATCGTTGCCTCATTCATTTCTCCAAACTCCACGCGCTGAGTCTTCCCGTCAACAGACACGTCGACCGGCATCGGAAAAGGGAGATCGTCAGGTGTTTCCCATGACAGGGTCAGCTGAGTCCCGTTTTGTTGAGTATGCAACCGTGGCAACCGTGGTTGTCGGATATACATTTCAAAATACCAGTCCAGGTTTCTACCGGATAGCTCTTCGACTATGGCCTTGTAATCGTCCGTAGTCACAAACCTCGTTTGAGAACCGTCAATTGCCGCAAGCATCTCCGGTTCCGGATACGCCATTAGCTTGAGCGACTGGCGCAACTGCTCTTCACCTATCAAATACCTCAGCGTGTGAAGTACCCAGGCACCCTTGCTGTAGATGTCTCCGCCATAAATCTCCTGACTCGACAGGACGCCCCTCGGAGCGACCGGAATCTCATTCTGAATACCGCGTCGGGAACGTGCCATCTGTTCGTGATACGCAGCAGTTCCTGCCAGTTTTTCCCGGTACAGAGGTTGCATGTATGTCCCGAATCCTTCATGCAACCACATATCCGACCAGTCTATATTTGTTACGAGATTCCCCCACCATTCATGAGCAAGTTCGTGATGATGCAAGGCGTCGTACCCGAAGTCGACTCCTCCTGTCATGGAACCGTTGTCGAAGTTAGCACCGTAAGCAATAATTGTCTGATGTTCCATACCGAGATGTGGCGTTTGCGCGACGCCGTACTTGTCAGCACGAAACGGATAAGGGCCGACTGTCTCCTCGAAGAATGAAAGGTGGTCAAGGATTTCCGGAAAGAGTTTGAGGCCCTTTTCGTAATCCTCCGGAAGGACGTAGAACACTACTGGAAACGTGTCTCCAGCTATACTCTTGTAGGTTGTCTCAATCGTCCTGTACGGGGCGATATTCAGTGCGACGTTGTATACGTTAATGGGATTAGAGATAAACCAGTTGTAGGTGATCTTGTCTCCATGATCTTCTGTTCCTGTGAGTCTGCCGTTCGAAGCTACTACAAGCGGTTTCGGGACAGTGATGTGGAGAGACATCGAATCAGGTTCATCTGATACGTGATCCTTTACAGGCCACCAGACATCTGCACCGATTGTCTGGCAGGTAGTTGCAATCCACGGTGAGCCGTCTTCCGTCGAGGCCCATGTAAAGCCGCCATCCCACGGAGGGTTGGGAGCTACGCGCGGAACACCACCATAGGTGACCACGAGTTTAAGAACATCGCCGGGCTGCTTTGTCTTATGAAGCCTGATGCGTACTCGTCCAGACTCCCTGGTAAAGGTCGCGGCTTTCAGGCCGCCCTTCACTTCCTCTTCGAGGGCATGGATAGCTAAAATCGGGTCAAGGTCCATTACTATTTCAGCAGCGGGAGACGTGATGGTTGCCGTCATGGCCAGTGTCCCCGAAATTGAACTATCCGCCGGGTTTACGTCGAGCGTTAAGTCGTAATAATTGACATCGTAGGCTGCCTGTTCGGGGATAAGGTATCCACCCGAGTCGTAGGGAGCGTGTTCCTGTGTTTGGGACTGCACCGGGTTGCACCCGAACGACGTGAGAGATATGACAAGCAGTAGTGCTGACTTTCTAAAGTAACTGATCATTGAAACCGCAGTTTTTAATTCCGGTCAATTTACTCCAAAGTGCAGGATTATACCTCAGCTTGCTGTGCGAATATTTGTTGTTGAGCGCCGCCAGTTCGCCGCCGTCTACGAGCGCAGAACCTCGACCAGTTTTTCAAGATCTTCTGGCCCATTTGCCACGTTTGGCGAAACGCGAACCAGGTTCAACTCAGGCGTGCGGAATGGCCGAAGCACAATTCCATGATCTTCAAATAGCATCTTCGCTGCGTCCGTACTTTTGCGGCTGGCAAATGAAATGCCGTAAAGCGCACCACCCAGTTCCCAACTTCGCGGAGACGCCCATCCTAGCGACGGCGACTTTCCTACAAGAGACTGCATATGCTTCCACATTAACACGTGGTGGTCCTGTCGTGCTGACATGTCAATTTGCGCATGAAACGTGAGCGCATCTCCAAGCGCCATAACAGCGGCGAGGGCACGCGTACCGTAGTCCTCGAATATGCGTGCAGTTCCCGACCATGATTTCTGTCCCCACGTCACCCACATTGGGCGTAGCTCTTCCTGAACATCTTTCTTTACGTAGGCAATGCCGAGCCCCTTGGGAGACTGAAGCCACTTGTGTGCACTAGTTGCATACATATCGACGCCTGAATCGTGGAGATCAACAGGGATCATGTTAGCAGTCTGCGCCCCGTCGACGGCCACCCACTTGACACCCCTGTCGTGAGCCATGGAAGCGATTTCTTTCAACGGATTGCGGAGGCCAATCATGTTGTCGATGTGTGGAAGAACGAGGAGCCTGGTTGCAGGAGAAATAGCCTGATCATAGACAGCCACTACATCTTCGACAGACATATTCGGCACTTGAGTTAATGGAAACTCGAATTGCCGCACAGAGAATCCCCGTTCGGAGGACCTGTACTGAAAACATATACTTGCTCCGCCGTGATTGAGTGAACTATACAGGACCTCATCGCCGGGACCGAGGGGCAGTCCATGCGCCAGCGTGTTGAACAGCTCGGTGGTGTTGTGGGTTATTGCGATTTCGTCGCCCGAACATCCGAGCAGCATTGCAAGCTCTTCGTGAAGATCAGTAAGCGTCTCTTTCCAGGGCTCGGACCACATATAGAGCCACGGGTTGGTTTCACACAGATCCAGGTAAGCCTTATGGGCTTCCTGAACGACACGCGGAGTTGTACCGATAGACGCATGATTAAGATATGTCACCGACGGGTCAAGCGAGTAGACATCTGCAGAAACGAGCCTGCCTCCAGCCGGTCTTTCTAGAGGTAGGGATTCTATTTTCGTGATGGTGCTTTCCCGAACAGCGTTCAGACTGGCGAAGAGCGACGCGGACGCGGCTACGCCGGTACCGAGAAATTTCCTGCGAGATACGTCCATGGTGCCGGAGGTTTGGAGGATGGCTGAGGTTTACGATCTAATATAGAATCCTGCCGACAAGAATTCCCATCCTGATGCGAGCCGTTCAACGAATTGCGTAAATGGGTGAAGCAGTTTCGGATCAACTGAGCATCTAACCGGATCTGAATTGAGGTCAGGTTTTACTTCAGAACAATCAACGCTTTCGTGGCGACTTGTGTACCCACGCGGAGCTGGTAGAAGTATGTTCCATTTGCAAGTTCCGAGCTGTCGAAAATTACCGAATGAGTCCCGACTGGTTTCTCTTCCTGCACAAGAATCCCGACTCTCTGACCGAGCGAGTTAAAGACTTCAAGAGAAACGGGTGCCGATTCAGGGATCGAATACGTGATGTTCGCTTGACCGGAGATCGGATTGGGAAAAGCCTTTTGAAGGGCGAACGCGAAGCCGGCCACCGCCTCATCGTCGACGTCTACCACAGTCGATTGGGAAACGTCGATATAGTTAACACTCATTAGCCAACCGGTTTTATCTGAGTCTGATTCAAACTCGAGTCTCATAACGTGCGTGCCCGATTCCAAGTCGACGTCGAGCACATCAACGGCTTTCCAAAATTGCCAACCTCCCGTGTTAAGTATCCTCCTGCGCCCACTGACATCAACGTTATCGACGAGAAGTCGCAGGTACCCGAAACCTGGAACGGTCGCAACGTATGGGCGAAAATCGAACGTACCCGCTTCAGTGACTTCGATAGTATATTCGATCCACTCGCCATCTGTCGTCCAGTAAACATCGAAGCCACCATCGTTCGCGCCTTCAAGATCCACGCCTTCGTCCGGGCGAAAAGCCAAACCGATATTGTTCGAATCATTATCGTGGTAGGCTATCCCCTCTCCGCCATGATCATAATGCTCGGCCTCGATTCTTCCCGGCACAGTTACAGGCTGTCCGAGGAACGGAGTCCCATTTCCGAGCACGGTTACCTGGACGCTATCGCTTGTGCTAATGCCTAACTCGTTGGTGACGGTAAGAGTAACTCGGTGTGTTCCAAGTTCAGTAAAACTATAAACAGTATCAGCTGCACTACTGGTAGCACTCTCGCCAAGCGTCCAGGAATAGGTAATGGCTAAGCCATTTCGATCAAAACTTTTATTGCCTTCGAACGAAATAGTTAGTGGTGATTTACCTTCTGTTTTGTCAGCGAACAACAGAGCTACTGGGGCATCAAGATTCTCCTCGAAGGTACTTTCAGATCGAAGCTCTTTCGGTGCTACCATCATTGTATACCCATCCGAAAAATTGACTTGACGGGTAAGGCTACCGGGGTTGTACGCGTTGTAAGTTCTATCTCCATTAGCATCACGGAATACCGCGTACGTCGAAATGTCTGCAGTAGTCGTCGTATCAACATGGCCCATCTTTTTCAGGTTGTACAACCAGTGAAGTGTATGCGCGCGAGACTCTCCATCAAATGGTTCATACTGGTTGTCTGCAAAGTAATACGAAAGTGCCAGCGAAGGGTCTGCTAGTGCAAGATATTCCCAGAGTACATCTTGCCAGATGTCCGGCTGTCCACTGTTTTCAGCGACGATTTCGGCGTAGTTGGCAAGAATGTGATCAGGATGTCTTCCCAGATAAAGCGAGCCGCTAGTTACCGGGAGGATATTGATACCATGAATGAATTCGGGGTCGGCGCCGAACCATGTTGAGTGCACTCCTTTACCGCCCCAGACCATTCCGATGGCTACATGGGGATAGTCTTCCGGAAAGACTACGTTATCGACATCGAACCAATACTGCTCGACCGCTGTCGTTTCAGTTGCATAGAGAAAGACACCGAGGTCACGGATGTCCATCTGTTTCGTTGCTTCACCCCACAGAATAACAGCGGCAGCAAAGTTCATAGATTCAGAACTTGATTCCTGGTTGTTGCCATCACCAAAATCGCCGTGTCCAGCGGCCCAGGAATGTCCGGCGTACGCGTCGTGAGATCTGAGGAATGGAAACATATGGTCGGATCGATCCCAATTGTTGGCATCCTTGATGAGGAGGTTGACCATTCCACCCCAATTCTCCTGCGTTGCCCATGTAGAGTCATATAGAGCAATGGTCGCAGCGCTCATGATAGCGTAGCTCGCATGGAAGTGGTGATCATTGATCTGATTGTCGGCACCAAATCCTGAGGGATATCCCGTTAACACGTTCCAGTCTTCGATGTAAGAATATTCTTGCGTGCCGCCCGCAGTAAACCATTCTTGAAGACGACTTTTTATTTCGCCGAGGAAATAATCCCTCTCAATTGTAGCACCAAGCTGGTCAGCAATGTGTACGAGATTCGAGAACCGGGCCATCGCCTTTCCATTCTCATACGTGGGACCTACGGGGAGTGACTCCGACGCAACATCCTGGATGAGTCCGAGAAGCTCGGTACGGTTGTAATCGCCTCTGTCGGGAAGGGCTGGCAGGACGCCTGAAAAGTTCGTGACGGTGGTAAAACTGTTTCCTTCTCGCAGTCTCATCAATCCATTTGGAGACTGATATGAGAACTCAGTGAGAGGGTCAACGGTGTGCAGGTATTGGTGTCGATAGAGGGCTGTCATCGTTTCGTTAACATTACCGACGGCAGCGTCCATGAGGACGGTCTGGTAGGTGTACGAAGTCGCGACTTCGGCAGCCAGTTCATCGTACTCCCAGTCGACCGCGCTATCTATTACGAAGGCATATGCGTGTTGGCGAAACAACTCCAGCGTACTTGCTTCACCATCGGGAAGGACAGCAACCGAAAAGAATCCTCCGCCATTGAGGGACGATTGAAAGGTTGTTGTACCACTCCATGTGGAACCGGATGGAGCAAAAATCCCATAGTACTTCCCATCAATAGTTAACCCAAGCACCTCGCCACTGTTGTGCCATACTGTTGGAGCTGACTGAGTAGTAATGATAGCATCACCGCCTGCTATCTCAAAGAAAACATAGGGAAGGCCGTGTCCTAATGTCGCTGTCATCTGCGTGTCACCATCTTCCCATAGCGCAGTGACCGTCCAATCACCATACGAATCGGTCAGTGCCTCCGCTGCAGACATTCCATTTACACCGACTGTCAAATGGTGATTGAACGGATACAGATAATCGTCAGCAGCAAAGATGTGGTCGCTGGTGTACCCGATCTGCAGGCCCGTGGCAACAGCCTTTGCGTTTAGCGGGTGGGCATAGAGAACGTTGGAATAACTCGAACCGAAGAACGGATAAATCAGACTACTCCAGAAATCGTTACTCTGGGCAGGCTGCGAAAAATTGCCCGAAACCTTTGGAGTGACGTTTTGATTGTTCGAGTTTTGAGGTCCAACGGCACCGAAAGGTAATGTCGTACTATAACTGCCGTTGCCGACTGCTACGGTTTGAGCCTTCGAGTAAGATGCGACGCCGCAACCCAGGGTAACGCAGATAACACAAACAATTTTCCAGAACTCGCAAAAGGTTTTCTTTGGCGCATTTGTCAAAAGCAATCTCGGTATAATAATCAAAACGCAGTGTACCACGGAAAGGTACGGCTAACGTGACTATTAA
Organism: uncultured Rhodothermales bacterium; assembly: GCA_965367755.1. Classification (GTDB taxonomy): domain Bacteria; phylum Bacteroidota; class Rhodothermia; order Rhodothermales; family JABDKH01; genus JABDKO01. The sequence goes on from CBDUKH010000003.1 coordinate 70,457, forward strand.
CGCTTAACCCGGAAGATTTCGGTGCAGGACGAAGAAAAGAAACGATTGAAGCCCTTCACTTCTCAAGATCGAGATGATTGACGACACTCAACAGATGTAAACGTTTTGCTGGAACCGTCGATCGTTAAAAAGTAACGGACGAAATAAAGCCCTCCAATCAGTGAACCACAACGACCGGTTTCGTTTGAACGAAGGATTCGCCAATTGCCCGGACGAAGTACGCCCCGGGTATCATGTCTGACGCATTCCACTCGACTCGAATCGAAAGGCCCGACAGCTGATGGCCACCGTGTAACACGGCGATTCTTCGTCCAAGGATGTCAACCACGTCGATCACGGCTCGCTGGGGTCGATCCAATGTAAGCACGAAAGCTGTTTTAGTATTGACAGGATTCGGTCCGTCAAGAGTCAACGATATTGCACCCTGAATCATGACAGGATCGTCGACGGCGACGGGGACTCCGTCAAAATTCCCGACAGCGACCGCGCCACTACCAAGCTCTGCATTGTCGATATTTTCGCAAGTGAAATTAGCGGCGCCGTCATTACGGCACAAACGGTTGAATCCTTCTCCAGGGCCAAATGTCCAGAATCTCTCATTGGCAAAGACGATGTCGATATCGCCGTCTGCATCCAGATCAGCTGCAAGCACATCCCGGGTATGATCAGTCCTGTCGGAGAAATCAGAACAATCAAATGTACCGGTGCCATCATTTAAACAAATGGTATTTTTGCGACTGGTGTCATTAGAAATGGCATTGCCAAAAACCAGATCGACGTCGCCATCGTCATCCAGATCAGCAGCTGCGGAGCCGTACGTGTCCCCGTTGTCCGTAGATACATCGGCACATGTGAAAGAACCGCTACCATCGTTCGAACAAATCTGATCTCTCGACTGCCAGTTCGTAAAGATGAGATCGCTGTCACCATCCAGGTCCATGTCATACGAAAGAACACTGGTCGACGTGGTTGACGTTCCTGCGATGTCAGTACAGGAAAATGACGCTGATCCGTCGTTTATGCAAAGTCTGTTGGTACCCCAAACGGCAAAGACCAGGTCGACGTCACTATCTCCATCTACATCTACGGCATCGACATCAGAACTTTCCCCGGTAGACTCAGCCACATCGCTACACGTAAATGACGTCGAGCCATTATTCAAACACACACGATCAGTAGGAGTAGCGCCTTCGCCGTTATCGTTGGCAAACGCCAGGTCGATGTCACCATCGTCGTCGAGATCGGCAACTGCCACTCCATGGGTATCGTCCTGATCATCAGAAATGTCTGAACACGTAAACACACCGGCGCCATCGTTAAGACACAGTCGATTGTTCGATTCAGGGTCCTGAAAAGTCTTCGACATCGCAAAGATCAAGTCATCATCTCCGTCTGCATCGATGTCAATGGCAGCAACTCCATGCGACGATTCAACATCGCTGCTAACGGGCGTGCATATAAAAATGCCGTTTCCATCGTTGAGACACGACTGGTTGGCCTGGCCCGGGGTCGAGAAACTGGAGAACGCAAGATCATCAACCTGCGCCAGAGCAGGTTGCGCTATTGTGATGAACAGTAGTGTTGCAAGGCCTAATCCGAGAGGTGGTAACGTTAATTTCATAGCTGGAAGGACGCTGGAGTGACGGAAAATTTCGAGGTACCCTAGATAGAAAAACGATAAACAGAGCAAGAATGGATCATTGGGAACGACTCGAAGCCATTTGATGGCCCGAAAAAACAGCATCCGGTTAGAACAAGCATGCATTTTGCCTTGCCCTTCGACCCAAAAAAGTTAACCTTGGTAATCCGTCTATCGATACTCGATTTTAACAGATCACGATGGGAGCGTGTAACATTTGCCGTACGTTCCTGATCGTGTTGGAGATTTTTAAACCATGACGCAAATTCGAGCACTGGCAAGCCCCCGGAATGCGTTGTCGGTATTGCTTTTCATCGCCGGTCTGAATATCACGACAGCACTCAGTGCCCAGGAGCTGTGGTTTGCGAGTGGTGCGGGTGGATCTGGTAGCGATTCTGGAAATGGTATCGCGCTAGATGGGACAGGCAGCATATATATTGTTGGCCATTTTGAAGGCGACGCTGTTTTCGGTGAGGGTGAGATCAATGAAACAACAATCGAAAGTGATGGACTGCTCGACTTTTATGTTGCGAAATACTCGTCTGATGGAGCACTCGACTGGGCCTTTCGAGATGGGGACACTCACACAGAGCAGGCTTTTGACGTCGCTGTAGATCGAGACGGGTTCGTTTATATCGCCGGACTCTTCGCCGACTCAGCTTATTTCGGGCGAGGTCAACCGGGTGAGACACTTCTCATCGCCGACAACGTTGCGCATAATGGTTTCGTAGCGAAATACAGTCCAGACGGATTGCTCCAGTGGGCAAAGTGGGCAGGTAATAATCAGGCAAGGAGCGTTGAGCTAGACGAGTCGGGAAACGTCTACGTCGCGGGGTTTTACGGCGGGTCAGTAACTTTTGGAGCTGGAGAGCCTAACGAACAAACGCTTCCTGGCGACGCAGAATCGAATGACGGATTTCTGGCCAGGTATAGTGGCGATGGAATTTTTGCATGGGCGACCGGCGTAAACGGTACCGGGTTCGATGCCATCACCGACGTTGCGCTGGACTCGTCGAAGAATCTCTATGTGACGGGCTTCTTCGAGGATGGTGCCGTAATCGGGGCTGGTGATCCTACCGAAGAGCAGTTGGAATCGAATGGTGAGACCGATGGATTTGTGGCACAGTACGACTCGACTGGCTCGCTGGTATGGATACAATCTTTTGGCGGACCAGGTCGTGATTCGGGCAATGCGATCGCGAGCGCGGATACGGGAGTGATTGCCGTTGTCGGGGACTTCCAGGATGCGGTCGTGTTTGGCTCTAACGGTCCCAACGAAACGGTGTTAACGAGCGTCGGGGGCGACGACATCTTTATCGCCAGCATGGAATCCGACGGTGGCTTACGCTGGGCAAAACGAGCCGGTGGGGATGGTGACGACGTCGCGACCGCAGTAGATATGACACCCGGTTACCAGGTGATAACTACGGGAGGATTTGAAGGGACGGCCACGTTTGGCGAAGATGAATCGGGAGAAGTTACATTTACGAGCTTTGGAGATAACGATATCTTCGTAGCAGAAATTGATTCGACGGGCCTGCTAAGTTGGGTCACCCAGAGTGGTAGCTTGACCAGTCGAGAGTTCGGTGAGTTCGGGCTTGGGGTAATTTTTGACAGCCTGGGAAATGGATATGTGGCCGGGGTGTTTGAAGGAAGTGCCACGTTCGGACGCAATACGCCTGAAGCGATGGTCCTGGTTAGTAACGGAGCATCTGATTCATTCGTTGTCAGGTTTGGAGATTCAATTGTCATTTCAATTGATCCACTTGCAAAGATTGGTAATGGATTGGAGATCTCGAATTATCCGAATCCATTTTCCACCAATACGACATTTCGCTACAGGGTCGGTTCGCCGTCTAATGTGCGTATAGGAGTGTATGATATTCTCGGCCGCCGTGTAGCTGATGTTGTCGACCGGCACCACGGGCAGGGTTGGCACGAGGTTGGGTTTAACGCCTCCCGGTTAGTGCCCGGGGTTTACTTTGCCAGAATCGAAACACTCTTCGAAACAAGGTCCTCGGCAGTGGTGGTTACTCGATTTAACTAACCGAAAAGTAAACTCTATCGTGAGGCCTGCTAAACCCGAACAACGGCTATTTACGGGTGAAATGTGTGTAGAAACAGCGGATTTTACGTTAACTAAGTCTAATATTTTAAGCGTGTTAGATGATTTGACGATTCGAGATTTACCATCTTTATTCGAGCCTCGATTAGACCGGTTCGGCCTTTGTGGTCTAATCCCACCAAAGAAAGTGGTAAGTCATGAAATCATCATCCACCTTTTCACTTGCCCCGGGTGTCCTGGGTTTATTGGTTCTTCCAATACTTTTCACCGG